>PBVL01000228.1 GCA_002728675.1 Gammaproteobacteria bacterium
AACCGAATACTCAGCCATGGCGAGCAGTTTCGGCATGGTGATCGCTTCGGTATAGATCGGGTCTTTCGCGAGCAACATGTTGCCGCCCTTGCTCTCCATGATCTTTGCGCGGAAGCGCTTGTTGAAGTCCGCGTCGGCCACGTTCTCGACAACGGTCCAGCCTTCCATTGCCAGTTGCCGGCAGTTTTCCCCGAGACCAAGTTCCTCGATGACTGGTGCGAGTCTGTCCGAGATGGCGTCCGGGGACAGCGTGTCGAAATAGGCTTGGGGTCTTCTGACTTCTGACATTGCGGAATCCGCCTAGGGTTGGGGCAGCGAAGAGACTAAACGATCCCGGGCGTCCGGCGAAATCCCGAGACGACCTGACGGGTTGCTGCTATGTTGATGGGCTCGATGAAAGGAGCGCTTCGCATGGCAAGCATCAATGCGCAACAGTCCGGCTCGGTGCGGGTGACGCCGCTTGCTGGGGTGATTGGCGCGGAGGTCGAGGTGGACCTCGCGAATCTGAGTGACGCCGACTTCGAGGCAGTCTGTGTCGCGTTTCTCGAGTACCTCGTGCTGGTCTTTCCCGGTCAATCGCTCTCGTCAGACGAGCAGACTGCGTTCGCGCGCCGCTTCGGTGACCTGTATCTCTATCCGCATGCGCCGGGCATTGAAGAGAATGAGCAGGTCTTGCCGATCAATTTGCCGGACGGCATTCGCAAAGGGCGTTGGCACTCGGATGCGACGTTCGACGAAGCGCCGCCCGCCATCTCGATCCTGGCCGCGCAGCAGCTGCCCTCACGGGGCGGCGAAACGGCGTTCGCCAATCAGTACGTCGCGTTCGACACACTGTCCGACGGGATGAAGGCGATGATTCGCGGACTCGAAGCCGTTCACGACGCAAGCTCGCACGGGCGCCCGAAGGAAGACGCCGTCCACCCGGTCGTGCGCACCCATCCCGAAACGGGCCGGCAGGCGTTGTTCGTGAATCACGAGTTCACACGGCGTTTTGCGCACATGACACGGCTCGAGAGTGCGGGGCTACTCGACTACCTGACGACCCACGCGCACCAGCCCGAGTTCTGCTACGTCCATCGCTGGCGCGAAGGTGACGTCGTCATGTGGGACAACCGCGCAGCCCAACACTACCCCGTGATGAACCGTCCGGAAGGTGAAGTTCGCAGGATGTGGCGCGTTACCGTCGCCGGTACGCGCCCGCGATACGTGCCCGACTGAGGCAGACCCGAAGGGGATTGGTGATACGATCGGGCCGTTTTCTCAGCACAGGAAAGGCCCATGCCCCAGGCACTGCAGCTCAAATCTCTCATTACCGAAGCCGGCCAGCTCGAACTGGCTCTGCATGAGGTCGACGTTCGCGATCCCGGACCCGATGAAGTGCTCATCAAGGTCGGGGGCACGCCGATCAACCCATCGGACCTGGGCGGCCTCATCGGCATGGCCGACGTCTCCACGGCACGCGCGTCGGGGACAGCGGAGCGACCCGTCATCACTGCGGACGTCCCTGAGAAATTCCGTGCCGCGATGGCACCGCGGGTTGGCAAAGCCCTGCAGGTTGGCAACGAGGGTGCGGGCGAAGTGGTGGCCGCGGGCGACAGCGCCGATGCGCAGGCGCTTGTCGGCAAGACGGTCGCGGTCCTTGGTGGCGCGATGTATGCCCAGTATCGGATTGCCCGCGCCGATCAGTGTCTCGTGCTGAATGACGGCACCAGTGCCCGTGACGGTGCGTCGTGCTTCGTCAATCCGCTGACCGCGCTCGGCATGGTCGAGACGATGCGTCTCGAAGGCCACACCGCGCTGCTCCACACGGCGGCCGCCTCCAACCTCGGCCAGATGCTGGTCAAGATCTGTCTGGCTGATGACGTGGGCCTCGTGAACATCGTGCGCCGTGACGAACACGTGCAGTTGCTGAACGAACTTGGCGCGACCCATGTGGTCGATTCGAGCAAGGACAGCTATCTCGAGGATCTGACGAGCGCGCTCGCGGCGACGGGCGCGACGCTGGGGTTCGATGCCATCGGGGGCGGCCGAACCACAAGCGACATCCTCACGTGCATGGAGATGGCGCTTTCGGCGAAGGGGGGCGGCGCGGGCGGCCCTTACGGTTCAACGACCCATAAGCAGGTCTACATCTACGGTGGCCTGAGTCGCGAGCCTACGACGCTGAATCGCGCCTACGGCATGGCCTGGGGGATTGGCGGATGGCTGTTGCCACCGTTCCTCGCGCGCATCGGCAACGACGCGGCGCAGGCGCTGCGCCAGCGCGTCGCCGACGAGATTCACACGACGTTCGCGAGTCACTACACGGCGGAGGTCTCCCTGGCCGAGATGCTGACCGTGGATGCGATTCAGACCTACGCAAGACAGGCGACGGGCGAGAAGTACCTGGTCAATCCGAACAAGGCTTAGGAACGGTCGCCTCCCGAACAACAATCGGCAAAACGCCGGGGGCAGACATGCCGGCCATCATCGCGCTCCACAGTGGGCGCGCCGGGATCGCGTCGCGCTTGTGACCCTTTCATCCAGGAGCCAGAACTGGCAGCAATGGACAATCAGGATCAGATTGAGTTTTGGGACGGCGACGCCGGTTCCAAGTGGTCGGACTATCAGACCCAGATGGACGCGATGCTGGGGCCGCTCGGTCTGGCCGGCATCGACATCCTCGCGCCTGCAAACGGCGCAAGGGTCCTCGATGTCGGGTGTGGATGTGGCGATACGTCCCTTGTGCTGGCCGAGCGTGGTACCCAGGTGACCGGGGTTGATGTCTCGGGGCCCATGCTGGCCCGCGCGCGTGACCGGGCGGCGACGCGTGGCCTCGATGTCAGCTTCAGGCAGGCAGATGCGTCGAGCGCCGTCTTCGATGCGCCATTCGACCACGTGTTTTCCCGGTTTGGCGTGATGTTCTTTGCCGACCCGACGCGCGCGTTCGCGCACATCCGGAGTCAGTTGGCTCCAAACGGCAGTGTGACCTTCGTGTGTTGGCGTGCGGCGCAGGAGAATCCCTGGATATCGGAGCCGACCGCGGCCGTCTTCAAACATGTCCCGCGGCCGGATGAGGCACCGGACCCGCTCGCCCCGGGGCCGTTTGCATTTGCCGGCAAGGTCCGGGTCTCGGGAATTCTGCAGGACGCGGGTTTCGCGAACGTCGAGGTCGCGCCCCTCGACCTGGACCTGACGGTTGGTCGTACGGTGGATGAGGCGATGCTGTTCGTGTCGGAGATTGGTCCGGCTTCTAGGCTGCTTGTCGGGCAGACACCTGATGTCGTCGCGAGGGTGAAAGACGAACTAACCACTCTCATGGGTGACCGAATGGGCGATGGCGGGATCAGGATGGCCGCCGCATGCTGGATTGTCAGCGCCAGCTGAGAGAGGAGAGATTCAAATGATCGAAGTGACTGAAGCAGATGGCGTTCGTACCGTTCTGCTCAACCGGCCGGAAAAGCGCAATGCCCTCAACGGCGAAATGCTGACGGGGCTGGCGGCGGCGTTCGCCGGCGAGCCGAGCAAGACGGAGCGTGTGACCGTGATCCGCTCGATCGGAGAGGTGTTCTGTGCGGGACGGGATCTCCGCGAGCCGCGGGATCAGTGGGAGCCCATTGAACCCGTGTTTCACGCCGTGGAAACCTGGCCTCTGCCGGTCGTCTCAGTCGTGCAGGGGCCTGCGATCGCAGGCGGCTGCGAGCTTGCCCTGCACACGGATTTCGTCGTTGCGAGCACACGGTCGGCGTTCGGCATGTCGCTCGCGCAGATCGGTCTGGCGCCGTCCTGGTTTCTCGCGAAGAGACTGCTCGAGGTGGCAGGTCCCGTTGGGGCGCGCGAGATTCTCCTGCTGGGAGATCCGATCCCGTCACCGAGGATGGCCGAACTCGGGCTCATCTCCCGCATTGCCGAGCCAGATGGGCTCGAGGCTGAAGCCGGCACCCTGATCAGCCGGCTCGCGAAGAACGCGCCGCTCTCGTTGCGCGCCATCAAGGCGCTGCTCGTGCGTGAAATGGCGTTTCGCGACAACATTGCCCACGACGACGTGGACGCGCTCGTCGCAATAGCCGGAAGGAGCGCCGACGCCGCTGAAGGCATGCTGGCCCGGATGGAGAAGCGCGACCCCGTGTGGAAAGGCGAGTAGCCGCCCACGCGCATCAGCGAGAGCTACAGCCTGGGCGATCAGTCCACGATCGACTGCAGTACGAGGTGTCGCAGGTACTCCTGTACAGGGTAACGCCCGCCGGGCATGAATTGCGTCATGAAGACGCACATCAAGTCTTCCTGCGGATCGACCCAGAAGCGCGTGCCTGCCGCGCCGCCCCAGCCGTAATCGCCAAGCGACTGCATGTTGGGTGCGGCGACCGGGTCGACGCACACCGAGCCGATCAGACAGAAGCCGACGCCGCGGAATGCCGACTCCGCGAAACCGCCCGCGCCCATGGCTTCCATATCTGCGCCGCCCGGCAGATGGTTGCTTGTGGCGTACTCCACGGTTTTGCGGCCGAGGACACGGGCGCCGTCCAGTTCACCTTTGTTCGCGAGCATTTGGCCGAAGCGCATGTAGTCGGGGAGGGTCGATGTCAGCCCCCCGCCCCCTGACTTTAAGACACGCTGCCTGAGGTACGGGCTGTCGGTTGCGTCTTCTAACAGTTCCAGCGGGCCGCGCGGCCGGGTGTAGTTGTTGGCGAGACGGTCAGCTTTGTCGGCCGCAACCGTGAATGACGTGTCCAGCATGCCCAGTGGGTCGAACAGGGTGGACTGCAGGTAGTCGTCGAAGCGCATGCCGGAGAGCGCTTCGATCAGGCGGCCCTGCACGTCCGTGCCGTAACTGTAGTTCCACGACGTGCCGGGATCGAAGCGCAGGGGCGCTTTGCCGAGGGCCTCGGTGAACTCGGCAAGTGTCTGCTTGTCGTTGCCAATCTTGCGGTAACGATAGATCTCGTCGACCGCATGGGGCACACCTTCGAAGCCGTAAGTCAGGCCGGCGGTGTGGGTCATGATGTGACGCGGCGTGATCGAGGCTGTCGCATGTCGTGTCACGGGCTGCGCCGCGCTGCCGCCGGTCAGGACCCGCATCTCGGCGAACTCCGGCAGGTATTTCTCGATCGGGTCGTCGAGCTGGAACTTGCCCTGCTCGTAGAGCGTGAGGAGTGCAACGGAGGTGATCGGTTTCGACATCGAGTAGATGCGATGGATGGTGTCGGCAGCCATCGGCTGTTCGGTCTCGCGACGTGCGTGTCCAAACGCGTTGTAGTAGACGAGGCGGCCGCGACGCATCACCGCGAAGGATGAGCCGGCCAGTTTCTCCTGATCGACATAGCCCTGCAGGTAACCGTCGACCAGCGACAAGCGTTCGCTGTCCATGCCTTCAGACTCGGGTGTGACAGGTTCGGGCAGTGCTCCGTGATCCCAGGGCATTGGCAGGCTCCGCTTGAGTGTGTAGGCATCGCATCATAGCGACTGCACGAAGCGTTCGATAGCGACCGCGGGGAAGCGTTTGGCTGTGTCAGACCACGGAGCGCAGTGCGACGAGGGCCGCGGCTACAGCGACATTGAGGGATTCAACGCCGCGGGCCATCGGCACCATCGTGGTGAGATCGCACAACTCGCGGGTTGCGGGGCTCAGTCCCTCCGTCTCGTTGCCGAGGACAAACATCGTCCTGGGTGCTGGAGGCAGTTCCCGTAATGGGATGGCACCCGCGTGTCCCTCGACACCCACGATGCGCGTGCCGCATTCCCTGAACGCGGGCAGCGCGGCTTCGAGGGTCTCGCAGCGCAGCAGAGGGGTGCGAAACACCGTGCCGGCGCTTGCCTTGATGACCAGTCCGTCCACCGAGGCACAGCCGCGCCGGGGCAGCAGCAGACCGTCGAAGGGTGAAGCGCACACCGAGCGAATGCACAGCCCGACGTTCTGCGGATTGGTGACGCCGTCGAGTGCCATGAGTTCGAACGACGTGTCGGCATGACTGTCGATGAAGTCAGGGAACGGACCCGAACCGGGGACCTCCACGTCGGCGGCGACGCCCTGGTCCTGACGTCGGTTGCGGGATATTCGGGAGAGTTCCTCCCGGGTATGCCCGCGGACTTCGATGCCCCGTTCGGCGGCGAGGCGGCTGATGTCGCGCACGATGCCGCCGTCGCGGTTGCTGTCGGCAAGATGCAGTCGGACGACGTTCACCGACTGGTCCTGCAGCGCTTCGAGGACGGGCTTGCGGCCGAAGATCGTCAGCAGGCGCTCGAAGTCCGCGCGGCCGCGGCGGCGGTTCTCGGGCTTGGACACGGATCAGGTCGTTGAAATCGGATGGCGAAGCGATTTTACTCGCTCGCCTATGGCTATCGCGAATCCAACCGTCCGACTGATCGTCCTCCTGCATTGCGCGCTGTTCCTTTCCGTTGCGGGGCACGCCCGGGCCGTGCAGCCAAACATCGTTTGGATCGTAGCCGAGGACATATCGCCGATCATTGCTCCCTATGGCGACACCACGGCCCCGACGCCGGCGCTCTCCGAACTGGCGCGCGAAGGGGTGCGCTACACGAATGCCTTTTCGACGTCCGGGGTGTGCGCGCCCAGCCGTGCTGCCCTCGCAACCGGTATGTATCCAACCCACATCGGTGCCAACCACATGCGCACCGGGCCCTGGGTACGCAGCGAGGTTGCTCCTGAGACGATCGCCCGGTACCGGGATCGAATGCCGGCCGGTGTCTTACCGTACGAAGCGATACCACCGGCTCCCGTGCGCATGCTGAGCGAAATCCTCCGTCGAAACGGCTACTACGCCAGCAACATGGCGAAGGCAGATCATCAGTTTCGCGCGCCGCCGACGGCATGGGACGACAGCAGTGCGCAGGCGCACTGGCGGAACCGCCCCGATGCTGCACAGCCTTTTTTTGCCGTCTTCAACATCGGTGTGTCGCACGAGAGCCAGATCTGGGCACGGCCGGAGAGACCGTTGCTCATTCCCGAAGACGCGGAACTGCCGATACCGCCGTACCTCGTGGACGACGCCGCAACCCGGGCCGACTATCGGCGCCTTTACTCCAACGTGATCGAGATGGACCGTGCCGTCGCGGGACTCATTGGCGAACTGCGTGACGCGCGTCTGCTCGACAACACCTGGGTCTTCTTCTTCGGTGACCATGGCGGGCCAATGCCGCGTCAAAAGCGCCTGCTCTACGACTCGGGGCTGCGCGTACCGCTGATCATCAGGCCGCCGGGAGGGCGCGTCCCGGCCGAGGAAGATACCGAGTCGCGGCTCGTGAGTTTTGTCGACTTTCTGGCGACGACACTGTCACTCGCGGGGATCGACGTCCCGGATTGGACGCAGGGCGTTGCGTTCCTCGGAACCGCGGATCCCGGGCCTCGCGCGTACGTCTACGCGGCCGCGGATCGGTTCGATGAGACCACGGACGCAATCCGGGCCGTGCGGGACCAGCGATTCAAGTACCTGCGCAATCTGCGGCCCGACCAGGGCTACTATCTCCCGCTCCGGTATCGGGAACAGATGGCCAGCATGCAGTCGCTTCTGGCGGGTCATGAGGCCGGAACGCTGACCGATGCCCAGGCGCAGTGGTTCCGCGAATCGAAGCCGGCTGAAGAACTGTTCGACACATGGAGCGATCCACACGAACTCGACAATCTTGCCGGTGACCCTGAGCATGCGCGCGTGCTCGAGGTTCTGCGCAACGAGTACGAGTTGTGGGCGGCGCGCATCGACGATACGGGTGCAGGTGACGAGCGGGAATACTTCGAGTCGCTCTGGCCGGCCGGCCGCCAGCCCCAGACACTCCCTCCGGTGTTTGCACATCTGGGGGACGGGCGCCTGCGCATCACGAGTGCGACCGAAGGTGCCTCGGTCGGCTTCCGGTTTGGCGACGAGACCGTCTGGCGCCCCTACGTCGGGCCGGTCTTGGTGCCGTCCGGGACACGCGTTGCGGCGGTTGCGCATCGAATAGGCTATACCCGGAGTAGAATTCGCGTTTTGCGCTGAGGATGCCGAGATGGTCCGGAACAAAGTGACCCTGCTTCAGGGGCTGACCCTGGGGATGCTGACAATCCTGGCTGGTTGCGACCAGCAGGCGTCCGCTCCAGCGACTCCGGACGCCGTTGCCACGGAGATACAGGACAGCATTCTCACGCTCGACTCGCACATCGACATTCCGTTCGACTTCGCAACCGAGACGGATGATCCCGCCTCCCGTCCAACGGCCCAGGTCGATCTCGAATCGATGCGCAAGGGCGGGCTCAAGGCAGGGTTTTTCATTGTGTATGTCGGTCAGGGCGCGAGAGACGAAGCCGGCTATGCCAAGGCGAGAGAAGACGCACAGACCAAGTTCGATGCCATCAGGCGGATGGCGACCACGCTCTATCCGGACCAGATCGGGCTGGCCACGAGCGCCGAAGAGGTGGAGCAATTGCGGGGGGAGGGCAAACTCGTCGCGCTGATTGGCATCGAAAACGGCTACACCATCGGCCAGGACCTGTCGCTCATCGAGACCTACCGTGAGCAGGGCGGGCTGTACATGACCCTCGTCCACAACGGCCACAACGATATCGGCGACTCGGCGCAGCCCCGTGAGCGGTTGGGGGACGAGGCAACCGAGCACGGCGGGCTCTCGGAATTCGGACGCCAGGTTGTGCGGGAAATGAATCGTGTCGGGATGATGGTCGACATCTCACATGTCTCGAAGGACACGATGCTGCAGGCAAGCGAACTGTCGGTCGCTCCGGTCATCGCGTCTCACTCTTCCGTCAACGCCGTGTACCGGCATGCCCGCAATCTCGATGATGACCAACTCGATGCGATCAAGGCGAACGGCGGTGTCGTGCAGATTGTCGCGTTCGACTCCTATCTCAAAGCCATACCGGAAGAAAAGCGCGCGTCGTTGACGGGGCTCCGGGAGGCGCTCGGGCTGACGAGCCCCGAAGCGTTTCGCAACATGGACGAGGCCACCCGCGCGAATTATTCGCAGGGCCGCGCGATGATCAACCAGAAGTGGCCGGGTGCGGCGGTCTCAGATCTTGTCGACCACATCGATTACACCGTTAAACGGATCGGCATCGATCACGTCGGCATCGCATCGGACTTTGGCGGGGGCGGAGGTATCGCCGGCTGGAACCATGCACTCGAGACGTTCAACGTTACGCTGGAGCTGGTCCGCCGGGGCTACTCGCGCGAGGACATCGGGAAGCTCTGGGGCGAGAATCTGCTGCGCGTCATGCGCGAGGTGGATGTGACGGCCGCGCGCCTGCAGGCTGGCTGAGGCGCGCGGAAATGGTCCCTCAGGCGTTGTTCCTGAGGGAGGGGTCGAAGCCGAAGATGCGGGCGGCGTTCAGGCCGAGGATCTTGGCCCGGCTGTCTTCCGAGAGATCTCCCATCGAGCGCTCGATGGCCTGCTCGCTGTGTGGCCAGCTGCCCTCGTGGTGGGGGTAGTCGTTGGCCCACAGGAAATTGTCGGCAAGGCCGTGCTCCTCGGCGGTGTCGAGGCCGGGCTTGTCTTCCTGGAAGCTCGCGAAGCCGTTGGTCTGGAAGTACTCGCTCGGGAGTCGGGAGAGTTTCGGCCGGACCCACATGTGGTGCTTCTTGTAGGCTTCATCCAGGGCAGCGAGGGCCCAGGCGACCCAGCCGATTCCCGCCTCGATGGTGCCGAAACGCAGCTTCGGGAAGCGCTCGATCACGCCTGACGCGCAGAGGTTGGCAACCGGTTCCATGGTTGGTGCAAGCGAGTGCACCGCGTAGTTGATGACCGCGCCGCCGTTGCCGCGTGACGTGCGCGGGTCGCGCCCCGTCGAGACGTGGAAGGTGACGGGAATGTCCGCGTCCTGGATGCACGCCCACAGATCGTCGAATTCCGGGAGGTTGTAGTTGGGTGCCTCGTGGTCGGGCGGTCCCCACACGGGTTTACAGGGCAGGGAGAGGCCGCGGAAGCCGCGCTTTGCACTGCGCTGAATCTCTTCGATGGCGCCGGCCTTGTCGCCGGCGGCGATACAGGCCATCGGCGCCAGACGATCGTTGTAGTCGGCGAACGTCTCCCATGCCCAGTCGTTCCACACCCGGCACATGGCCTGGCTGAACTCCGCGTCCGGCGTGGCCCACATCACGAGCCCTTTGTTCGGGAAGAGAATTTCGGCATCGACGCCGTCCGCGGCCAGATCGGCGAGGCGATCGTAGGGAGTAGCACCCGAACCATTACGCAATGCGTCCTGACCCTCGAACTTGATGTTCTGCAGGCGCAGCGGACGAAACCCCTCGGTTTTCTGGAACTTGCCACCTTTGGAATCAACAGATACGCCGGGCAGGCGTTCGCGGTATTTCTTGTCCATCCGCGTGGCCCACAGGTCGCCCGGTTCCTGCACGTGGCCGTCTGCGGAAACCATGAAGTATTTGTTGGCGGCACCGGGTGTGGCTGAGCCGGTCCAGCCGTCTGAGCCGGGAGTTTCGAGGCGCCAGGCGTTGTTGGCATCGGGTGCGGGGATGGTTGTCGGCATGCGCTCACCTGCAGGAAGTCTGGACGCAGGGAATGTAGCCCTTCGGTCCTGGCCAGGCAAGGATTTGGCGCCTCCGGTCGCCACAAGGGGTTCAGAGGATGGTGGTGAGGCGGCGGACGCTGATCAAGCCCCATCAGCGCTGTCATTAACGGTGGTCGCCCGGAGGCGAACGTGGTTTAGTGCGCGCCGTCGTAACCCCGCTGGACGCCGCCATGAAAATCCTGATGACCGAACCGCTGCAGCCCGCCGGCTTCGAGTTGTTTGAGTCACGCGCCGACGTCGAACTCGTGCGCCCGGAATCACTGACGGAGGAAGGACTCATTGCGGCGGTCGAGGGTGTCGAAGGGATTGCCGTTCGTTCGGCACGCCTGACGCCGAACGTGCTGGCGGCGGCCACCAGACTGCGGGCCGTATCGCGCCACGGCGTCGGATTCGACAATGTCGACGTTGCATCGCTCAACCAGCGCCGTATCCCGCTGATGCTCGCGATCAACGCGAATGCCGTGTCGGTCGCCGAGCACACGATGTATTTCCTGCTGTCGCTTGCCAAGCGTGGCAGGATCTATGACGAAGCGGCCCGCAATTCGGACTTCGGGATGCGGAGCGCACCGATTGCGGTCGACATAGCCGGGAAGACCCTCACGATCGTGGGCTTCGGGAGGATCGGGACGCGACTCGCGCCGCGCGCGCTTGCCTTCGACATGCGAGTCAACGTCTGCGATCCGTATGTCGACGCAGAGGTCATACGGGAAGCGGGCTGTACGCCTGTTGTCGATTTCCGTGACGTGCTGGCCGAAACAGACTTCCTGACCGTACATACGCCGCTCAACGACGAGACGCGGGGCATTGTCGGCAAGGAGGAGCTTGCGCAGCTGCGCCCCGACAGTTTCGTGATCAACTGTGCGCGGGGCGGAATCGTGGACGAGGCTGCGTTGATGCAGGAGGTGGACAGCGGTGCCATTGCCGGCGCCGGGATCGACGTCTACGTCGAGGAGCCTCCGGCGCCTGATCATCCGTTCCTCGCGAGCGACAGGATCATGCTGTCGCCGCACAGTGCCGGCGTGTCAGTCGAAGCCGCAACACGGATGTCACGCGAGACCGCCGAGAACCTGCTCGCGGCGCTCGACGGGACACTCAATCCCGCCGCGGTGGCCAATCCTGTCGTACTCGGCTGATCCGATCGCCCCGCGCAGCCCGGGTCGGGTGACCCGGGATTCACGCGTACGTTGCCGCGCGTAGTAGCATCGCCGCCCAAAAAGGGAAGGCGAGATCAGATATGAGCAAGCAGCAGGGACCTCTGGACCTGGGGACACTTCGGGGCACGATCGCGGTGGTGACGGGTGCCGGCAATAACGGCATCGGTTGGGGGATTGCACAACATGCCGCCGGGTTGGGGATGCACGTAGTCGTCGTCGATCTTCACGAGGCATTGGTGCGTCAGGCTGAAGCGCGACTCAGGGAGCGCTTCAGCGACGTCGAGATCATGGGGTTCGCTGCGGACGTCACGCAGCCGGAAACTCTCGAAGCCTGTCTGCTGTCCATCCAGACCGCCTGGCCCGATCGGCGCATCGGTGCGGTGTTTGCCAACGCGGGCGTCATCTTCAACCGGACGATCCTGAAGAGTACGGTGGAAGAATGGGCGACTACCATGAACGTCAACGTGCTTGGCGTCGTCAACACGATCAAGGCGTTCGTGCCGACGCTGCGTGAGAACGATGAGCCTTCGGTCATCTGCACCACCGCGTCGATCGGCGGGTTGGTGCGCGGTGACGGCGGCGGCGCGGCCTACCAGGCGAGCAAACACGCTGTCGTTGCGCTCAGCGAATCGCTCTCGTTCGAACTGGCCGCCCGGTCGCCGCAGGTGCGCGTGCACGTGCTCTGTCCCTGCATCGTCCAGTCTGCCCTCGGTACCACCAGCGCGGTCAACGCCGGTGTCGCGCGGGGTGACATCGACGCGGCGGAACTTGCGCCCCAAACCCTGGGTGGAAGCGGCCTTGCCATGCAGACGGAACGGCACGCGGAGCAGGTGTTTGACCACATCGCCGCGGGTCGCTTCTACATGATCACGGACAACGTTCGACCGTATGTCGATCACGACTACCCGTTCGACGGACTCGGGATCGTGCGGGAACGGTTCGAGAACATGATGGAGCTGCAGCTCGACAACTCGGACGCGTGGGCAACCGGGTCCAACGGCCATCCGAGTGCGATTCTGAAAGGCCCGATGTGGCAGGAACTCAAGCGCCGCGCGGCCGCCTCCGATTCAGATGCAAGCCAGTGAATCCGGTCAGATGGCTGTCAGTGCGAACGAGAAGGTGGTGCCCCGTTTGAGCTCGCTCGTGACCTCGATGCTGGCATCGTGAAGTTCGAGTAGCCGTCGCGTGATGGCGAGTTCAAGCCCGGAGTTCTGACCCTGTCTGCGGGCGATGGTCGCACGGTAGTGCGGCTCGAAGATCTGGTCGAGTTCCTGTTCCGGAATGCCGCTGCCGGTGTCGTCCACCTGCACCCGAACCTGCGCCGCCTCCTGGCTGAACTCGATGGCGATTTCATCGCCGGCGGTACAGTGCCGCAGCGCGCTGGCGACGAGGTTGCTGAAGACCCGCTCGAGTTTCTCGAGGTCCGCGTCGACGCGCAGCGCAGGGTCCTGCGGGCGGACGTCGAGCAGGACCCTGCGCGTGTCCGCGTCGAGCTGGAATTTCTGAATGACATCCTGGGCGTTCGGTCGTGCGCACCTTCTGATACTGGGTCTCGACGGATTCCGCCATTTCCTGAAAGGCCGTACCGAGTTGGTGGAGTTCCCCCGAGGACGCCGGGTCCCAGCGATTGTCCGGGACGGTACCGGTGGTGAATCCGTCCGCCCTGAAGGCGTTGATGTCATCCCGCAATGCGCGCAACGGGCGCGTGAACTGCAAGACGAGGCCGAGGGCCAGCAGTAACGTGGCACCGAGCCCCGCGAAGAGCGTCCAACTGGCAAGCTGGACGCTGTGGCTGTTCCCGACCAGGGCCGCCACCGAGTCGTACTCTTCGCCTGCAATGATGATGTACAGGTACAGGTTCCCGCCGGGCTTGCCGATCGGGGCGACCGAAAAGATTTTCTGTCGGGTGAGCCCACGGGGGTCATCGCCGAATATCGGTAGCTGGGCGCCCGCGATGTAGTTGCGGATCGGCGCAAGCGACACGTGCGTCCGCTTCACCCTGGATGGCGGCTTGGCGGCGTGCTGGATAATCTTGCCTTCAGCGTCGAGCAGGTAGAACTCGAAGGCGGGCCCCAGAATCATCATGTTGTGAAAGGCGGTTTCGAGACCGGCCGGGTTCAGGACACCGTCGACGACGATCGTCGTGTCGTGGATGATGTGGTGCGCCAGTGCGCGGAGCAGGCGTTGCTGCACCTCGTTCTGGTAGTCCGTCGTCAGCTGTCGCGACACCCAGACGACAAGCGCCGCGATTGCGACGAAGCTGATGATGACGATAAGAAGCTGATGATGACGATGAGTAGCAGTCGTGCTTAAAGCGATTGTGTCGGGTATTCCTCTTCAATTCCGGAATCAGTCGCGGAATTTGTAGCCGACACCCCAGACGGTCAGCACGTAGTCCGGGTGGCGTGCGTCGGCCTCGACCTTGGTCCGCAGCCTGTTGATGTGTGAACTGACGGTGTGCTCGTAGCCGGCGTGCTGATACCCCCACACCTGATCGAGCAGCTGCGCCCGGCTGAAGACGCGCCCCGGGTGACGGGCCAGGTGCACCAGCAGATCGAACTCGGTCGACGTGAGCTCTACCGGGTTTCCGTCGACGGTCACTGTCCGGCCGGCGAGGTTGATGCGCAGGGTTCCTGCCTCGATCGCCTCGATTTCGATGTCGGCAGCGTTCGCCACCGAGGCACCGAAGCCCAGCGCAAGCGCGGTGCACAGGTTGCGGAAGGTCATTCGTTCACTCCATTTGTGGTCAGACGGGGCAGCGTATTCGGGAGGTCAGGCGATCGCTTCACGGAGTTCTCGCGTTTTCCTCACGACGTGAAGAAACGCGCTGCATCACGTTGAGGGCGGCGCGATGCCCGGTCGGGCCTCCGTCTGTCGAATGACGTCGCGACTCAGGCGGCGACGAGGGCCAGGCTGAAGATCCACAGACTCATGACGATTCCGACAACGAAACACGCCACGCGAAGTCGGGCCTGGCCTCTGATGTAGAACACACCGTGACCAATCCGCGCAACGACCCAAAGCGGCGCCGCGATGCTCCACATTCCAGACGGATCCGCGCCCGCGACCATGGCCGTGAGGTTGGCGAGGCCAAACACGATGAGGGCTTCCCAGGCGTTGGACTGTGCGCCCCAGGCACGCGCGCCCGCATCCACCAGTTTCTCTCCCTGAACCCGTGGATGCTCGATGTCGACTTTGCCGAACTGTCTGTTCCGAAACGGTACCGAGGCACCCGCCATGGCGTAGGGCAGGACGGCGGCAATCATGAGGCAGACGATCTGAACGGTCATGGGCATGGCTCGTGAACGGGGCGTCGGGAGTCTAACCCGCAGCGTGCGTACCAAGCCTCAGTCAGCCAACTCGATACGGATCACCACCCAGTTTCGGCGCCGCCCGGACAAACGTCCGAAGAAGGAAAGGACGTGGAACACGAGCCCGTATTTGCCGGGAAACGCCGCCAGCGCGCGCTCGCGTTCGGTCGTGTTCGAGACGAGAAAGGCTTGCGCGTCGATGTACTCACCCGTTGGTTTGCCGGCATTGGTGCAGGGCGCGAGTTGTGCACGAGAGCCGTTGCGCAGGCGTTTCACTTTGCCGGCGGCACCGTTGGAAAAGGCGTACAGCGTGGTACCCACCGCGGCGCACCAGACCGGCGTCGACACGGCTCGACCGTTTTTTCGGTACGTCACGAGATCCACGGTCTTCTCGTTCGCGAAGTTGTGCATACGGTCCTCCCGCCCGCAGCTTGCCACAGCGCAGGATCCGCATGCGGAGCGGGTGCCCTGTTAGACTCAGGAACGTCTGACACGAGGGGGATAGCATGGAAACGATTATTAAAGGCGGGCTGATTGTCGATGGTACCGGCACGGCGCCGCGACAGGGCGATCTCGGTATCAGGGACGGCAAGGTTGTGAACGCGTCCGAACTGGGCGCTGATGCGAACACCGTCGATGCAACCGGCAAGGTGGTTGCGCCCGGATTCATCGACATCCATACGCACTTCGACCCGCAGCTGTGCTGGGACGGCCTCGCGACGCCGTCCCTCGAACACGGTGTGACGACGGTTGTCATCGGCAACTGTTCGCTCTCGCTGGCGCCGGTTCGCCCGGACGGCGCGAAGGACAAACTGATCTCGATGTTTCAGGTCATCGAAGACATCAAGAAGCCAACCTTCGACGCGGCTGTCCCGTTCAGCTGGGAGTCTTTCCCGGAGTACCTCGATTTCATCCGGGGCAATCTGGGCGTCAACGTTGGCGCGCTGATCGGGCATTCGGCGATCCGTTACTACGTCATGGGCGCGGCATCCCAGGAACGCGCCGCGACGAAAGACGAGATCGATGCCATGTGTCGCATCGTGGAAGACGCGATGGCCGCCGGAGCGCTCGGCATCTCTTCGTCCTACGTCGACATGGATGAGCAGATGAAGCCGGTGCCCAGCCGTTTCGCCGAGATCGACGAGAAGCTTGCGCTCGCGCAGGCGATGTCGGGTTCCGGACGCGGCATCTGGCAGGTCGTGCCGTATTTCATGGATCCCGCGCAGGTCGAGGCAAACATCCGCGAACTGGGCGACATCAGCCTTGCGGCTGGCGTGCCGTGCAGCCTGCAGCCAGTCCTTGCCTCCGGGCGGGAAGCGGTGCAGGTCGCCGCGCTGGCCGCCGAGCATGAACGCGGCGCACGTGTATATGGGCAGACCATGCCGCGCACCTTCGACATGGCCATGCGGCTCTCCGAAACGAGCATGATGTTGTTCGGCTACCCGAAGTGGAAGTCGATCATGGACATGCCGCTCGAGGACCGGCGCGAAGCGTTTGCTGACCCTGCAAATCGCGATGAACTGGTCGAGCAGATGGTGCCGAGGCCCGGCGGCGGGGGCTTCGGCATCGCGAACATGGCGGTGGGCGAGGTCTACAGCAAGGAGAACAAGGCCTACCAGGGGCGCAAGCTCGCCGAGATCGCCGAGTCAGAAGGCAAACCAATCGGCGCGGTGGTGCTCGATCTTGCCAACCGGGACGGACTGGACACGGAGTTCGAACTGAAGGGCGTGATCAACGCGGACCGTGAAGCGGTCGCAGAGTTGATTGACAGTCCGTACTGCCACTTCGGTGCGTCGGACGCGGGCGCGCACATCACGCAGTTCTGCGGGACGGGCGACACGACCTACATGCTCGCGCACTACGTGCGGGAGACGAACCACATGTCGCTGGAGCGCGCGGTCTACCGCATGACCGGTGAAGTTGCGAAGGACTGGGGGATCACCGACCGGGGCACGCTGGAGGAAGGGATGGCTGCGGATGTCGTCATCTTCGACGCCGACAAGGTCGCTATTACCCGCAACGAGTTTGTTGATGACTTCCCGGGCGAAGCGCGACGGTACATGCGACGCGCTGAAGGCTATGACGCCGTCCTGGTCAACGGCGAGGTCGTGTACGGCGCCAACGGATACACCGAGGCGCGGCCGGGCAAGGTCGTCTGACCCGGCTAGGACTCCGGTCGTTCAGACGGCAAGCGACGATTTGTTGGATGAGGTGGGCTTGAAGGTATCAGCCCGCTCGTCCGCAAAGGTTGGTGCAAGTTCGGTGGCGGCGTCACCCGCGATCCGGCTGCCGCGCAGCACACGCGCCTGACTCGTATCGTACGGGCGCGCCCGGTGCATGACGCAGCGGTTGTCCCAGACAACCGTGTCACCCGGCGTCCACGCGTGTTTGTACGTGCGGGGTGGCTGGCATGCCGCCTCCATCAGGCCGTCGAGCAGCGCCTCCGACTCTTTCGGATCAATGCCGACGATGTTGTAGGCGTGACGCCCCGTGTAGAGGGACTTGCGCCCGGTCTCGGGATGCACCTTCACGACGGCACGGAGCGGCGCACCCTTGTCGTGAAAGCCGTAGATGTTGTCGGTGTTAAACTGGTAACCGGCCCGTTCCTGCGAGTAATACAGCGAGTGGTACGCCTCGAGCCCTTCGAGCTTTGCCTGCATTTCGGGAGACAGTGCTTCCCACGCGGCGCGCATGTCCGCAAATTCGGTTTCGCCACCCTCAGGGGGAACGGTAATTGCCGAAAGCATGGCCGCCTTGCTGGCAAGCGGCATGTACGTTGAGTCCGTGTGCCAGCCTTCGTTGCCGCGAAGGACCTTGAACTGGTAGTCGTCCGGCTTGGCCACGCTGCCGTCGGGCTTCGCGTTCGAGATGCGGACGTTTGCGCCTTTCTGCTGCGGGTTCAGTTGTTCGATGTCGCCGAAACGGCGGGCAAATGCGTCCTGCTCATCGTCGTTCATGTGCTGGCCCGGAAAAACGAGCATGCCGTACTCGAGGAATGCTGCGTGGATCTCCTCCCAGGTTGCGTCGTCAAGCTCACCCAGCTTGACGTCGGTGACGACGGCGCCGAGCGTGGCATCGATAGGGGTCACAGTAATCGTCATGGCAGTTCTCCGCTCAGGGGACGTCCTCGACTCTACCAGCGAGTCTGACCGCGCGCACGTGCGCGCGGCCGGCCCCGCCGCCGCTGGCGTAGCGGTACACTGCCGAGCCGAAGGTCAGAGGGTCCGCCATGAAACCGCTCGAAGGAATACGCGTACTGGAAGTTGCCAGTTGGCTCGCCGCGCCGTGCTGCGCCGCTTTGATGGCGGACATGGGCGCAGAGGTCGTCAAGGTCGAGCCGCCTGGTGGGGACACCTACCGGCGGTTGTTCACGGATCTTCTCGGGGACGACTTCGTACACCCGTCTTATCAGTTCGATAACCGGGGCAAGCGAGGAGTCGCGGTTGATCTGGAAGATCCGGAGGCGCTCGAACTCGTGCACGGGCTTGCTCGCGATGCCGACGTGTTCATCACCAACCTGACCCGTCCGCGCCTCGAACGCTACAGCCTGACCGACCGGGATATCCACGGGCTTGCACCTGCCTCCATCTACGCGGTGCTGTCGGGATATGGCACTACCGGGCCGGACAAAGACCGACAGGCGTTCGATCAGACTGCGTTCTGGGCACGTTCCGGGGCCATGTCGACGTTCGGCGATCGCGACGACGGGCCGCTGATCTCCCGTGGCGGCTACGGTGACCGACTGACAGGGCTCAACATGCTCGCGTCGATCCTGGCGGCGCTGCGTATTCGGGATCAGACGGGAGAGGGTCAGTTCGTCGAGGTGACCCTGCAGCGCACGGGGCTCTGGGCGATGGCGAGTGACGCCAATTCAGCGCTCTACGACCGCAGCCAGCCTGGCAAGACGAGTCGGAAGGAGCCGGGTAATCCGATCTGGAACGTGTACCCGACCTCGGACGGGCGCTGGCTGCTGCTGGTGATGCCGATGGCCCTGCCGTACTGGCCGCGCTTCTGCGAGATGGTCGGGCGTCCCGAATGGGCGACCGATGAGCGCTTCCAGACGACCCTCGGACTTGCCCAGCACGGCCTCGCAATCGTGCCGGAGATCGAGGCGATGTTTGCCGCCGATACGCTCGCGAACTGGCAGGCGCGACTCGATGCATCCGGTCTCATCTGGGAACCGGTGGCCGAAATGCCGGAAGTAGTCGAGGACCCGGCCCTGCGGGAATCGGGGGCGTTTGGTCTGCTTGTCCATCCTCGCGCGGGGGCCATGGAAATCGTCTCTGCACCGTTTCACGTGCGTGGCGCTGACATCGAGATTCGTGGTCCGGCCCCAGACGCGGGAGAACACACGCGGGAGGTGTTTCTCGAAGCGGGCGTCGATGCCGCGCGCCTTGATGCCCTGATGGCCCGTGGCGCGATCGCCTGACCCAACGGCACCGTAAAGGAGACAGCCTTGACAGACGTGCAGCATGCAGTGAATGCGACACCCAGTTGGGAACCGAGGGCGAAACCGCCTGCGGACGCACCGAACGTAGTGCTCATCGTCTTCGATGACACCGGATTTGCGCATTTCGGGTGTTACGGCTCGGACATCGACACCCCCGCAATCGACAGTCTTGCCGCGGGTGGTCTGCGTTACACGAACTTCCATACGACGGCGCTTTGCTCGCCGACCCGCGCGTCGCTGCTGTCGGGGCGCAATCACCACTCGGTGGGCATGCGTTTTCTCTCGAACGTGGACACCGGCTTCTCGAACTGCAGAGGCGTCATTACGCACCGGGCCGCGACGCTTGCGGAGGTACTGAGCGGAGCAGGGTATTCGACGTTTGCGCTCGGGAAGTGGCATCTCGCGAACATGGAGGACTGCGGGCCCGCCGGGCCCATGGAACATTGGCCGTTGGGGCGGGGCTTCGATCGCTTCTACGGGTTTCTCGGCGGGGCAACCGATCAGTTCTCACCGGAGCTCGTCATTGACAACCATCCGGTCGATCCGCCAAGCGACCCGTCGTACCACCTGTCCGAAGCGATGGTCGACAATGCGATCGCAATGATTTCATCGCAGCGCACGACGTCGAGCAGGCCGTTCCTCAGCTACCTTGCGTTTGGCGCGACCCACAGTCCTCACCAGGCCCCGGCGGACTACCTCGCGAAGTATCGTGGCCGTTACGACGAGGGCTGGGATGTCATTCGTGCGCGCTGGTTCGAGAAACAGCTCGGGACCGGCGTCGTCCCGCCGGGCACCGAGCTTTCGCCACGCAACCCCGGTATTCCCGCCTGGGACGAACTCTCGTCCGGGGAACAGAAACTGTTTGCGCGCATGCAGGAGGCGTTCGCCGCGTTTCTCGACCACACCGACGCACAGATCGGGCGCTTCCTCGACTATCTTCGAGCTACGGGGGAACTCGACAACACGCTCGTTGTGCTCATGTCTGACAACGGCGCGAGCCAGGAAGGCGGCGGCCACGGCATGACCAACGAGCTTGCGTTCTTCAACAGGTTCCGCCGACGCGCTCGGGACATGCTCGATCAGCTGGATGCGATCGGCGGCCCCAATCTCTACAACAACTATCCCAAAGGCTGGGCGCAGGTTGGCAACTGTCCGCTACGGTTCTACAAGCAGAATACGTATGAGGGCGGGATACGCGATCCGCTCATCCTGCATTGGCCCGGACGTCTCGGGAACCCCGGCACGGTCCGCACGCAATATCACCATGCCATCGACGTGATGCCGACCATTCTTGATGCGCTGAACGTCGAGGTGCCGGGTGAGGTGAAAGGTGTGCCGCAGATGCCGATCGAAGGCGTCAGCATGAGATACACGTTTGCAGAGTCGGATGCACCGTCGGAGCGAACGACGCAGTACTACGAGATGCTCGGCCATCGCGCGATCTACTCGGACGGCTGGAAAGCGGTGACGCTGCACCGACCGGGCACACCGTTCGAAGAGGACGAATGGCATCTCTACCACGTCGCGAAGGACTTCGCGGAGATTCACGACCTGGCGGCGGATCAGCCGCAGAAGCTGGCCGAGATGAAGGAGCTCTGGTGGCGCGAAGCGGGCCGGTACAACGTGCTTCCGCTCGACGATCGGTCGGTTGAGCTGTTTGCGATGCGCCGGCCGGACTCCGACCTTGCCACCGGCTCGAAGCGCTATCTGCCCGGGACCAGCCACATCGAGCGGTTTGCGATGCCGGACATTCGCAACCGTTCGTGGACCATTGCCGCATCCTTCACCAACACGCCCGGCGTCGAGGGTGTGCTCGTTGCGTGCGGCGCACGGACGGGCGGGCATGTGCTCTTCGTGCAGGACGGGCTGGTCCGCTTCGTCTACAACGCGATTGGCGAGGAGACGCGTCTCGAATCAGGTACCCTCGCGGACGGTGAGACGATCGTCAGCGTGCGCTTCAGCAAACGCGCCGAGCACGAGGGCGACCTCGCACTCATGGTGAACGGTGGGACGGTCGCTACGACCTCGCTCGCCATGCTGCCCTAGCGGCAGACCCTCTATGGGATGGACATAGGACGCGACCGTGGATCGACCGTGGTTGCCGACTACAGCGCGCCTTTTGCATTCACCGGGGCACTCGCCTTCGTGGACTACACGATGGAAGACGACCGTGATGACCTCAGGGCGGCGGCGAAGATCGAGGGCGAGAACGCACTCGTCGATCAGTAGCACAGTGATATCTTGCAGTCGCCTGGTCTTGAGCCGTCAGGCTTCCGTGAACTCTGGGATGTGCTCGCCGCCCAGGGCGGAGTAGAGCGCAGGCAGGAATCGCTTGAACTCGAGCGCCATCTGCACGAACGCCGCGTCAAGCTGTGCGATGGCATCTTCGTCTTCCTCACCTTCCGGATTCTCGAACTTGATCTGGCGGAGAGAGAGGTCCTTGTCGACCGCCACGGTAAGATCGCCGTACCAGCGCAGGCCGAGCCGGGTGCAGACCTTTCCGGCGTTGATGTGGGAAACGATTTCCTGTGTGGCGAGGTCCTGGCGGCGGCAGGTGACGGTTGCACTCGTCTCCGGGTCGAGCAGGTCACACTGCTCGCCCAGCGAGAAATTCTCGGGAAGCTTGCGGAAGTTCAGCCAGTGGGTGAAGAGTTCGGACGGGTTGCGCTGCACCTGTGGCAGCACGACGGGGAAGGAGCCGAGTGAGTCGCGCAGGCAGTTGATGAACAGTTCCGCTTCCGCGCTGTTGGATGTCCCGACGACCGCGATGCCTTCAGACGGCGCAATGTAGCCGAGTATCTGTTTGGATCGTGGCAGCGCGCGCGGCAACAGTTCCGCAAGGGAGTCGTCCTTCAGGGCCAGACGGTCCCGGCGCGGCAGCTTTCTCCCCTCGGTGGCTTCAATTCGCTCGACCCTTTGCTGCACTGCTTCATTGAGCGCCGAAGGGGGGACAACCTTCTCCTCCTTGCGGGCGCACAGCAGGAAGTAGCCTGCCACTTCGTGGACAAGCGGGGCATCCTCGTTGCCGATGGGCGGGATCCACCCGAAGCTGGACGGGCGCACACCGCTGCAGGGCGTGAAAGATTGTTTGGACAGTGCGTTGTGCAGCGTCTCGCCGTCCAACGTGAACTCATGGGTCAGGCGGTAGACGACTGCATTCTTGAACATCGGTGCCGGAGGATCTCAGTGGGTTGGATTCATGCCGGCCGGTATGCCGGCCAGCGCTCGAGGCGGGGTTGGAGGTCGTGCGCCTCGACAGTCGCGATTATTTCAGCAAGCGACGTGTGCTGCACACTGCGCCAGCGCAGGTCGTCGAGATTGTCTCCGATCGGGAGGTCGTCGTAGAGCGTCGCGAGCGCCTTGACGATGGCCGCCTCCCGCGCCTGACCGGCGAGCGCGCCACCCAGCCTCTTTTCATTTCTGATCGCGACGTCCCAGGGGCTGACTGTCGGGATATGCTCCAGCGCGCCGTAGTGTGTGAGTGCACGCGCGGTCGAGGCCGGGCCCCAGCCTTTGACGCCGGGGATGCCCTTGGTGGGTGCACCCGCGAGCGCCATGAAGTCAGGCATCTGAGCGAGGCGGATGCCGTACCGCGCGGTAAATCCCGCCTCGTCGAGGCCTGACTTGCGGATGCGGTCCAGGACCACCACGGTGTCGCCCGTGATGCACTGAAAGAGGTCCGTGTCTGTTGTGCAGAGAACGACCTGCGAGACGTCGGGATGGTCCCTGAAACGCGCGGCGCCGGTCGCCAGGGCGTCATCAGCCTGGTAGCGCACCATCGGCCAGAGGGCGATTCCGAGCGCCCGTATGGCATTGAAGGCGAGCGGCGCCTGGGCACGGATCAGGTCACCGTCGGTGCGGGCCGGCCCGCGGGGTGAGGGCAGCGCATCGAAGGCCACCGCCACGTGCGTGACGTCGTCACCTTTCAGGAGTGACAGCAGGGTGTGCAACAGTCCGCGCACCGCGCCAACCTCGCGCCCGTCCACCGTGTGTCGCGGTGCGCCGTGAAAACAGCGGAACAGCTCGAACGTGCCGTCGACGAGGTGAACCTTCACGGCATGAGCGTGCGGTCGAGGAAGTCGAGGACCCGCTGCCAGGCGTCTTCGCTCTGCGTTTCCCGGCAGCGCTCCGGGCTCGGGAAGTTCTGGAAGGCATGGCCCGCACCCTCGTAACGATGGAAGACATGGGACACGTTGTTGGCGCTGAGCGTTGCCGAGTAGTCGTCGACGTCCGCCGGGCTCGGGTTCGCATCGTCGCTGCCGAAGTAGCCGGCAACCGGGCAGCGGATTTGTCCCGCGAATTCGATGGGCGGCGGTCCGTCGCCCATCGCCAGTTTGATCCGGCCGCCGTAGAACACGGCACAGGCCGCGAAGGGCAGGTGGCAGGCACCAAGCCAGGCGACGCGGCCCCCCAACAGTGACCGGCAACGCCAATCCGGGACGTGTCGATGTCGTCCCGCGCCGCGAGCAGGTCCCAGGTCGCGGAGAGATCGGCGACCATCCTGTCGTCCTGGCGTTCCTCGCGCTTGATCTCGATACCGGCGTCTTTCGGCCACCAGTGAAAGATGAACGGCGCCGCGACAGCGTAGCCGGCGGCGGCGGCGAAGCGGCGTGCCGCGACAAGGGTGAACTCGTCATTCTCGATGCCCGTATGGCCGACGGGGATGTGCTGCGCCAGCACCAGAGCGGGGTGCCCCGATGGCGGCGCGGCACCGTCTGGCATGAAGAGGAACACCTCCATCGGACTGTTCTGCACGTCAATGGTGACTGTGGTTTGCATCAGGACTCCCTGCGCCTGGCAAGGCGCGCTCAGTGGCGGACGCTCCGCTGATTGACCCAGCTTAGCGCGTACGGCATTCCGTCCG
>PBVL01000229.1 GCA_002728675.1 Gammaproteobacteria bacterium
CGTCCCGCGATTGACAGTTCCGTGCCACCCCGGGACCCGGATGGAACGGGCGTTTCACGCCGCAGTTGTGACCTGAACCATTTGGCGTAGACGATGCCGCAGTCACCGCATTGATCGGGTGCACCGGTGTTTGGCGTGCCGCATTTGGGACAGTTGGCGTATTTCATTCCTGCTCGTTCTCCCCGCACCTCGAGTCTGGACCATTGATGCGGGTCGCGCGCCGGATTTGCGATGGATTGGTCACAACAAGCTCAGATTCTGAATCCGGGCAGAGACCTTCCCGCAGCGGTTGCCCTTGGCGCGCGCGACACGCACGGTGACCTTCCGGACTGTTGTCGCCAAGCGTAACATCGCGGTTTTTTGCGGAGCCGGCCATGGGACTGGATGCAGGGCTGCTGTACACGACAGACAGGCTCTCGGCGGACGAACTGACCACGTTCGCGCGGGATGCCGAGACGGCTGGAATCGAGAGCCTGTGGCTGCCGGAGGTCTCGGGTCGGGACCCGTTTGCGCTCGCGGGTTACCTTTTTGCACACACCGATGGTCTGCGGGTCGCGACCGGCATCGCAAATGTGTACGCCCGCGATCCCGGTGCCATGCGGGCGGGCGCCGCGACCCTGGCGGAACTCTCCGGTGGTCGATTCATGTTGGGACTCGGGGTCTCGAATCCAGGCATCAACGCGGCACGCGGGAATCCGGTTTGGGAGGCTCCGTTGACCAAAATGCGCGGGTACCTGGAGGCAATGGATGCACTGCACATGACGCTGCCCGAAACGTCGTACCCGCGCTACGTTGCTGCGCACGCGCAAGGTCTCATGGCGGTTGCGAGGGATCACGCCGACGGGGCCCACACGTACCTGATGACGGCGGAACATACCCGCTGGGCCCGCGCGCGACTGGGAGCGGCGCCCGCGCTGTCTCCGGTCATGTTCGTTCTGGTTGAGACGGACCCAGATGCGGCCCGTGGGTTGATTCGCCGGGCGATCGCGTACTACATGCAACTCGACTACTACCATCGGGCGTGGCAGTCGCTCGGCTTCGGGAGAGAGGACTTCCTGGATGGCGGCAGCGATCGGCTGATCGACGCCGTCGCGGCCTGGGGTTCGCTCGGCGACGTCCGTGCACGGCTCAGCGCTCAGGTCGAAGCGGGCGCGAACAGGGTGATCGTGATTCCCCTGAATTCAGACCGGGGAATTCCCGACTGGGGGCTGGTGAGAGAGATTGTCAGCTGAGTGCCAAACGCGCGCGGAGGCGGGTCAACTGCTGAGGAAGAACCGTCCCACCGTCTGGTAGTGCGCTTCGCGGCCCTGGACCTGCTGGGTGATCACATGCGCGTCCTGGAACCGACGCTGTATCTTCTGGCTCGCGAAGATCGCCGAGGAGCCGCTCAGGTTGTAGGCGATATCGACTGCCGCTGCAGACTCCCGGATCGCGTGTGTACCCGCCATCCGCAGCCTGATCGTCTCCTCCTCGGTGATGGTTCCGCGCTCTGACACGGATTCCCAGACGACACCGACCGTTTCGTGCAGCAGGGCTTTTGCGGCATGCCAGATCGATTCGGCTTTCCCCATCTGGGATTGGACCACCGGGTCCTCACCAAGCGCCTTGCTGGAAAAGCGCGGCCGCTTGTCCGTCGCGAGTTCAATGGTTCCGTCGAGTCCGGCCCGCGCAACCCCGAGCGCGACGCAGGCGAAACCGCAGGCGAAGAGCAGGTCCTGTGGGATGACGTACAGCGGCCCCGGCTCGGGCGGTGCCTCGTCGAGCGCCATGACGCGGGAGGCGGGGACAAAATGATCAGACACTCCAAACCCGAACGAGCCTGTACCGCGCAGCCCCTGAACCTGCCACACGTCGACGAAGGCAACCTCGTCTTTCGGGAGCAGGTGCAGTCGGACCGGCAGATTGGTACCCCCCGCAACCGCAGCGATCCAGTTGGCGTGCGGGCTGCCACTCGAGAACATCCAGTTCCCGTCGAGGCGGTGACCGCCCTCGGTTGGTGTGTAGTGCACCGGTCCTTCCGGTGGGCCGTTGGCGACAACGGTGTTCGGGTCACCCCAGACTTCTTCCGCGAGGGCGCGTGGCGCGCGTCCGGCATGAGTTGCAAACACGGTGCCCTGATTGAAACCCCAGCCGGTACTGCCGTCGGCCTGGGCAATGGTGCGAACGACGTCGAGGTAGTCGGGCCACGCCATCTCCTCGCCGCCGAGCGAGCGGGGTACGAGCAGGCGAAAGAGACCAGCTTCGCGCATTGGGGCCACGACCGCGTCGGGTAGTCGACGTTCTGTGTCGATCTGCCCGAGATGCGCCTCGATCACCGGATGCAGGCGTTTGGCACGTTCAAGAGGTGGAACAGCGGTGCCGTGCGAAGTGGTCGTGTCGTTCGGGTTTGCGCTCATAGCCTGGCGAGATTAGCACGGGAGCGGATCGGTCGATTGCCGAAGCGGGCGCTCGATGACCTGCCCGGTAGGCGCTTTGTCGTTTGATTTCACACAGCTTCAAGGCTGAGATCGTTCAATTCACGACAACGGGCCGCGAGTCTGCAGGGAAGGGCGAGTCCGGTGCGGTTGGGGTGGCTCTGCACCTTGCACTGATGCGCGTGCCGGGGTCCCGCACAGGACTGCATCCATCGTGGGCCGGGGCTCAGGCAACCGTCCCGCGGGTCGGTGGCGCGTCACGGGCCGCAGGTCTGCCCCACGGCTTCAGTGACAGTCAGCCCTCGCACCCCGCACGGCCGGTTTGCTATGTTCGGGCTGCCCGGTTACGCGCATTCAGACGGTTGCGCGAGGTACCGGCGAGCATTCGTCATGACCAGCTACTTCATACGCCGCTTCATCCTGATCGTGCCAACCTTCATCGGTGTCACGATCCTGGTCTTTACGCTCACCCGGCTGGTGCCGGGTGGGCCGATCGAGCGCATGCTGAACGAGGCAGCGATGGCGGGCGGCGACGGCGCGGTTGCGACGAGCAGCTTTGACGGACGCGCCGGCAGCACCCTGTCCGACGATCAGATCGAGGAACTGCGGGCCTACTACGGGTTCGACAAACCTGTCGTGCTGAGCTACTTCGAGTGGCTTGGCAAGGTTGCGCGCCTCGATCTCGGGACGTCCACGCGCTACACGGAACCGGTGTGGGGCATCATCCGTGACCGTTTCCCGATCTCGATCTTCTATGGCGTCACAACGCTGATCCTGACGTACGGCGTCTGTATCCCGCTCGGGATCGTCAAGGCAATCCGGCACAAGACGTTGTTCGACAACCTGAGTTCGGCGCTGGTGTTCTTCGGTTACGCGATCCCCGCGTATGCGCTCGGGATTGTGCTGCTGACAGCGTTTGCGGCTCACCTTGAGTGGTTTCCGCTGAGTGGCTTCGTATCGGACGATTTCGACGAGAAGTCGGCGGCAGGGAAGGTTGGTGACGTGTTCAGTCATGCTGTGCTCCCGCTCATCTCCTACATGGCGGGCAGTTTTGCGGTGACGACGATGCTCATGAAGAATGCGCTGATGGACAATCTGGCCGCGGAGTATGTCCGCACGGCGATCGGCAAAGGCATGGTGTTCCGCAAGGCGATCTTTCGGCATGCTCTCCGCAACAGTCTGATACCAATCGCCACGTCCTTTGGCAGCAACATCAGCCTGATCCTGACCGGCTCGTTTCTCATCGAGAAAATCTTCAACATCGATGGCTTCGGGTTGCTGGGGTTCGAGTCCCTCGTGGAACGCGACTACCCCGTCGTAATGGGCATCCTCGTGATCTCCTCCCTGCTCTTCCTGATCGGCAACATCCTCTCTGACATCTGCGTCGCGCTCGTCGATCCGCGCGTGAAATTCGGTGGCGGGGAAGCGCCGGCATGATTCGCCTGTCACCGCTGACGATCAAACAGTGGCGCCGGTTCCGTTCGATCAAGCGTGGCTACTGGTCAGCCATCGGGCTCGTGGTGCTGGTTGGCCTCTCGTTGGTGGCCGAAGCATTCGTCAACAGCCGGGCGCTTGTCGTGTACTACGAGGGGGAAGTTCACTTCCCGACCTATAGCGACTTCATTCCGGGCAAGACCTTCGGTCTCGACTACGAGTACGAGACCAACTATCGCGAGTTGGCCGACCGATTCGAGGCCGACGCGGACAGCGGCAACTGGATACTCATGCCGCTGGTGCCCTACAACGCGCTCGAGAACGACCTGTCCGACGAAGTGGGTGCGAGGCCCTACACGCCTCCGTCCGTCGCGACGGAGCATTATCTCGGCACCGACACGACCGGTCGGGATGTGCTGGCGAGGCTTGTGTACGGCTTCCGGTTAGCGATGGGATTCGCGCTGTTGCTGCTCGTCTCCAACTATGTGATCGGCGTTGCGGTGGGGTGCGCCATGGGCTTCTGGGGCGGCGCGTTCGACCTGATTTTCCAAAGGATCATCGAGATCTGGAACAACGTTCCCTTTATCTACGTGATCATGATCGTCGCGAGCATCGTCGTGCCCTCGTTCTGGACGCTCATGGGCGTCATGGTCCTATTTGGCTGGACCGGCATGACCTGGTACATGCGGACGTCCACCTACAAGGAGAAGGCACGCGAGTACGTGTCCGCGGCACGTGCCCTTGGCGCAAGCAACAGCCGCATCATCTTCGGCCACATCCTGCCCAATACCATCTCTGTCATCGTGACCTTTGTGCCGTTCTCGGTCGCCGGAGGCATCACCGCACTGACCGCGCTCGACTATCTGGGCTTCGGCTTGCCGCCGCCCACACCAAGCTGGGGTGAACTACTCGCGCAGGGCACGAGCCATGTTCACGAAGCGCCGTGGATCGTGGCGTCGGTCGTCTCTGCGATGGTGCTTGTCCTGCTGATGGTCACCTATGTTGGCGAGGCGATTCGTGAAGCGTTCGATCCCAAGCAGTTCAGCTATTACGAATAGGCGGACCGGACCCAGACGCAGCGGCTCGACACCCGGTCACCCTGACCGAACCGCGCCCGCCGGGTGGCGGTGGCCGGTTCATCTGAAGACCGGTCATCACGTATGATTCGGGATTGGCCGTCCACCGGTGAGGACCAGATGAAGAAGACCACGATTGCGCTCGCGCTCGCCATGGCCTGGCTGCTTGCGGGTTGCGGCGGCAGGGATGAAGCCCCGCCCACCGAGTCTGTCGAAACGGCGGCGGAGGCGGCCACGAACGAGGTGCTGCCGACCATCGAACTCCAGGAAGGAGACGGCCTGCCGGACGTACTGCCTGACGGCCTCGTTTGGGAGACCAACCTGGACGACCCGATTTTTGCCTCGCCCGAGGCAAAGCGTGGCGGCACCTATCGCAGCTACATGACGTCTTTTCCCCTGACGCTGCGCCTCGTCGGACCCGATTCCAACGGCGGCTTTGCCGGGGTGACCCGGGCCAACCAGATGTCGCCGGTTGCGCTGCATCCGGAAACCCGACGACCGATTCCTGAGCTTGCAACGGAGTGGGCCTTCGGCGAGGACGGCCGCAGCATGTACTACCGGATCAATCCGGCCGCACGTTGGTCCGACGGGGAACCGGTGACGGCCGAAGACTTTGTCTTCACCGTGCAGTTCATGCGTTCCAAATCGATCATGGCGCCCTGGTACAACAACTACTACACGGACCGTATTCGTGACGTCAAAGCGTACGATGACTACACGTTCGGCGTTCAGGGCGCGGACGCGAAGCCGGGTGTCGAGATGCACGCGAATTATGCGATTGGTCCAACCCCGCGCCACTTCCACGTGCTCAACGAGAACTGGACGAAAGACTTCAACTGGAAAGTTGCGCCGAACACAGGGCCGTATCAGATCTCCACGGTCGAAAAGGGCAAGTACATCGAGCTCGAACGCAAACAGGACTGGTGGGGAGATGATCTCAGGTACTACAAGCATCGTTTCAATCCGGACAAGATCCGCTACCGCGTCATACGGGACGTCAACTCCGCGTGGCAACACTTCCTGAAGGCGGAACTCGATACCTTCGGGCTCGTCCTGCCCAACTTCTGGCACGACAAGGCCGCGTCGGCTGATGAGGTCAGGGCCGGTTACATCGATCGATACTGGTTCTACAACGATCTGCCCACGCCCTCTGGCGGGTTTTTCCTAAACACGTCCAACCCGCTGCTGGCGGATCGCGATACCCGGTACGGCATGGGGCATTCGATGAACTTCGACCGTGTCATCCGCACGGTCCTCCGCGGGGACTACGAACGGCTGCCGACGTTTCAGCTGGGATTCGGCGAGTACGATAACCACGACATCACGCCGCGCCAATACGACATCGACAAGGCAGGAGAACTGTTCAGGAAGGCGGGTTTCACGAAGCGCGATGCCGAGGGCATCCTGATCAGGGAGGACGGCACGCGCCTGTCATTCCGCGTGACCTACGGCGCGACTCATCACACGGAGCGGCTGGGTGTACTGAAGGAGGAGGCCCGCAAAGCGGGAGTTGAACTCGTATTGAGCCTCATCGACTCGGCTGCCGCCTTCAAGCAGATGCAGGAGAAGAAGCACGACATTGCCTGGATGACCTGGGGCACGGGCGGCCTTTCGCCCCGGTACTGGGAGCATTTTCACTCGGACAACGCCAATCGGCCCCAGACGAACAACATTACGAACCACGCCAATCCCGAGATGGACACGCTCATCATGGCGTATCGGGGCTCGTCGGACCTCGATGAACGCGTTCAGCTTGCCCGCACCCTCGAGGCGATGGTCCACGAGTCGGGTGTGTTCATTCCCTCGTTCCATGTGCCGTACACCCGCGAAGGAGCGTGGCGCTGGATGCGGCTGCCCGAGCACCTGGGAACGCGACGGAGCGGCGCGTTGTTCAATCCGCTCGGACCGTCAGCGGGGTACACCTCGGGTGGCCTGTTCTGGATCGATGCCGAAGAGAAAGCGCGCATCCTCGAGGCGAAGGATGCCGGCGAAACCTTCGAGCCGGTCATCGTCGAACATCGCGAACACCGGCGTTCGTGAATGGCGCCATTGCTCGAGGTTGACCGCCTCTCGGTGTCCTTCGACACCGAGGCTGGCCTGCTCAACGTGGTCGACGACCTGTCCTTCGAGCTGTCCGCGGGGGAGTCCCTCGGGCTTGTCGGCGAGTCGGGCTGCGGCAAGAGCGTGTCTGCCCTTGCGATCATGGGGTTGCTGGCCAAGCCGTCAGGCAGGGTGGACGGCGGTGATATTCGCCTCGCGGGCGAAAGCCTGCTCGGACTGGACGAAATCGGCCGCGCGTCGATCAGAGGGCGGCGGATCGCGATGATCTACCAGGAGCCGATGACGGCGCTGAACCCGGTTCAGCGGATTGGTCAGCAACTCGCCGAGGCGCGTCAGCTGCACGAGCCGGACTTGTCTTCGGACGCCGTTCGCCGCGCCTCGCTCGAACTCCTGGACCGCGTGGGCATTCCGGCACCGGAAAGCAGACTCGACGAATACCCCCACGAGTTGTCGGGCGGCATGCGGCAGCGGGTGGTGATTGCGATGGCGCTCGCATGCAAGCCGGAGATCCTGATTGCTGACGAGCCGACAACCGCGCTCGACGTGACGATTCAGGCGCAGATCCTTCAACTCCTGCGCGATCTGCAGTCAGAGTACGGGATGGCGATGATCTTCATCACACATGACCTGGGTGTGATTGCTGAACTCACGAACCGGGTGATCGTGATGTACGCCGGGCGCCTCGCCGAGTCGGCCGATGTCGTGCCGCTGTTCGGAGAACCGAGGCACCCCTACACACGCGGGTTGCTGACGGCGATCCCGCGCCTGGAAGACGAACCGAAGACACTGCTGCCGACCATTCAGGGCATGGTCCCGACGCTCGCGGACATGCCCCCCGGCTGCAGATTCAGCAATCGCTGCGAATACGCGAACGATGCCTGTACGGTGGTTCCACCGCTGGAGGTCTCTGAGCGCCACGCGGTGGCCTGTCATCACTGGCGCGAGATCGGCGCGTGACCGAGCCGCTGCTTCGCGTTCGCGGTCTGACGAAGTACTTCCCGGTGCGTGGCGGAGTGTTCATGCGCAAGCGTGGTGATGTCCACGCCGTCGACGGGGTCTCGTTCGACCTTGAACAGGGCCAGACGCTCGGGCTCGTTGGCGAATCAGGGTGCGGCAAGAGCACTGTGGGCCGCACGCTCCTGCGCCTGCACGGGGCGACCGCGGGGTCGGTGTTCTTCGAGGGCCGTGATGTCATGCAGATGGGCAGCAAAGCGCTGCGGGAGCTGCGGCGTGACGTCCAGATCGTGTTCCAGGACCCATTCGAATCGCTCAACTCCCGGCACACCGTAGGGCGGATCCTCGAGGAACCGTTCGCGATTCACCGAATGGGTACGGCCGCCGAACGTGACCGCTGGATCGACGGGTTGTTGGCACGTGTTGGCCTCGACAGCAGTGCGAAACACCGGTTCCCGCATGAGTTCTCGGGAGGCCAACGGCAGCGGATCGGCATTGCGAGAGCAATTGCCCTCAAGCCGAAACTGATCGTCTGCGACGAGGCTGTGTCGGCGCTCGATGTCTCCATTCAGTCACAGGTCGTCAACCTGCTCCTCGAGTTGCAGCGGGAGATGAACCTCGCCCTGATATTCATCGCGCATGATCTTGCGGTGGTCAAACACGTCTCTGATCAGGTTGCGGTGATGTATCTTGGGCAGATCGTCGAAATGGCCGCAGCCCGCGACATCTATCACCAGCCACGGCATCCGTACACTCAGGCGCTTGTGTCGGCGATTCCCGTGCCCGATCCGCTCGCGTC
>PBVL01000230.1 GCA_002728675.1 Gammaproteobacteria bacterium
CAAGCTCGACGCGTCGCCCACCGCGGGACACGACCCGCGCGGCAACATCCATGGTCAGATCTCCAATTTCGATCACTTCCTCCGCGCGGCTGCCGCCGGATCGGCGCAACAGGGCCTCGATACGTGCCAGGAGTTCTATCACGCCGAACGGCTTGGTGACGTAGTCGTCCGCGCCGAGCCGCAGGCCCCGCACCTTGTCGACTTCCTCACCACGGGCGGTCAGCACCATGACCGGGACCTCGATACCACCGTCGCGAAGCTCCCGCAGCACGCGCAGCCCGTCCATCCCGGGCAGCATCAGATCCAGAATGATGAGGTCATTCCCGCCTTTAAGTGCAGCCTCCAGGCCGGCCTCGCCGTCCGCGGCGACGGTCACCTCGTACCCTTCGATTTCGAGGTTGTTACGCAACCCGAACGCGAGGTCTTCGTTGTCCTCGACAACCAGCACGCGGGTCATGCCGCGAGCTCCGGCGCGGTCCCGAAGTCGATGACAAACCGTGCGCCACCCGTCGCACTCTCACTGACGGAAGCCTCGGCGTTGTGCAACCGCGCAAGCTCCTGAACCACAGCGAGGCCAATTCCGGAGCCGGCGATCTCCAGGCCGTCGCCGGCACCTGCCCGATAGTAGGGCTCCCAGATGCGTTGACGCTCCGCCACCGGAATGCCCGGCCCGCTGTCTTCGACCGCCACGAGCACATGTCCAGGCCGGCCCTGCACCGACACCGATACGGGTTCACCCGCAGGACTGTACTTGACCGCGTTGTCGATCAGATTGGCAAACATCTGGGAGAACGCTTCTGAGTCGAGATCCACCTGCTGCGCTTCGTCGACTTCCGAGGTCACAACAAGCTCCCGGTCACGCATGAGCGGCCGGAACCGATCGGCGAGTTCCCGGACAAGCGGCGTGATCGGCTGCGCATGCATGTTGAGCTCCAGCCGACCGCGTTCCCCGCGGGAGAACTGCAGGACGTTCTCAACGAGATGGGACAGTCGGTTTGCCTCTTTGTCGATGACCTGCAACGACCGCCTGCGCTCATCCTCCGAACGCACCCGGTCCAGCAGGAGCGTCTCGGCAAACATCCGGATCTGCGCGAGCGGCGTGCGCAGTTCGTGCGACACGCGGGAGATGAAGTCAGCCCGCAGGTGCGCAAGCTGACGTTCGCGACGCAGCAGAACGAGCGCCATCGCCATCATCAGCGCGGCAACGGTCCACATCGCGCCAAGCACCGCGGCAGTGCTGCCGTAAACAAGGGGCAAGCGACTCTCGGGCAGCCCGCCGATGATGAGCCTGCTGGCGGTCTCACGATCAAGGCCCGCCGTGATGGTGATCCCACCAAAGAGTACGGGCACGCGGTTACCCATAGGCCGACTGGACGTCACCATGTCGCGGCCCTCTTCGCCCACTTCGTAGAAGACCCGGCCCGAGCCGTCGAGCAACTGACCGTGCACGACAACGTCGGTCTCGTCATCAATCAGGGATCGCGGCAGCAGCGGGTCCCGCTCGATAAAATAATCCAGCCAGTCACCCAGCGTGTCGAGGTTGACCAGAAAACCCACGACACTGCGCTCCGAGAAACTTGTGTGGACGAAGTTGTAGTCCTCACCGTCGACCTGCGTGTGGATCGCGGAGAAGGCCACATCAGTCCGTTCTGAAGACGTCGCAGTCAGAAGGTGATCAAGCAGGAAATCGGACGCCTCGTTCGGCAACGCTTCCCCGGCAACCTGCAGGCGTCCAACGTCCGGATCGAACCGGAACAACATGCGGGCGAGCCCCGTTGACAGCGACAGCCGCTCCCGATCACGTTCGCTCTCGACCACGATGTCGGACAAACCTTCCGGTGCCGGCAGGTCCGTGTCGAGAGGCACCTGCGCCACACTGCCGAGGACCGGGAAGAATCCGCTGTACGCGACTTGTGCGTAGCGCCGGCCGAACTCGTCGCCCGCGAGCGCCGCGTAGTCGTGCAGCACATCGTTCGCAAGCTGGCGCTGCGAGGTCACGGCGAGGTAGGTTTGCTGCGAGAGAAGCCCCATCATCGCGAGGCTGACGAGTAGCAGGACCGAGATGATGGCCGTGCGGATCCGGTCCCGGACGCGGGGCGTGTTCCTGAACAGGTCAAAGCGCGCAGACATGCGACTAGCGTGCATGATCGGACCCGTCCTGCCAAGCATTGGCGTCGTTCTGCTAGGATCGGCGCAACTTTCCTTTCGATTGCAGAGACACCGTGAACAAACTCAAATTCGGCGCCTTCCTGGCCCCACACCACCCGATAGGTGAACACCCGACGCTGCAGCTGCAAAGCGACCTCGAACTCGTCGCATTGATGGACAAACTCGGCTACGACGAATTCTGGTGCGGCGAGCACCATTCGACGGGGTGGGAGGTCATCGCCTCACCCGAGCTGTTCCTCGCGGCGGCCGCCGAGCGTACGCACCGGATCCGGCTGGGGACGGGCGTCATCTCACTCCCGTATCACCATCCGTTCATGGTGGCCCAACGCCTCGTGCAGCTCGATCATCAGAGCAACGGCCGGGTCATTTTCGGCTCGGGGCCGGGCGCCCTGCCATCCGACGCACACACGATGGGGCTCGACCCGATGCTGTTGCGCGACCGCCAGGACGAGGCCATGGGTGTCATCCGCCGTCTGCTGAGCGGCGGCGATCGCTTCACCTACGAGTGCGACTGGTTCACGCTGCGCGACGCCAAGCTCCAGCTTCTGCCGGTGCAGGAACATCTCGAGTTCGCGGTTGCCTCCATGGTCAGCCCTTCCGGCATGACGCTCGCGGGCAAACACGAAGCGGGCGTCCTCTCGATTGGCTCGATGTCCGAAGCGGGCATCCAGGCGCTGCCGTTGCAGTGGAGCTTCGCGGAAGAGTCAGCCCAGAAGCACGGTACCAGCGTTGACCGCTCCAACTGGCGCCTGCTGATCAACTTCCACATCGCGGAGACGCGCGAAGCGGCACGCGAGCAGGCCAAACACGGTCTCTTCCGTCACAACAACGACTACAACGTCGGCACGCTGTCGGCAGGGGTCGGGCAGATCTTCAAGACACCCGACGAGGCGGTCGACGTGATGGCCTTCAGCGAAAACAGCACCAGCGTGATCGGCACGCCTGATGACCTAGTGAACCGCATCCGCGAACTGTATGACATCTGCGGCGGCTTCGGCACGGTCATTGGCTTTGTCCACGACTGGTCCAGTCGGGAACACCAGAAGCAAAGCTGGGACCTCGTCGCGCGCTACGTCATCCCGGAACTGAACGGCATGCTCGACAGCTACCGCGAGTCAAACAAGTACGTGATCGAAAATCGCGACACGTGGGTCCGCGCCGGGCAGGCCATCCAGTCGAAGATCATGGAGAACGAACGGGCCAAGGCGGCCATGGAAGGTCCTCAGGACGAAGGCAAGGTGGCGCTCAAGCCCCACGCCGCCCAGGACATCGGCGAGAACAAAAAGTAGGCAAAAGCAGGCCCGCTCAATGCTGCGCAACGTGTTCGCGGTGGTTGGCGGCATTGCCTTCGGCAGCATCGTCAACATGCTGCTCGTCACCACCGGTTCGGCGCTCATCCCGGCGCCGGACGGTGTGGACGTGTCGGACCCCGCGAGCATGGCGGCAGGCGCGCACCTGTTCGAGGCGCGGCATTTCGTCTTCCCATTCCTGGCGCATGCAGTCGGAACGCTAGTCGGCGCGCTGACCGCCGCGGTGCTTGCAACCGTGCACAAGCTCTGGTTTGCGCTCGGTATCGGCGTTCTGAATCTTGCGGGCGGGATCACAGCCGCGTTCCTGATCCCCGCGCCAATCGCGTTCATCGCACTCGACGTGACGCTCGCCTATCTTCCGATGGCGTGCCTCGGCTGGTTCCTCGCAACGCGCTTCGCGCCTGCCGAGCCCAATCTTTCTCCACCAGGCGACGAGTAGCGGCAATGGCGCGCGTACTCGGCGTCGGCGGCGTATTCCTGAAGAGCCGGGATCCTGCTGCGCTTGGTGACTGGTATGCGTCGACCCTCGGCTTCGAGATCGATGCGACCTACGGCGGCACCTCGTTTCTGCCGGCAAATCAGCCGCAAGGCGCCTACACGGTCTGGTCGCCCTTTCCCGATGACACGGAGTACTTCGGGCCGAACGGTCAGCGTTTCATGCTGAACCTGATTGTTGACGATGTGCCCGCAGCGCTTGCTCAGATTGCCGCCGCAGGCGGGGAGGTTGTCGGTGAGGTGGAAGAACTTGAGTTTGGAGTCTTCGGCTAGTCCAGGGACCCGGACGGCAACCGTGTGGAACTCTGGCAGCCGCCCCCGGACGGTCCGCCCTCACCCCCGTAGCAATGGCCCACCAACGGCTCCGACGACTTCGCCACCTGTTGCCCCGCTTGAACCAACCCGCGCGCCTCAACAGGACCGTTGGGATGACCATCGTCACCTGTATTCTGGCAACGGCCTGCAATACGCCGCCTGACACAGCCCAAGCCCCAGTCCCAGTCTCCAGCAGTCCGGAATCAGTTGTCACGAAGCTGATCGACGATCCCGAAGATGCTGCATTCTGCATCTACGAGTTAGGGAGATTTGGCAAGCAGGCGCTGAGTTCAGGTCCTCACGTTCTTCCTTACCTTCACAGCAGTAGTTGGCAGGAACGTGTGGACGCTGCCAACACGCTCGGGCTGATCGCATACGCCGAGGCGATCCCGTCCCTTGTGCAGGCACTCGACATCGCTCATGACTGGCAACTCGTTTTCGCAGCGGCCCGATCACTTGCCCGGCTGGGTGCAACGGACCAGGTTGACAGGCTGAAGCAGGTCGCGGCCGCACATTGGTATCCACCGGTCCGGAAGCTGGCCGGACAAGCAGTTGACTGGCTCGAATCCGGAGAAGCCCCCACAACCTGGGCATGGCAGACGAGCCGATTCAGCATTTGGCGGGAACAGCCCCCCCTGTGCGGTGATCGGTGCGATGCCGCCACCAGCAAAGCGTCAGAAGCTCATCCGTTCCGACAGGGATGCACTGGAATCCCTTTGGTATGCGCCAAACGATGACTACAACCCAAGCTACAAACGTCAGGTTCCCGAGGTGGCCTTCCGGATCGAGGACGGCTGGATCGTTGGCGCAAGTCGGGGTGAGTTTGGTGGCGCGCTCGCCTTCATTGCGGATTCCGGATCAAGAACATTCATCTACCGCGACAACATCCTGGACATCTTCCGGTTGGGTGAGCGCATCGTTGCGACAGCCGGGCGTGCACACTACGCAATAGGCGGCTCACTGCTTTTGATCGAGCGAGACGAGACCGGTCGCTTCACCGTCGTACCCTGGAGACGGTTGCCCGCCAAGCCCGACCAATCATGGCTGACACAATCACAAGAACTCTGGATCAATACGTATCGGGCCAGGACAGTCCTCGTCGACCGGCATGGCAACATGCGGACTCTGGAATGCCCGGAACAGACTGCGCTCGATAGGCCACCCCAGACTGACGCCACTACTCCTCAAACTGCACGAGCACGCCGGCGTTGGCTATGAGGATGGGGTCAGAGCCATCCTCCGACGGAATCTCCAGTCCGCCGGCCTTGACTTCCACCGTCACCTCTCCGTACGGCAGCGCGGCCGCCACCCGCTGAACGTCGACAGCATCCGGTAACGGCACGCCGATCATGACGGTGATTCGCATGTCGTGGCGGGTCTTGTCGACGTGCGGAAAGAGATTGAGGCTCGAATGGTGGATGGCATCGAACACCGCCCGCTCGGCCGCCCGGGTCGCATCGCGCCCGTGCACGTCGACGCCCATCCCCATCTCGGTGAAATAGCGCTTGATCACTGTCCACCCTCCTGGGACTGAATAGCCTCGACGGCGTCCGCGACGACCGAGCCTGCGAAAAAGTCGGGATTGGTCTCCGCGAAGAAATGCGCCGGGTTCTCGAAGACGAACCGGCGGAAGCCGTCCTGATCGATCTTGCCGTCTTCGACTAGTTCATGTGCTTCGGGCAGCACCCCGGCCATCTCCCGCACGTCGAAGTGACCGATGTCAGAACCGAAGAGCGTCTTGAGTTCCGCGCCAAACGGATTGTTGTCCTTGTTGAACGCCCAGGCGTTGGTTGGATCATCCGCCTCGCAGCCAAAATAGAAGCGATCGGCGAAGAGGCCCTTGAAGTCGGACGCGTCGCCAATGTCGCACCGCGCGTAGTCGTCGAGTTGCGTCAGCCCTCCGGTCGTCTCCGGCCCGCTGCGCGTCGAGAGTCCCTTTCCCGCCTTCACCGCTTCGGCCACCTCGGGTCCACCGTACTGCTCGGCCAACTCGGCCAGCATGGACAGATCGAGGTTTGCAGGGTTCGTGTCGTCGAGCGCGCCCTCGTTGCGAATCTCCCAGTGCCCGATCAGGTCCGCATACAACAGGCAGGCAAAGCCCACACCGCCCTCCAGGAAACCAAAGTTGAGATCCGGGAAGCGACGCGTCACGCCGTCCATGAAAATCGACTTGCAGACGGCCTCGGACGCGGCCGCAAAGTGACCAATGTGGTTGTAACAAAAGTTGGTCGGGGACATGCGAAAACCTCGCCCGCGCGAGCCCCGATGGAAACAGGGAGAGACCTTCAGCTCGCGGCACTTCTCCCATACCGGGTCGTAGTCGTAGGCACTGTCGATGCCGATCGTGTCGTACCACACCGCGAGGTCGCTTGCGTCGGGCCGCTCCTCTGCAACCTGTTCGATCGGGCGGTCGATCATGCTGTTCAGCATGACCACCTTGAAACCGAGCTCGCCAACCGCGTGATCCAGCTCTGCCAGCGCCTCTTCGGGGTTGTGCATCGGGATGACGGCCGCGGGCGTCATGCGGTCGCTGAACGGATCGAACAGCTCCTTCTGATAGACGTTGAACGCCCGGCACGCCGCGATGCGCGCCTCGTCGTCGTTCACCCGCGGCAGCCCCAGGCCCATCGTCGGAAAGAGAATCGAGAAGTCGATCCCAAACTCGTCCAAACGCTCGTAAAGCAGCTTCGGCAGCATGGCCGTGGCCCTGTCGCGCGTGTTCTTGGTAGGCGCTCCCCAGAACGCCTCCTGCGGCGTGTTCGTTCGCCGCCGCTCTGCCGGGCTCATGCGCAGACTCGCGCCGACACGACCACCGTTCAGTTGCATCGCCCGCACCGCAGCGTCACCGCCAATTTTCTTCATCGCGTCCGCAACCACAGGGCCGTATTCCAGCCAGTGCCCGTCGGCATCGATGACGGGATGACCCAGTGATGCTCGCAGTGTCGCAGCCTCGCTCATGGCGTTCGCTCCATTCTTCACAGGTTCCTTCGGACGCTATCACAGCCTCGCGCGCACAGTCCGTGGCATAACCGAGGCAGAAGGAGCTGCGGAGTGGATGCAGTTGGGTCCGGTTCGCGAATATGTGCCCGGCGACGCCACACACCTCGATACACGAGGCAGCTCCGCCATGGCCGCCGGGCCCGCGAACGACCGTCCCATCCAACCGGAAACGCTGCACACACACGTGCAACTTGCCCTCGAGAGCGGTCACCGGGACCTGATCGCTACACGATGCGCACTCATTGCCATCGCATACGCGGGACTGTCGGTCTTCAACGCGTTCTCGATGCCGGAACCGATCGTGATGGCCGTCACATCGCTCACATTTGGCACTGCGGTCGTCTTCGCGGCCCTCGCCTGGTTTCATTTCACCTACGACTACCCTCTGCAATATCTCAACGCGCTCGCGATGCTGGAGCTGACCGTCCTGCACATTGACGCCCTGATGTTCACGGCGCTGACTCAGGACGTCATGAACGGACTGGGCCTGTACGTCATGGTGATTTCGACCGACATCTTCCTTGGTTCGGCGGCCTGGATCGTCGGCTCGGTTGCCGCACTCATCCTCACGTGAATCGCCTTCATGGCGTGGATCGGCGTGCCGATCGATCTCGTCGCCCACGGGACCGCGCTCACAGCGGCGGTGCTGTTCTGCCCGTTTTTCTATCTGCTCCGGGTGCGCGCGCAGCGCCGGCTGTCCACGACACAAATCACGGAAGCGCGATACCGGGCCGAACTCGAGGCCGCCCATGCACAGATCGATACGCTCACCGGACTGCTGCCCATTTGTGCGGCTTGCAAGAGCATCCGCCATGAAGACGGCAGCTGGTCGCAATTCGAGGACTACATAGCCGGTCATTCAGACGTCGAATTCACACACTCCTTCTGTGACGTCTGCATGACGGAGCTCTATGCTGAACACGTCCACACCTGAGGGCTCCCGCATGACCCTTGCAGTACCCACCCTTGACCTTCAGGCGCTTGGCACGGACCCGCGCCCGCTCGCGGAGGCGTGCACAGAGTGGGGCTTCTTCAAGCTGACGGGGCACGGCGTGGATCCGGCGCGACGCGCGCGTTTCATGGCCGCGACGCGA
>PBVL01000231.1 GCA_002728675.1 Gammaproteobacteria bacterium
CAGCGCGTGCACGAGCATCGCCAGAATCTCGTCCGCCTCGTGTTCGTCTGTCCTGAACTGAAGGACGCCCAGCCCGGCAAGTACACGCAACATCAACTCGAAATCACGGCGGGTTGCCGTCTGCCAGATCTCTGGCCGCGAGCGGTAGCCGGGCATGCGGTCGCGTTTCCACTGGCGTTCTCCGTTCCAGCACGCCGCAACGCCATCACCCGTATCCTCAACCACTTTGGCAACCATCAGTGGCACCTGCCAGGTGAGCGGCAGGGCCCGGCGGTCTTTCAGCGCATGAAAGGCGCTGAAGGCAAACATCCCGCCGTCGAGGAGTTGCATGGTCGGTCCGTTTGCCAGGGGTGAGACCCCACATTATGGCGCGGCGCACAGGGTCCGGGCGGGTTGATACCTCCTGCGCGGCCAGGTTTCTCCGGAACTTCAGGGGCGGTTTGACCTGCAGCCGCGATAAGGACAGGATTGAGACTCTAGCGGCCGCCCAGCGGCCAGCAGGTGTTGGGGTTGAGTGCAATAACAATAAGCCGGAAGCGGCACGCGGGCATGCCAGACGGCAACGGCCCCTTTTCCTATGCAGAGCCTGACAGCGCGCCTGATCGAGCGGCCGTCGAGGGGAGGATCGGGTGAGAAGCTACATTATTTCCCGCCTGCTGGGGATGATCCCCACGCTCGTTCTGATCTCGGTCGTGGTCTTCATCGTCATCCAGCTGCCTCCCGGCGACATCGTCACTTCGACGCTGGACCGGATGCAGGCGCAGGGCGTTGAGGTCTCCGCCGAGCAGGTACAGAACCTCCGCGCGCAATACAATCTCGACGATCCCATGTGGCTGCAGTACCTGTACTGGGCCGCCAATTTCGTCACCGGCGACATGGGCTACTCCTACCTGTTCGCGAGGCCCGTAAACGAACTCGTCTGGGAACGATTGGGCTACACGCTCCTCATCACGATCGCGGCACTCTTCTTTACGTGGATCGTCGCCCTGCCACTCGGCGTGTACTCGGCCGTCCGCCAATACTCCTTTGGGGACTACGCGCTGACGACGGTCGGGCTCATCGGACTGGCGACGCCCAACTTCCTGCTTGCGCTGATCATGATGTTCATCGGCTACGAGTGGTTCGGCATCTCGATCGGCGGGCTGTTCTCACCGGAGTTCAGGGAAGCCCCCTGGACGGTTGCCCGTTTCGTGGACCTGCTCTCACACCTCTGGATCCCGATGGTCGTGCTCGGACTCGGTGGCACCGCCGTCACGATGCGTATCATGCGCGCGAACCTGCTCGATGAGCTGAACAAGCCCTACGTCGTCACGGCCCGCGCCAAAGGCGTGCGTCCAGCCAAGCTCATCTTCAAATACCCGCTGCGGATCGCGATCAACCCGTTCATCTCGACCATTGGCCTGTTGCTGCCGCAGTTGATCTCGGGCGAGGCCATCGTCTCGATGGTGCTGAACCTGCCAACAACCGGGCCGCTGCTGCTGCAGGCGCTGATGGCCCAGGACATGTATCTCGCGGGCAGCTTCCTCATGCTGCTCGCCGGGCTCACGGTTGTGGGGATGCTGCTCTCCGACCTGCTGCTCGCGTGGGCCGACCCGAGGATTCGCTATGAGTGATGCGACTCTCGAAACGCCCGTCAGCGGCGCAGCCGCGAGCGACCTGGTCGACTCGAAGCCGATCGACACGCTGACGCCTCGACAGCTCGCCTGGCGACGCTTCAAGCGACACCGGCTGGCCTATGCGAGCGGCATCTTCCTCGTCTTCATGTACACGATGGCTGCACTCTGCGAGTTCGTCGCACCCTACGGCACTGACGCCCGCAACGTCGCGGCGATCAACGCACCCCCGATGTCGATCCGTTTCATTGACGATGACGGCAAATTCCATCTCCGCCCGTTCGTGTACGGCTACGACATGCAGGTGAACGACGATACCTGGATGCGCGAATACACCGACAACCCAACGAAGCACTACCCGATTCAGTTCTTCCATCGCGGCGAAACCTACAAGATGTGGGACCTCTTCGAGGCCAACCTGCATCTCTTCGGCACAGAGGAAGGCGGCTACATCCACCTCTTCGGGACGGACCAACTGGGGCGCGATCTCTTCTCCCGGATCATGTACGGCACCCGCATCTCTCTGTCGATCGGCGTCATCGGCGTCGTGCTGACGCTGTTCCTCGGCGTGCTGTTCGGGGGACTCGCGGGCTACCTGGGCGGCATCGTCGACCGTGCCGTGCAGCGCGTGATCGAAGTGATGCTGTCACTGCCAACGCTGCCGCTCTGGATGGCCCTGTCGGCGGCGCTCCCCGTCGAATGGTCGTCGATCCGGATCTACTTCGGCGTCACCATCATTCTCTCGCTGTTCGGCTGGACCACCCTCGCCCGCCAGGTGCGGGGCAGGTTCCTCGCCCTTCGTGAGGAAGAATTTGTCGTGGCGGCGCGACTGATCGGCGCAGGCAAACTGCGCGTGATCTTCCGGCACATGCTGCCGAGCTTCATGAGCCACATCATTACGACGGCAACGCTCGCGGTCCCCGGCATGATTCTTGCCGAGACGGCGCTCAGCTTTCTCGGCATCGGACTGCGGCCGCCGGTCGTCTCGTGGGGCGTGCTGATGCAGCAGGCCCAGAACTATCAGGTCATCGTCATGACGCCCTGGCTGCTTATTCCGGGCCTGTTCGTCGTGATGACGGTCATGGCCTTCAACCTGCTCGGTGACGGCCTGCGTGACGCGGCAGATCCATACAGCACCGGTGGTCAGAACTGATGCCCGAACCCGGCAAGAACGTCCTCGAAGTCCGCGATCTCGAAGTCGAGTTCAGGACGGATACAGGTATTACCAACGCACTGACCGGCGTCAGCTTCGACGTGCCCCGGGGCGAAGTGACCGCCATTGTGGGTGAGTCGGGCTCGGGCAAGTCGGTGACCGCCAACTGCATCATGCGAATCATTCAGCCACCGGGGAAGATTGCCGGCGGATCAATCAGGTTCGACCCCAGCGACCTCGACGCGTTCGATGTCGTCAGCCTCGGCCCCAAGGACGATCGCCTGTATGACCTGCGCGGCGGCCACATCAGCATGGTGTTCCAGGAGCCGATGACCGCGCTCTCCCCGGTGTACACCGTGGGCAACCAGGTGTCCGAGGCGATTCTCTGTCACCGCGACGTCTCCGAGGAGGTTGCCTGGCGGGAAGCGGCCGAGATGCTGGAACTTGTCGGCATCACCGACACCGAACGCCGCATGCACATGTATCCGTTCGAGTTCTCGGGCGGCATGCGTCAGCGTGTGGTGATTGCGATGGCGCTCGTCTGCAATCCCGAGGTGCTCATCTGCGATGAACCCACCACAGCGCTCGACGTCACGATCCAGGCGGAAATCCTCACGCTCATCCGGGAACTGCAGCAGCGGCTCAACAACTCGGTCATCTTCATCACCCACGACCTGGGCGTGGTCGCCCAGCTTGCCGACCACGTGGTGGTGATGTACCAGGGCCGGGTTCTCGAGATCGGTTCCGTGCGCCAGGTCCTGAAGGCGCCGGTGCACCCCTATACCAAAGGTCTGCTCGCCGCGATCCCCGGGCTCGCGAAGAAGGGGGAGCGCCTCGAGACGATTGCGAGCGTTGTCGGCGACGACGACATCTCGACGCCGCACCCGCTCGTGACCCTGAAGGACGGCCGCCAGGTGAGTCTGCCCGCCGAGTCTCTGGGAGACCTGTTGTGAGCGAAGCGGCCGACGACACAATTCTCAAGGTTCAGAACCTCAGCAAGTTCTTCGACGGCGTTCCGGCCGTGGAGGACGTCTCGTTCGAACTGAAGCGCGCCCACACACTCGGCGTTGTCGGGGAGTCCGGTTCGGGCAAGACGACGCTCGCTCGGTGCATCCTGCGCGCAATCGACCCGGACGAAGGCAGTGCCCGGTTCCTGTCGGAGGACGGTTGGGTCGAACTCACAACGCTGACCGACGCCGAACTCGTGCCGCTGCGCCGCGAAATGCAGATGGTCTTTCAGGACCCGTTTGCGTCGCTGAATCCGCGCATGACCGTGCAGGAGATTGTCGAAGAGCCCCTTGTCATTCACAGACAGGGCAACGCTGCGCAACGCATGGCACGGGTCACGGAGATCCTGGACCGGGTCCAACTTGCGCGCGACTCGCTGACCCGCTATCCCCACGCATTCTCCGGGGGGCAGCGTCAGCGGATTGGCATCGCGCGTGCGCTGATTCTCAATCCAAGCTTCATCGTCTGTGACGAGTCGGTCAGCGCGCTGGACGTCTCCGTCCAGGCGCAGATCATCAACCTGCTGGAAGATCTCCAGTCCGACCTCGGACTGACCTACCTGTTCGTCGCACACGATCTGTCGGTTGTGCAGCACATCTGCAACGACGTGCTCGTGATGTATCAGGGCAAGGTGGTCGAGAGCGGTGACGTGGACGAGGTGTTCCACAACCCGCAGGAGAACTACACGAAGCTGCTCCTGTCCGCGATTCCCTCGCCGGATCCCGACCAGCCCCTGCAGCCGCTCAACCGGGCCGAACTCGGGCTCTGAACGCCAAAAATCACCGGAGTGCCTGATGGTTGAAGATGTAGTCGACGTGCTGATCATTGGCGCCGGCGCTTCCGGCGCGGCCGCCGCCTGGAGCCTCGCCGATACCCGCATGCGCATCGTGTGTCTGGAGCAGGGTAACTGGATGCACCAGGCGGACTACCCGAGCAACAAACGCAACTGGGAAGTCCTGCGCCAGTCCGAGATGGCGATCAGTCCGAACTACCGCGATCGCAGCGCGGACTATCCGATCAACGACGAAGCGAACTCCCCGATCTCGGTTGCCAACTTCAACGCGGTTGGCGGCAGCACGATCCTCTACTCGGCGCACTTTCCGCGCATGCATCCGAGCGATTTTCGGGTGAAGACCCTGGACGGCGTCGCGGACGACTGGCCAATCGACTACGAGACCCTGGAGCCCTACTACCGGGAAAACGACCGCAACATCGGCGTGTCTGGCCTGGACGGCGACCCCGCGTATCCGCACAAGGAGTTGCCGCTGCCCCCCATTCCAATGGGTGAGATGGGCAACGTCATTGGCCGCGCATTCAACAAGCTCGGCTGGCACTGGTGGCCATCCGACGTCGCCATCATCAGCGAGGCCTACGAAGGGCGCGACAAGTGCGTGAACCTCGGGCCCTGCAACTCGGGCTGTGCCCAGGGTGCCAAGTCGAGTGCCGACGTGACGTACTGGCCCGCGGCCATCCGCAAGGGTGTCGAACTGCGCACCAACTGCCGGGTCCGCGAGATCACCGTGGGTCCGGACGGCATGGCAACCGGCGCGATCTATTTCGACGAGCACGGCAACGAGGTCATGCAACGCGCGGAGGTGGTCATTGTCGCGTGCAACGGCGTCGGCACGCCGCGCCTGCTGCTGAATTCGGCGTCGAGTCAGTTCCCGGACGGGCTTGCGAACTCATCCGGGCTCGTCGGTAAAAATCTGATGTTTCACCCCTGGGGCGCGGTTGAGGGGTTCTTCGAACCCGGTCTCGACTCCCATCTCGGCCCGCAGGGCTGTTGCCTGTTGTCCCAGCAGTTTTATGAATCGGCGAGTAACGACACCGTGCGCGGTTTTGGCCTGCAGGTCACACGCGGCGCCGCACCGGTCGCTACCGCGCTCGGCGGCACGCGGCGCGGCGACATCCCGTGGGGGGAAGGTCACCACGATGCGTTCCGGAAGTTCTACGGGACCAACGTATCCTGTGGCGTCTGCGTCGAGGATCTGCCCGAGGAACACAACACCGTCACGCTGGACCCAGACCTCAAGGACAGCGACGGCATCCCCGCACCACGCATCGACTACACGCTGTCCGAAAACAGCCGCAAACTGCTCGACAAGGGCTGTCAGGCGGGCGTTGACCTCATGGAGGCCGCCGGCGCCTGGAAGGTCAACAACTACGGCGGCCCGATCCGCATGGCAGGCTGGCATCTGCTCGGCACCGCCCGAATGGGCTCGGACCCCGAATGCTCGGTCGTCAACGAGTGGGGGCGCTCGCACGACGTGAAGAACCTCTTCATCGTGGACGGCAGCCTGTGGGTCACTTCTGCCGCCGGCAACCCGACGACGTCCATCCAGGCGCTCGCGCTGTACGTCGCAGACAAGATGAAACAAAACCTCGCCAATCTGTTCGACTGAGGGGCCCAATGAGCGACATCATTTCTTCAGACCTGCCCTTCACGGCGGAGCAGCGCGCAACCCTCGAGGCTGTTCTGCCGATGGTAATCCCAGCCAGTCCCGACGGATTGATGCCGTCCGCCGGCGAGGTGGGTTTCCTGCAGTGGATGGACGAGTTCGCACGCGATGCGGTCGACGCCATCCAGATCACTCTCGATCGCATCGACCAGGCGGCACGCGAAAGCGGTGGTTCGGCTTTCGCCGAACTCGAAACCGCCGGCCGACAGCAGGTGATCGACGGACTGTTTGCCGGAGAACCACGCACGCTGCGTCCGCTGACGGATCAGGTCATGGCCTGCTACTACAGCCACGAACGGGTCCTCGACGCGCTGGGCGCCAATCCGGGCCCGCCGTTTCCGCACGGGAACGAGGTCAAACAGGCTGACCTGACGCTGCTCGACCCGGTTCGGGAGCGGGGCAAGATCTGGCGGGACGCCTGAATCGCAGGTCGCGGCCGGCCAAGATCGAGAGCGCGAACGCGTTCGCAAGCGAGGCGTTCGCAGCGACCCGGCGTTCCGGCGGGGACGAGTAGGCGCGTCGGACGCCGCCGTCAGTCGTCGTCATCTCCGGCCGGCACGGGGATCGCCGCGACAATCCTGTCGATAAGCCGCGGGAACGGCAGACTTTGCATCCAGACGGTCCCAGTCCCTGACAGCGTCGCCAGCACCAACCCTTCCCCGACAAAGAGCATGCTCTTCAGGCCACCGGCGAATTTGATGTCGTAGTCGATTCCAGGGGTGAACGCGACGAGGCAGCCCGTATCGAGACGCAGCGTCTCGTTGTTCAGTTCCCGCCGAACCATGGTGCCGCCCGCGTGGATGAACGCGAGTCCGTCACCCTTCAGGCTCTGCAGAATGAGCCCTTCACCACCAAAGAACCCGGCACCGATCCTGCGACTGAAGGCAAGATCGACAGCGGTCCCGCGCGCCGCGACCAGAAACGAGTCCCGCTGACAGACGATTTCGCCACCCACTTCCGAGAGATCAACCGCCAGGACCGATCCCGGCACAGGTGCGCTGAATGCCACGCTGCGCCGCGCACCGTCTTCGTTGGTGAAGTGCGTCATGAACAACGATTCACCGGTCACGAGACGTTTGCCCGCACTAAAGAGCTTGCCAAACATACCCTGGTCCGGATCGGACCCGTCGCCCATCCGGGTCTCGAACGAGATCCCGTCCTCCATGTAGGTCATGGCACCGGCTTCGGCGATGACGGCTTCGTCAGGATCGAGGGTAATCTCGACCATCTGGATGTCATGCCCAAGAATTTCGTAGTCGACTTCGTGGCTGCGCAAGAGAATCTCTCTGAGTTGTTGAGTGGAGGCTCCTTGCATTCCGTCACGTTGGACGGGCAACGTCATTACCGCGAACAGGCCAACGCGACCGGCGGCCCTCCCGCCGCCTCCGGACCGCGGGGCTGACCCTCAGACCTTGCGCAGCAGATCCACCCGCCGCCGGGCGTCGATCACATAGCTGTCATCCCCGCTGCGAAACTGCTCGAACCGCTCGCGGGCGCGGGTGACAACGTCGGCCCGCGGCGGAACCTGCCCGGGCTGTGGGGCAAGCAGGGCATCCGCAAAGTCATCAAAGGAGCCAAAGGCGAGGGGTTCTCGGAAGAAGACCTCCCGCTCCAGTTCGTATTGCCCCGCCTGGATCGCCTGCCTCAGCGCTTCAAACGCGGCAAGCCGTTCGCGCCCGTCGTCGCGCACCAGGACGGTCAGGTCGTTCAGATCCCCGTCGAAGACCGGTTCAGAGACATAGAGGTGCCCGCCCGGCCGCAGCGCCCGTGCCAGCTCCGTGAGCCCCGCCTCGAGCATCATTGCGGGTACCCGGTGGAGCGCATCCACCATGACGGCCACATCCACCGAGCTGTCGTCCTGCGGGATGTGCTCGGGGCCAAAGTTCGCGAAAGCAAGATTGGCGGCGGGCGATTCGTCCGGCGCGCGCAGACGATCAGGATCTGCCGCCACCACGTGTATCGCCTGTTCAGCGAGCGCGGTCAGCCGTTGCACATCATGCGGTCCGATCGCCATGACACTCGCCCCCGCGAGCGTCAGCAGGTCGGCCATGACCTCATGTTCGGTCCGGACCGACTGGTCCTCCGGTCCAAAGATGAGCATCGTCGATTCCACCATGGCCTGACGCTCAGCGCGGCTCGATGCGCTTGATGCCCAAGCCCTCCGCCGCGACGTAGATGAATCCGTCCGGGGCCTGGCGGACATCCCGGACCCGACCGATGCGTTCCATGACGGGCGTCGCCGTCTTGACGGTGTCGCCGTCGATTTCGCAGTAGACGAGGAAATTGAACTTGAGGGACCCGACCAGTAGGCCACCCTGCCAGTCCGGATACTTGTCGCTCGTCACGAATGCCATCCCTGACGGTGCAATCGACGGTACCCAATACCATGCCGGATCTTCGAAGCCTGGCCGCGAGGTTCCTTCGGCGAACTTCGTGCCGCTGTAATTGATGCCGTAACTGAGGATGGGCCAGCCATAGTTGGCGCCTGCCTTGAGCAGGTTCAGTTCATCTCCGCCGCGTGGCCCGTGCTCGTGCACCCAGATGCGCCCGGTCCCGGGGTGCCTCGCCATGCCCTGCGGATTGCGGTGTCCCCAGGAATACACCGCTTCGATGGCGCCCTCCCGACCCACGAACGGATTGTCAGCGGGAATGCTCCCGTCGTCCCGCAGGCGGTAAATCTTGCCGCCGTCCCGGCCGAGGTCCTGCGGGTTGACGCCCCGCGCCCCGCGATCCCCAATGGAGAAGTAGAGATTCCCTGCCTTGTCGAACTCGATCCGGCTCCCGTAGTGCTGCCCCCTCCGGGTGTTGGGCCCCGCCTTGTAAAGGACCTCCTGTGCGGCGAGAGCCCCGTCCCGGAGTTCCGCGCGCATCAACGCCGTGTTGCTGCCGCCGCCACCCTCAGGGCTCGAATAGGTGAGGTAGAGCACACGATTGCGCTCGAAGTCGGGATGCAGGGCAATCTCCATCAGTCCGCCCTGACCGTTGTTGTGCACTTTGGGAACGCCCTTGACGCGGCCGATCAGATTCCTGCCACGGGCCCGATGGATCTCGCCCGATTTCTCTGTGACAAGCATGTCGCCGTCCGGCAGCCAGACCATCGACCACGGCGCGTCGATACCCGTCACGTACGGGATAGCGCGATACTCCGCGGCCTGCGCACCCGATGCCGCCGCGGCGAACGCCGCGACCAGCAGAAGCCGGCAATACCCTGCTCGATTGAACTTCATCCTGATCTCCCCAATTCACTGAACCACGCGCGGAGCCGCTGCATCCACGATGCTCGCTTGCCCGCATCCTGCTGCTGCGGTCGTCGATGGGCGTCGGGCACGCCGTGTGCCGCGTACCAATCCGCCCACTCATCGGGCGTCAACGTTCGGGGGACCCGGGGCTCTGTCGCCCGGGCAAGCGATTGACCACGTAACGAGTGATCCCGTGGTGCCTCGTCGTCACCAATCAGATCCTGTATCAGCTCGTCGCGACGGGTCATCGTTCACCCCTTCAGGAACGCAAATCCTACGCTCCGACTGACACCGTGTCAGTTGGTGGACGCCGCCGGCCGTCAATCCTGCTTGCGCCGCCCCTGCACGACGAGCAGCACGGTTGGCACGAGCCCGACGGCCACGATCACCAGCGCCGCGGTGGATGCCTCCGCCAGTCGTTCGTCGGATGCAAGTCGGTACACCCTGGTCGCAAGCGTCTCGAAGTTGAACGGCCGAAGGATGAGTGTTGCCGGGAGTTCCTTCACGACGTCGATGAACACCAGCAGCAGCCCCGACAGGAGCGCGGGTCGCACGAGCGGCACATGGATACGCCCCAACACCTGCAACGGGCCGGCCCCAAGTGACCGTGCGGCGTCGTCCACATGCGGATGAACCTGCAGCAGTCCGGCCTGCGTGCTGTTGAACGCGACCGTCATGAAGCGTGCAACGTAGGCGAGCACGAGTGCGGCTGCCGTGCCGGTCAGAAGCAGCCGCGGCGTCCATCCGGCACTCTCCATCAGCGTTGCCAGTGAACGATCGAGGCTCGTCAGAGGCAGAAGGAGCCCCACCCCGAGTACGGTGCCCGGCAGAGCGTAGCCGAGCGTCGCAAGCCGCAGGGCAGCCTGCTGCAGCCAGCTGCCCCCAAGGCGCGCCGCGTACGCGAGCCACAGGGCGCCCGCGCAGGCGATGCCTGCCGCGATCCCGCCGACCAGCAACGTGTTGGTCGCGAACTGCATGAACGAGCGGCCGAACAGCGGGTCGCCCGTCTCGAAGTGCAGGATCACCAGCACGGTCGCCGGGATGCCGAAGCCCGCCAGTACGGGAATCAGACAGACCACCGTCATGAGCCAACCCCGCGGACCGCTCACTCGCTGCAGGCCCGCGCCGCGATCGCGCGACACCGGGTTGGCGCCCTCACCCCGGCGGGCAAAGTGTTCTACAAGCACCAGCACTGCAACCACGACGAACAGCCACCCGGCCAGCCGGAGCGCAGCATCGTGTTCACCCAGCGCATACCAGGTGCGGAAGATGCCCGTCGTGAGTGTGGGTACACCGTAGTACTCGACAACGCCGAGGTCCGCGGCCGTTTCCATGAGTGCCAGTGCCGCGCCGCCCGCGATCGCCGGGCGCGCGACCGGGAGTGCAACCCGGCGAAACGCATCGAACGGGCCCACCCCGAGGGTCCGCGCCGCTTCTGTCAGGGCCCTGGACTGCGCCATGAAAGATGCCCGGACGAGCAGGTACACATAGGGATACAGGACCACACCGAGCACGAATCCCGCACCCGCAAGCGAGCGGACCGTCGGGAAGGCATAGTCACCCGCCTCCCAGCCGGTCAGCGCGCGCAGCCCTGTCTGCACGGGCCCGGAAAACTCCAGCAGTTCGGCGTAGACGTAACCGACCACATACGCCGGGCAGGCGAGTGGCAGCATGAGCGCAACGGAGATCCACGACCGTCCGGGGAAGTCCCTGGTCGCAACGAGCCAGGCCGAACCCACTCCCAGCAGTACAACGACAACGCCGACCAATCCCATCAGGCTGACGGTATTGAAGAGATATTCGGCGAATACCGTTTCCCACAGGTGATCCCACGATCCGCCGGATCCGGGTATCGCCGCGACGACGACAACCAGCGGAAGGGCGACGGGTACGGCGACGAGCAACGTACCGATAGACCACAGACCTGTTCGCAAGGGAGGCACGCGCCGGGGAAGATGTGAAAGATGAAGATTGAACATCAGGGCTGGGCGAGTGGACAATACGCCGCTGCCAGCAGCACCAACGTCCCGTGAGTATATCGTTTCGACAGATCAGCCATCGCTTTGGCCCGCAGCCCGTGCTCCGCGGCGCGGACCTGACGGTTGGCGACGGTGAAATCGTGTGCCTCCTCGGCCCGTCCGGCAGCGGCAAGAGCACACTGCTCCGACTTGCCGCGGGCCTCGAGGAGGTACAGCAAGGTGAGCTCCTGCTGGACGGTAAGCCGCTCTCAACCGCCGGGCACAACCCGCCCCCGGAAGCCCGCCCCATCGGGCTCGTGTTCCAGGACCATGTCCTGTTCCCGCACTGCACCGTCGGCGACAACGTCGGCTTCGGGCTCACGCACCTCAGCGCCTCCGAACGGGCGGAACGCGTCCGGACAGCGCTCAGCAGCGTCGGGCTCGAAGCGCTGGCGGACCGGTTTCCGCACACCTTGTCGGGCGGTCAACAACAGCGCGTCGCTCTGGTCCGGGCGCTCGTCCGCGAGCCGCGCGTCATGTTGCTCGACGAACCTTTCGCAAGCGTCGACGCACCGCTCCGGCACCGTCTCCGTGAGGACGCCCGACTGGCGCTCAAGCGCGCCGGCTCGGCCGCGGTCATGGTCACGCATGACGCGGAGGAAGCCATGGCGATGGCGGACAGGATCGCCGTCATTCGTGACGGCAGAATCGGGCAGATCGATACTCCGGAACGGATCTGGCGAGCCCCGGCGGACCCGTTTGTTGCCGAGGCCATCGCAGGTGCGCAGCCGCTCGATGCCACCATCGGCTCCGACGGGACACTCACCTGCGCCTTCGGGACGCTTGCTTCGGCTCCGCAGCCCTTTGGCAGCGAGGGCGGGATCACCGGTCCCCGACCAGTCACGCTGTGCGTGCGACCGGATGCGTTACGCTTCACACGTGGCACAGGCCCGGGGATCGTCAGTGATGTCCGTTTCTCCGGATCCCGATGGCTTGTCGTGACCGAGTCCAATGCATCCGGGGAGCGACTGCGGGCGTGGACGAACACCAGACCGGACCTCGAGCCAGGCGACTCCGTCGATGCGGAATTTACTGTGGACGGCCTTCTCGTCTATGATCGCGAATGATTCCTATTTGCATGCCTGATTGACATACCTGATCCAGCCCTGCGTTTCTGAACTGCTTCACGATCACAAGGAGAGTCCCTTGCCTGCTTCACGCTACCAACGGCTCGCGTTGCGCACATGTACCGCCCTGATCGCGGTCGTTCTCGCATCTGTCTCGACTGCAAACGAGGTCAATGTCTACTCCGCGCGTCACTACGACACGGACATGATCATGTACGACCGGTTCACTGAACAGACCGGGATCACCGTCAACCTGATCGAGGGCGGCAGCGACGCACTGATCGAGCGCATTCTGAACGAGGGCCGTTTCAGCCCCGCCGACCTGCTGATCACCGTGGACGCCGGGCGCCTGTGGCGTGCCGATCAGAAAGGTGTGTTCCGCGCCACCGATTCGAAGGTACTCAACGAGCGCGTGCCCACTCATCTGAGGCACCCCGAAGGGCACTGGTTCGGACTCTCGAAGCGCGCCCGGGTCATCGTCTACAACAAGGCGAAGGGACTCCCCGGCCCGATCACCCGGTACGAGGATCTGGCCGGACCGGCCGCGCAAGGGCTCGTCTGCATGCGCAGTTCCGGCAACATCTACAACCTGTCGCTGCTCGGCTCGATCATCGAGGCATCCGGCGAAGCTGGCGCTGCCAGTTGGGCGAGCGGCGTCGTAGCGAACTTCGCCCGCAAACCCCAGGGCAACGACACGGCGCAACTCCGCGCCGTCGCGTCCGGCGAATGCGGGCTCACCGTCGCCAACACGTACTACCTCGGGCGCATGCTGGGCTCCGCTGATGCCGACGTGCGGGAGACCGCCGCCCGACTTGGCGTGGTGTTCCCGAACCAGGCCGACCGGGGTGCGCACGTGAACATCAGCGGCGCCGGCGTCACGAAACATGCTCCGAATCCCGGGAACGCCGTGCGGTTTCTCGAGTACCTGACCTCGGAGTTTGCGCAACGGCTGTTCGCCGAAGGCAACAACGAGTATCCGATCGTGGGCGCAACCAGCGGCCCGATTGCCGCGATGGGCGACTTCGCGGAAGACGAAGTGAATGCGAACGTCTTCGGTATCCGGCAGGCAGAGGCAGTCAGGATCTACGACCGCGCCGGCTGGCGCTGACGCCGTCGGCGGCCCGCGCGCCGTCGACACGGCACATGGCTCAACACCCCACTTTCTGGCATATTCGACGGTTACTCAGGGGCTGAGGCGGCGGAGTGAATCATCTGCGCCGCCCGATTCAGATCCGCCAATCGTGACCGCCAGCGCGCGCCGCCCCTTTGGAACAACAGCTAACAACCAACAAAAGGGGACAACCATGGCGCATGACGTCGTCATCAGAAACGGGACCATCGTCGATGGGACCGGTCAACCACAGTTTGCCGGCGACATTGCAGTCGACGGCGGCAGCATCTCCGAGATCGGAGTCGTCAGCGAATCCGGCCGCGAAGAGATCAATGCGGACGGCAAGATCGTAACGCCGGGATTTGTCGATCTGCACACGCACCTCGATGCCCAGATCGGCTGGGATCCGATGATGACGTCCATCACGTGGCACGGCGTGACAACCGCGCTGCTTGGTAACTGCGGCGTGACCTTTGCGCCCTGCAAGAGTGAAGACCGGGACTTCCTCGCCGGGATGATGGAAACCGTTGAGGACATCCCCAAGCACGCCATCCTGACGGGGCTGCCGTGGGACTGGCAGTCTTACGGGGGCTACCTGGACTCGATCGAGCGCCTCGGTCCGATGATCAACGTCTGCGGCCTCGTCGGTCACAGCGCAACCCGGACTTACGTCATGGGTGAGCGGGCAATCGAAGAGCAGGCAACGCCTGAGGAAATTGAGCAGATCGCAGCACTTGCCGGGCAGTCCGTTCGTGAAGGCGCGATCGGCTTTTCCGTCAATCGCCACCCGGGCCACACACTGCCCGACCGTCGCCCCATTCCGGGTACATTCGCAAGCCGCGACGAGATGCTGGCAATCGCCAAGGCAGTCGGTGACGAAGGCGGCATCATGCAGACCGTCCCGCACTTCGGTGACATTGAAAACGAAATGGACCTGCTCGAGGAAGAAGGCAAGAGCGCGCGTCTCCTGTTCAGCGCAATTTCCGAGCACGGCGTACGCCTCGACGAGCGGATCAGTGACATGCGCGCGAAGGGCGTGGACGTCACCGCGGTCACGGTGCCTCGTTCCGGCGGTGGCGTGGGCGGCCTGACGACCGGCAACTTCTGGCCAACACCTTCGTGGAACGAGCTCCGCAAGGTCGACTTCAACGCGCGCTGGGAACGCATCCAGGATGCAGAGTTCCGAGCCAAACTAGTGCAGGAGGTGAAAGACTCACCGCACGCCGAGATGATCGTGAAGGGCACGCATCGTTCGTATCCACTCGGTCTCGCGGACCGGCCGCACTACACGGGCGGCCGTCACGAGAGCCTTGCTGACATCGCTGCCGAGGTGGGTGAACACCCTGTTGAAACCTGGCTGCGCCTGACCCTCGAGTCGAATGGCCAGATGCTGTTCCACAATCGAGGTTTCAACGTGAATCTCGAGCATCTCGAGAAGATGATCACCACAGACTGGGCGATGCCCGGCCTCGGTGATGCGGGTGCGCACGTCAGCCAGATGATCGACTCCGGCTGGTCGACCTTTGTACTTTCGCACTGGCACCGGGACAGCGGTGTCTACAGCGCGGAGGAAGCGGTGCGACGTATTGCAGCCGAGCCGGCACGGGTCCTTGGCTTCCACGATCGCGGAACGCTGCAGGTCGGCAAGCGCGCCGATATCAATGTGATCGATCTGGAAACGCTCGCCGAACGCCAGCCATACATCGTTCACGACTTCCCTGGAGGCGCGCCGCGCTTCCAGCAGCGTGCACGCGGCTACAAGGCGACGCTGTGCAACGGTCAGGTCATCCTGCGCGACGACGAGCACACCGGCATCTGTGCCGGCGAAGTGCTGCGGAATAACGGCTGACCCTCCGGGTGATGCGGCAATGTGCCGCATCACCCTCGTCCGGCGTCCGTCCGGACAGATCCCGCCCGAAACACCCGACTGCCTGGGCTTCGGCCCCCTCTCCCCGAAACCCCGGGATTTCCCGATCGTGGATCGCGCAAATTGCCCAGCGTTTAGCGTTGGAACGCTGTGGCATGGCACACTATGTGAAGACATGAATGAGAGGTGACTCCCAGCCGATGCCAAAGTTAGCTGACGTCCTGAAGGACGAAATTCGCCGGCTTGCCAGAAAGGAAATCAAGGCTCTTACCACGCAGACCTCAAAGACGACCGCGAGACATCGAAAGGATATCGCAGAACTAAAACGCCAGAATGCTGTGTTGACCAGACGGGTCGCAGCCCTGGAATCCGGCAAAGAACGCCAACCGGCCGACGCGGGTGAGCGGCCTGTCCGCTTTTCCGCCCGCTCTTTGAAGGCGCAGCGCAAACGACTCGGCCTGTCGGCATCCAGCTATGGACGCCTGATCGGCGTGACGGGCATGACGATCTACAACTGGGAACAAGGCAAGTCCCGGCCCAAGGATCGCCAGCTTGCCGCGCTCGTCGACGTGCGCTCGATTGGCAAGCGCGAGGCCCAGACAAGGCTGGATCAGCTGGACGCGCCGGCCAGCGGAGCGGCAAGCGATTCCACCAGGAAAACCACCACCAAACGCTGACCCGTCACTCATGGGCGGTGGCTTCACCACTGCCCCCGGGGGCACCGCGGTCATGATTCGCGCAGAACTTCTCGCCACCGCCCTGGTGGAAGACGGCACGACGGAGACTGAGCTGCGTCTTTACCGCCGCCTACTGAAGCAGGGGCCCGAGTACACCATCCGTATTGCGGGTGGCACGGACCTGATGAGCAGCAGACGGCATGGGTCCGAAGACGCGCTTGGTGAGCTTGCGTGCCGCGGCCTCAGCGGGAAACCCGGTGCGCGCGTCCTCATCGGAGGGCTTGGGATCGGCTTTACACTCGCATCCACGCTCCGGCATCTGGGTCCTGACGCGAGCGTTACCGTGGCGGAACTGGTGAGCGATGTCGTCGACTGGAACCGAACCTGGCTTGGTGAGTGTGCAGGCAATCCGCTTGACGATCCGCGTGCGTCCGCGGTTGTTGGAGACGTGGCCGAACTGATTGAGCGCGGCGACTGGGACGCGATCGTGCTGGACGTCGACAACGGTCCGGAGGCGCTCACCACACAGTCGAACGCAGGTCTCTATTCAATGGCGGGACTGGCCAAAGCGGCGAAGGCTCTGCGCGAACGTGGCGTGTTGCTGGTCTGGTCATCGAGCTCCGACGGCGCTTTCGAACGCCGGCTGCGCAACGCCGGTTTCAGTGTCGAGGTCCACCGCGTTCGCGCCCACCAGCGCAAGGGCGCCCGTCATGTCATCTGGGTCGCCTCCCCGGGCGGCCCCGTTTCATCCGCAACCCGTCGGAGGCGCAAAGGTTGATCCAATCGACACATCGACCACCCAAGACCGGAGCCATGTCGCAGCGGTGACAGGCAAGGCAATGGCTCCGGCGGTTTCGTTCAGCCGCGTCGCTCGACCCGGCCGGGCACCTTGTCCAGCGACAGGTTCGGGCCGCGTCCTGCGGGATCCCGCAAAATCATGAAGTCCCCCGCGGGATTGACGTGTGCGATCTCGTATCCGAGCGCGGTCTGCCAGAACGCACACGCACGCGCCCATTCGAAACACAGCATGACAATGGAGCAGATGCGAACCTGATTGCCGGATTGACCCACTGAACCATTCCAAAAGCGTTCAGGCGCCATCTTCCCCGGGCCTGGGAGCCCCCGCAAGACTGGTCAGCGTGACCCGGTCAGGTTGACCCTCTCCGGCCCCCATGCTGTAGTCGCGCCTTCTGCCGGAACAGGACTTTTCTACGTGAGCGACCTCGTCACCATCGACATCAACGAACGCGGCGTTGCGGACGTCCGGCTCAATCGACCCGACAAGTACAACGCGCTGTCACCCCAGATGTTCGACGCCATCAGCCTTGCGGGCGAAGCGTTGATTGACGAGAAGTCGGTCAGGGCTGTCGTACTGTCCGGCAACGGCCGCGGATTCTGCGCGGGCCTCGACTTCGCGGGATTCCGCGGTATGGCCGGAGAGAAGACCGAGCGGGTCGAGCGCCACGCGCCGCCCAGCAACCGCCCGGAGAACGGCGCGCAATGGCCCGCACTCGTCTGGAAACACGTGCCGGTGCCGGTGATTGCCGCGGTCCATGGGGTAGCCTACGGCGGCGGGTTCCAGATTGCGATGGGCGCCGATATCCGGGTCGCGGCGCCTGATGCGAAGTTCTCCGTCATGGAAATCAAGTGGGGCATCATCCCCGATTGCAGCATCACGCAGACCCTGCGGGACCTCGTCAGGCTCGACGTCGCCAAAGAACTCACCTTTACCGGTCGTATCTTCGAGTCACCGGAAGCCGCGGAACTGGGCCTCGTCACGAGGGTTGCCGATGACCCGCTGGAGGCTGCGATGGACATGGCCGAGTTGATTGCGACCAAATCGCCCGATGCCATCAGGCTTGGCAAGCAGTTGTTCGAGGACAGCTGGCGCGCCGACACCGCGACCGGCGTGAAGATGGAAGCGCAGTTGCAAGGTCGGTTGATCGGCTCCCCGAATCAGGTCGAAGCCGTCAAGGCAAACTTCGAAGAGCGCCCGCCCCGATTTGCGGATCCGAGCCAGGAGCAACGGATATGAAGTTCGGCGCACAGCTCGTCAACTACCTTTGCACCTGGGACGACACCCTCGCGACGATCCATGCCGTCGAGGGTGGCAGCTGGAACAGTCTGTGGTGGTCGGACCACTTCCTCGTGCCCGCACCCGGTTCCGGCGTGGAGCACCGGGAGGCGATGGAAGGATGGTCACTCATCACGGCCGCCGCCGCCATCACCCGGCGGGTCGAATTGGGTCTGCTCGTAACGGGTAACACGTACCGCAACCCCGCCCTGTTGGCCAAAATGGCGGCGACGGTTGACCAGATCTCGCACGGCCGCTACATCCTCGGTATCGGCGCCGCCTGGTTCAAGGGTGAACACGAGGCCTACGGCTGGGAGTTTCCCGGCCTCAGGGAGCGCTGCGACCGGCTGGAGGAAGCCCTCGACGTCATCAAGGCACTCTTCAGCGCCGGTGACGGGAAGGTCGACTACGACGGCCGGTACTACAAGCTTGCGGACGCGCCATTCTCACCCGGGTGTTACCAGTCCCCGCACCTTCCTATCCTCGTTGGCGGCAACGGCGAAAAACGGACCCTCAGGACCTGTGCGAAATACGCGGACGTCTGCAACATCGATTTCAACAATCCCGGCAGTCCAGAGATCTTCAAACACAAGATGGCAGTCCTCGATCGACACTGCGGAGACGTCGGTAGGGACCCAGCGGAGATTCGCCGGACCATGCTCATACCGATGCGGCTCACCGATGACGAGCCGTCCGCGAAACAAGCCCTCGAAGGACGCCCCTGGATGCTTGCCGGTAACGCCGCGTACTGCATCGACCAGCTCGGCCAGTACATTGAAGCCGGAGCAGAGGAGATCATGTTCTCATCCGTTCCAACCAAACCCGAGCACTTCGAGCGAATCGACAGCGAGGTCCTGTCCGCATTTCGCTAAGCCGCTTCGATAACCCCGACAGTGGCGGACCTTCCGACAACGATTCGTGTCCATCGCATCGTGGACACCCACCATGTCCTGTGGACGCGGCACTGGATTGAACGCGGCACTGGACCGGCTGCGGCACTAGGACACAGCTGCGCTGGACACCCATTTACGCAGAGGCGTCAGGCCAAGAAGCCCAGCCCCTCAGTTTGGATGATGCGAATCTCGTTATTGCCCCTGGAGCATGGGACTGCCGTACCCGCGGACAGGGAAACCCAAGTTGGGGGACCTCATGGGGGCTCGAGACGAGTGCGCTCAGCCCTACGCCGACATTCCGCGCATGGAGCAAAGCCCGGTCGCTTCCGCATGGGCCTTCAGGCGAGCAGGGCGACCAACGGCGCATCCGAAGGCAGCCTCGATCGTGAGTGCGCTGCGGGCCCACCACCCGGGTGAGCCGCGAATCAAGGTGACTGGGACCTGCTCATTGACGATCACGCCAGGTTTGTCCGGTCGAGCGATTCGTCCTGTCCATTCGACGAGAGCGATGTAGTCCGCGAGCGAGATGTCCGGTGAATCTTCGCGTCCGCCAACGCCCGTCACGGGTTCGAGTAGTTCGTCTCCGGTATCCGGTCGCGACTCGATCGAGCGCAGCCGCCGCTGGATCGTGGTGAAGTCGCTGTCGATCAGGCGGTCACACAAGCCGGCTCGGATCGGATTCAGATCCACATAGG
>PBVL01000146.1 GCA_002728675.1 Gammaproteobacteria bacterium
GCGACCGCGATGGTGTGGCCGTCGTAGCCGACGCTGAAGAGAACGTGTTCATTGTGCGCGTCCAAGCCGTGATCGTAGCAGTCGACAGAGCTTCTTTGTGGGTGTCCAAGCTTTGGTTTCTACGCCTAGACGTTGGGTGTCCACGCCTGGACCTGTATGGGTGTCCAAGCCTCGTGTGTCTGGGTGTCCACGCCGTGGCTTATCCACGCCGTGGCTTAGTGGCTGTGACGCCGGAACCGGAGGTGGCGGTGGGAGTCGTCAGGCCGGTGTGCGCTGTCGCCGTCGCACCATTTCGGCGAGCAACAGACATGCGCAGCCCGCCAGCAGGTGTTTGAGCGTATGCCCGCTGAGCACCCCGCCCAACAGACCGTACAACGCCGCGTCGAAGTGCTCGGCGACCTTCGCTGCGACGTAGGCACCGAGCCCCGCCAGCAGCAGGTGGGTGTGCGAGAAGCCCGGTTGGTAGCGCCACAGCAGCAGCGCGAGGACCGCGAGCGGCATGAACTGGACCCACGCGTACAGCCTCAGGTCGTCTGCGGCAGCCCACCAGAACACGGAACCCGCACCGATCGCGACGCAGGGCAGGAGCGCGTGGCGCAGCCGGGTGTCGACGTATTCCGTCAGCAGTGCTGCGAAGAGACACATGAAGCCAACCGTCATCGGCAACCGGTCCCAGACGAGCGTCGCGTTGTCCGGCGCGAGGTGATACCAGGCTGATCCGGCGGAGACGCAACTGACGCCCGCAAACAGCGTCGTCCAGGCGACGCCCGCCCGGCGACGCAAACAGACGCCAATCCCGTAGAGCCCAACGAACAGGAACGGCAGATTCGACGCGACGTCCCGGGCGTTGGGGACGCCGAACAGCGCGCGATCGTCGGCAAAAGCGTGATACGCGAGGTCCTGTGTCAACGGCGGCACGAACGCGAAGAGCAGCACGAGCGAACCCGGGCCGAGGGCTATGAGGGGCCAGTGGTCCTTCCACGTCCCCGTGCTGACGGCCCGGTCAGCGTCACCCATAGCGAACGTTCCTCCCCATTTCGGGACATCCTGCGCCATGCCATGCCGCGGCGCCAGGCAGCCTGAATGCCCCCCGTGCTTCCGGTAGTATTGGCGCCCCCCGGCGCTGCCGAACCCACAAGACCAGGAGAGTCCCATGCCCGTGCTGGAGTCCAAGCTGGACACACGCTCGGAGCAGTTCGATCAGAATCGCTCCGACATGCAGGATTACCTCGATCAGCTCGAGGAGCTATACACCGAAGCCGCGGCTGGCGGCGGCCCGGAGGCGATGACGCGCCTCGCGTCCCGGAACAAGATGCCCATCCGCGAACGCATCGCGCTGGTCCTCGACCGCGACTCGCCGTTTCTGGAGATCAGTCCCCTCGCGGCCTGGCGCTCGAACTTCGCGGTGGGCTCCGGATTCGTGGTCGGCATCGGTGTGATCGAAGGGGTCGAATGTCTGATCCTCGGTCACGATCCATCGGTCCGGGCCGGCGCGTTCAACGCGTTCAACTCGAAGAAGCTGATGCGCGGGCTGCAGATTGCGCGTGAAAACCGTCTGCCCTACGTGCAGTTCGTGGAGTCCGCGGGCGCGGATCTGCGGGGTGAAGGTGGGGGCGGCGACCCTGAAGAGTCCATTCGCAGGGACACCGGGCACTTCGCTGAGTCCGGGCGCCTCTTCTATGAGATCACGGAGCTCTCGAAGCTCCGGATTCCCACCATCTCGGTCGTGTTCGGCGCGTCAACCGCGGGTGGTGCGTATCAGCCCGGCATGAGCGACTACAACATCTTCATCAAGAACCAGTCGAAGGTGTTCCTTGGCGGTGTGGCGCTCGTGAAGATGGCGACCGGCGAGGATGCGAACGAGGAATATCTTGGTGGCGCGGACATGCATACGCGTACGTCCGGCCTCGGCGATTACCTCGCGGCGGACGAGAAGGACGGCATTCGCATGTGCCGCGAGGTGGTCCGGCATCTCAACTGGCGGAAGAAGGGCCCCGGACCCTCACTCCCGCCGGACCCGCCGGTCCACGACCCTGAAGAACTGCTCGGAATCGTCTCGAAGGACCTGCGCACACCTTTCGACATGCGTGACGTGATTGCGCGCATCGTCGACGGCTCCCGTTTCGAGGAGTTCAAACCGCTCTACGGACCCACGCTGGTGACCGGCTGGGCATCCGTGCACGGCTACCCCGTGGGGATCCTCGGCAACAATGGCGCCCTGCTTTCGGAATCGTCTGAGAAGGCCGCGCAGTTCATCCAGCTCTGCAATCAGATCGACGTGCCGCTCCTCTTCCTGCACAACATCACGGGGTACATCGTTGGCACCGACTTCGAGCAGCAGGGGATCACCAAGAACGGTTCGAAGATGATCAACGCCGTGTCCAACTCGACGGTCCCGCACATCACGGTCATCGTGGGCGCCTCCTACGGCGCGGGGAATTACGGCATGAGCGGGCGCGCGTTCGGAACCCGCTTCAATTTCATCTGGCCGACCGCAAAGATCGCCGTGATGGGCGGCAAGCAGATGTCGGGCGTGATGAGCATCGTGCAGCGTGCGGCGGCGGAGCGGCGCGGCATCGAGTTCGACGAGGAGGCCGATCGAAAACGGGCGGAGGTTGCGGAATTCTGGCAGGACGAACGTTCGCGCGGACTCTTCGCCACCAGCCGTGTTTCCGATGACGGCATGATCGACCCGCGCGATACGCGCACGGTCGTCGGCTACGTGCTGTCGGTCTGCCACAACGACGAAGTCAAAGGTACGAAGGAGTTCGGCACATGGCGGATGTAACGATCAAGCCCATCAGGCGGCTGCTGGTTGCGAACCGCGGCGAGATCGCGCGGCGGATTTTCCGGTCGGCGAGGGACCGGGGCATCAGCACGGTTGCGATCTACGCGGATGGGGACGTCGAGGCGCCCTTTGTGAAAGAAGCGGACATGGCGATTGCCCTGAATGGCGAGAACGCCACCGAGACGTATCTTGACATCGAGAAGGTCATCGCGGCCTGCAAGCGTTCCGGCGCTGACGCGGTGCATCCCGGCTATGGCTTCCTTTCGGAAAATACCGCCTTCTGCCAGGCAGTCGTCGACGCGGGCATCACCTGGGTCGGCCCGGGTCCCGAAGTGATCGCCCAGATGGGTGACAAGCTTGCAGCCAAGAAGCTGATGCAGGAGGCCGACGTGCCAACCCTGCCGGCACTCGAACTGAACGAAGGTGCGGACCTTGCGGCTGCCGCCAAAGAGATCGGCTATCCGGTGCTCGTGAAGGCGTCCGCCGGTGGTGGCGGTCGGGGCATGCGGATCGTCGAGCAGGAATCGGACCTCCATGACGCCGTCGCGGGCGCGCGCCGGGAAGCGGGCGCCTCGTTTGGTGACGACACGATTTTCCTCGAACGCTGGCTGACGAGTTCGCGGCACGTCGAGATTCAGATTCTCGGCGACAACCACGGCAACCTCGTGCACTGCTTCGAACGGGAATGCTCGATTCAGCGGCGGCACCAGAAGGTCATCGAGGAAGCACCGTCACCCGCGGTCACGCCCGAAATCCGCGCGCGGATGGGTGAGGCAGCCGTGGCGGCGGCCAAGAAGCTCGGCTATGCGTCGGCTGGAACCGTCGAGTTTCTGCTCTCGGGGGACGAGTTCTGGTTCCTTGAAGTGAATACTCGCTTACAGGTAGAGCACCCGATTACGGAGGAGATCACCGGTCTCGACCTCGTCAGCGAGCAGCTTCGTCTCGCGGAAGGTGAGGCGCTTGGATACGGCCAGGACGATCTCTCGATCAACGGGCATGCGATCGAAGCGCGCCTCTATGCGGAGAACCCCGCCAAGAACTTCCTCCCTTCGCCAGGCACCGTCGTCTACTGGGAGCCGTCGAAGATTGGCGGCGCGCGTTTCGATTCCGGCGTCGAGTCGGGGACCGAGGTGAGCTCGCGGTTCGACCCCATGATTGCGAAAGTCGTGGTTCATGCGCCAACCCGTCGAGAAGCGGCTGGCCGACTTGCGCGCGTCCTTGAAACGACCCGCGTACAGGGGCTGACCACGAATCGCGACTTTCTAGTTGCCGCGCTGCGGACCCCGGAATACCTTGCCGGTGAGACGACGACGGACTTCATCGAACGCGTTAATCCGGATCGTGTCAGACCCCTGACAGATGTCGACAAGGCCGTCGGATGCATCGCGGCCGTCGTCGAGAACAGGCGTCGTCTGCAGGCCGAAGCGCGCGTGCTGGGGCACATTCAGGCAGGGTGGCGCAATTCGCACATGCCTCCGGAGCGCGTGAGCTTCAGGATCGCCAAGGAGGAGACGGCGGTCGAGTATTCCGTCAAGCGGGATGGCCGGATCAACTTCCGGGTTGGTGAGGCCGACTATTCCGTCGTGGTCATCAACGCGCACGAGGGACAGCTCGATCTCGAGATCGATGGTGCCCGACTGGCTTTTACGGTCGACCGGCAGGGTGAAGATTGGTTCGTCCACGGACCGGACGGGGACATCGAACTCACTGAACTGCCGAGGTTCCCGACCGCGGACCTCGAAGCGTCAGGCGGAGGCCTGGTTGCGCCGATGCCCGGCGCGGTACTCGCGACGCACGTTGCGGCGGGTGACGACGTCAAGAAGGGCCAGATTCTGCTGATCCTCGAAGCGATGAAGATGGAACACAAGATCACCGCACCGCGTGCCGGCAAGGTCGCGGAAGTCCACGTCGCAGTGGGTGATCAGGTACCGAACGGCGCCATGCTGGTCGTTCTCGAAGAAGAAGGAGCGGCGTAATGGCCGGAACCGAAGCGACCCTCTACGAGATCCGCAAAGGCGCGGCATGGATCACGCTGAACCGTCCCGAGAACCGTAATGCGCTCTCGGCAGTGCTCGTCAACGAGCTATTCGAGCACCTTCAGGCGGCCAACGCGGACGACACGGTGCGCTGCATCGTCGTGACCGGCAACGGACCGGCGTTCTGTGCCGGGGCGGACCTCAAGAGTCCGCCCGGGTCCTCCATTTCGGGTGGCGGGAAGGCTGTGCCGTATCCCGACGTGCTCACCGCGATGCAGGACAGCCCGAAGCCGGTGATTGTGGCCGTGAACGGGGCCGCGTTCGCAGGTGGACTGGGCCTCGTCGGTGCCGCGGACATCGTGGTCACTGTCGAAGACGTGCTCTTCAGCTTCTCGGAGGTCCGGATTGGCGTGATCCCGGCGGTCATCAGCGTCGTGTGCCTGCCGAAACTCGGCACCCATCACGGCATGAAGCTCTTCCTGACCGGCGAACGGTTCGACGGCGCGCGAGCGGTCGAAGTTGGCCTCGCGCATCGTGCGGTCACGGCGTCCGATCTGGAATCCGCGGTGCAGGAGGAGATCGACATGATCAACCTCGGCGGGCCGAATGCCATCGTGGAGTGCAAAAAGCTCGTTCGGCGGGTTCCAACCCTGTCCCGCGAAGCCGGCTTCGACGAGATGGCGACCTGGAGCCAGCGCATGTTCGCCTCCGATGAGGGTGCAGAAGGCATGGCGGCGTTTCGCGAGAAGCGCAAGGCAGCCTGGGTCGTCGGGGACTGAGAGTTCACTGGCCCCTCCGGGGCCAGCTCCGAAAGAGCACACGACGGCGCCCGGTCGCCGTGGAGACTGTCTGGGCGCCTGAACCCTGGATCAGCGTGCAGGACCGGGACGCAGCAGGCGAACGAGAGATCGGGTGGATGCTCGAACAGCGTTCCTTCCGCCGCATGACGTTCGCTCTGCATGATCGCCGCTCCGCGCAGGCGCGACGGCGGCTCTCTTTCGGCCGCGCATGGGATCCCCCCACGTCCCCCGCCCGGGCGCGGCCGCACTTTGTCGAGATGTTTGACAC
>PBVL01000232.1 GCA_002728675.1 Gammaproteobacteria bacterium
AGCTTCACTTACCTTATTTCGCTATCCAAAATCAATATACAACCAAGCATTGGAAGATGGCCTGTCAGCGATTGAAGATCGATCCTGAAGTCAGCTTCCACACGCTTCGTCATTCATTTGCTTCGCATCACGCAAATGCAGGCACGAATCCTAACGATCTGAAAACAATCGGCGGTTGGAACAGCCTCAACAGCGTTGAACGGTACGCGCACTTCAACAAACAGCGACTCGAACTTGTCGTTCACAGGGTCGCAACGGAGGCATGAAACAAGGGGACTATAGATTTTCCATTCGCCGCAGGGTTGCAACAGTTCCATTCCTGATTAGGTTGGAACAATTACCCTTCCTCCAAGGGTTGGAAAATTTCCGACCTTGCTGGGAACGGAAACTAGTCCCCGAAGTGACATTTCAAAAAGGTTGTGAAATAGGGTTAGCGTTAAGAAACAGCCATAAGCTATTTATTCTGCTGATTAAATAGCAGTTTGAAAATGGAAACCGGGTTCGATTCGGAGATTCCATCCTCGGCAAGGTCCGCAATCTGGTCATTCTGCAACTGGATCTTGCGTGCCTGGATCTGCTGGCGCTTGAAGGCCGTTTGCGCGGATTCCAGCGCAGCCTTCTCCTGTTCGAGCAGGTTGAGCAGTTCCGGGCTGTCGACCGAGGCAATGAGATCGCCCTTCTGAACCGGGTCCCCCGCCTGGACGGAGAGATCGATGACCCCGGATGCCGTGCTGAACAGGGTTGGCTTGATTGCCGCGACGATATTGCCCTGAGCGGTGATGTCGCGGGTCAGATCGCCTCGCGTCACCTCGGCAAACCGCAGCTGGCCCCGTTCCATGGTCACGTCTGCGCTGGCCCAGCGCTGCCAGACGGGCACCACCACGATCGATGCCGCGATCGCAACCGCCGCGGTGCCGACAAGTGCCTAGCGTCGCCAGGGGCTTGCAGGCGTTTCGATGATCGTGTCCTGCCCCGATGTGTCTTTGATCATGTTGCGTGATCCCTCAAATGGTCGAGGTCGGCCCGCGGCGCTGAGCCCTTGATGGCCCTCGGTTGTCGAACCACAATTGGCCGAGTTTCCGCGACCGTTCAATCAACCCGGCCTATATGTCGTGAGCCAGAACACTGTGGTGTCAGCGATCGATCGGGTTGTCCTAGGACACCTGGAGCAGCGAATTGGTTTATTTCAGCTTCGCCAACGCGTTGCCTTCGAGGCGCAGGGAGTGGACGAGACCCGGGATCTGTTCCATCGCTTGCCGGTCAAGCAGGTTCTGCCGCGGCTGCTGCGCCTCGCCGGTCTGGCTGATCGCGGTTTGCGCAACGCGCTCGACCTGCAGGTGACACGCAACCGACTTGCGGTCCTGCCTCCCGGCAGTCGGCTGAGCGGCTGCACCATCCTGCATCTCTCCGACCTTCACCTCGAGCATTTCCCGGAACTGATCGGGGCCGTCACTGCGGCGATCGCGCCGCTGCGCTATGACATGTGCCTGCTGACGGGCGACTTTGCCTTCAGACACAATGTGGTCGACGCCGCGGTCGACGGTGTCAGGGAGCTGCACGAGGCAATCACTGCGCCGACGTACGCAATCCTTGGCAACCACGACTCCATCCGGATCGTCCCGCCGCTCGAGCGTGCCGGCATCCGTTTCCTGATCAACGAGCATGTGCGGGTTGAGACGTCCGGGGGGGCATTTCTTCTGGCGGGAGTCGACGACTGTGTGCACTACCGGGCTTCCAATCTGGAACGGGCGCTCGAAGGGGCCGATCAGGACGGGCTCACCGTGCTCATGAATCACGCGCACGTGGAGTACCGCGAGGCCGCCGATGCCTACCTTACCGGGCATACGCACGGTGGCCAGATCTGCCTGCCCGGCGGGATTCCGATCATGTCGAATGCGTCAGCACCGCGCCGGCTCATCAGCGGAGCCTGGCGCTGCGTAGCGATGCAGGGCTATACCAGTCGCGGCGTCGGTGCCTCGATGGTGCGGGTCAGGTTCAACTGCCGGCCCGAAATTGTCCTGCATGAACTGGTCGCGCGTTGACTTCTCTGTCGTTCCACCTACCATGCGCGGGTTCTGTTTGCCGACCGCGAGCGCGGTCCGTCCACGATGGCTGAAGATCCCACTCCTCCCGCACATTTCATCCGCCAGATCATCGAAGATGACCTGAAGACGGGCAAACACGAGAACATCGTGACCCGCTTTCCGCCGGAGCCCAACGGGTTCCTGCACATTGGTCACGCCAAGGCGATCTGTCTGTCCTTTGGGCTTGCCAAGGACTACGGCGGCGGGACCTATCTCAGGTTCGACGATACGAACCCGCTGACCGAAGAGTCCCGCTATACCGACGCGATCGAGCGCGACATCCGCTGGCTTGGATTCGACTGGATCGATCTTCGCAATGCGAGTGACTACTTCGATCAGTTGTATGCGTTTGCCGAGCAGTTCATCCGGGAAGGCAAGGCCTACGTCGACTCCCAGACCGGCGATGAGATTCGTGAAGGGCGCGGCACCCTGAGCGAACCGGGTCGCAACAGTCCGTGGCGCGACCGGAGCGCCGATGAGAATCTCACCCTGTTCCGACGTATGCGCGACGGGGAGTTCGAAGACGGCGCGCACGTGTTGCGCCTCAGGATCGACATGGCGTCGCCGAACATCAACATGCGCGACCCGATCATCTACCGCATCCGTCACGCGACGCATCACAAAACCGGGGACACGTGGTGCATTTACCCGATGTACGACTACACCCACTGCATTTCCGACTCCCTGGAAGGCATTACCCATTCCCTGTGCGATCTGGGGTTCGAGGACCATCGGCCGTTGTATGACTGGGTGCTCGACGAACTGAACCTCAATGTCCATCCCCAGCAGATCGAGTTCTCCCGACTGAACCTGCAGTTCACGATGATGAGCAAACGCAAGCTGCGTAGGCTCGTGGAGGAGGGGCACGTGAGTGGCTGGGACGATCCCCGGCTGCCAACCATCGCCGGACTGAGGCGACGCGGGGTGCCGCCAGAGGCGATCCGCGAGTTCTGCCGGCGCATCGGCATCACCAAGAGCGAAGGGTTTGTCGAACTGGCGCAGCTCGAGTCGTGTATCCGTGACGTGCTCGACGCCACCGCGCCGCGTGTCATGGGCGTCCTTAGGCCGCTGCGGGTGGTCATCACGAACCTGCTCGAGGATCATCGCGAGATGCTGCGCGCGGCCAACCATCCGAAGGACGAGTCGCTGGGTGAGCGGCAGGTGGCATTCACGCGCGAGGTGTTCATCGATGCCGACGATTTCCGCGAAGAAGCCAACCGCAAGTTCAAGCGGCTGGTGCTTGGCGGTGAGGTGCGCTTGCGGTACGGCTACGTGATCCGGTGTGACGAAGTTGTGCGGGATGCCGCGGGGGAGATTGATCATCTGCTCTGTTCCGTGGACCCGGACACGCTCGGAAAGAACCCCGAGGGCCGCAAGGTGCGCGGCGTCATCCACTGGGTGTCCGCGTCGGAGGGGCTGCGGGCCGAAGTCCGCAACTTCGATCCGCTGTTTCGCGTCGAAGACCCCGCGCGGAGCGAAGAGGATCTGGACGCCATCGTGAACCCGGCATCGACCCGGACCTTCGATGCGGTCGTCGAGGCAGGGCTGGGCGAAGCGGGTGAAGACGACCGGTATCAGTTCGAGCGAGAGGGTTACTACTACCGCGACATCGCGGACCGTGAGGGCAGGCCTGTCTTCAACCGAGTCGTCGCGCTGCGCGATACCTGGGCGAAAATCGAGAGCAAGGAATCAACATGAAGATCGACCTGCGCTACGGCTGTAATCCGCATCAGGGCCAGGCGTCCGTCAGTCACGATGCGGGGCCGCTGAGGGTACGCAACGGCGCCGCTTCGTACATCAACCTGCTGGACGCGCTCGGCGCATGGCAGTTGGTCCGCGAGCTGAAGGAGGTGACCGGCAAGGCCGCGGCTGCATCATTCAAACACGTGAGCCCCGCGGGCGCCGCGATTTCGGGCGAGCTGTCCGAGCGGTTCGTACGCTCGCAGTTCCTGCGCAATACAGACCTTTCCGACGTGGCAAATGCCTACGTCCGGGCCCGTGGCGGCGACCGGATGTGCTCCTTCGGTGATGCGGCGGCGGTCAGCGAGGTTGTCGACGAATCGCTCGCGAACGTTCTGGCGAGCGAGGTCTCGGACCTGCTCATCGCGCCCGGATTCGAACCGGCGGCGCTCGAAACGCTGAAGAAGAAAAAGAAGGGCGCCTACCTTCTGCTCGAGATCGATCCCGACTACGAGGGTCCGGAACTGGAACACAGGGAGGTGTTTGGATTTTCGTTCACCCAGGAGCGGAACCGGGAACGCTTCACTCGTGCAATGTTCGATGGCCTGCCCGACGCGGCGGCCGAATCTCTCCTCGTTGCCTCGGTGGCGCTGAAGTACACGCAGTCGAACTCGGTTGCGGTTGCCTGCGAGGGTCAGGTGATCGGCATTGGGGCCGGGCAGCAGTCCCGAATCCACTGCACCCGCCTGGCTTGCGACAAGGCGGACAAGTGGATGCTGCAATCCCACCCCAACGTCCTTGGCCTCCCTTTCAAGTCGGGCACCAGGAAAGTCGACAAGGCCAACATCGTCGATCAGTTCCTGTTGTACGACGAACTCTCCGACCGCGAACGCGCCGACCTCGGGGCGCGGCTGGACGGTACGCCGTCTCCGTTGACCCGGGAGGACCGCCGGGCGTGGATCGAACAGTTCGACTCGCTCGTGCTGGCGTCCGATGCGTACATCCCGTTTCGGGACAACATCGACCGCGCGGCGCACAGTAACGTACGCTATGTGGGGCATCCGGGCGGCAGCGTCCGGGACGAGGAGGTGGCCGAGGCGGCAACCGAATACGGCATTGCGATTGCCGAGACCGGGATTCGGTCATTCCTGCACTGAGGCAGAGATGGCACTCCCGCAACAGTGGCTGATGTCGCCGACGTCCCGGGATGTGGAGGAAGCGGCACGCCGGCTCGGGGGGCGGGTCCGGCGCACTCCGGTGTTGACGAGTGAGTCGCTCAACACGCTCACGGGCGCGCAGCTCTGGTTCAAGTGTGAACACCTGCAGAAGACCGGCGCCTTCAAGTTCCGCGGCGCGACGAACGCTGTCGTGACGCTGCCGGCGGATCTGGCGCGCCACGGTGTCGCGACCCATTCCTCAGGCAATCACGGCGCGGCGTTGGCCTGCGCCGCGCGCGCTGCAGGTATCAGGGCGTACATCGTGGTACCGGAGGACGTCAGCGCGACCAAGCTCGCCAACATCGAACGCTACGGCGGACAGGTGCGGCTCTGCGAAGCCAACCTCGCTGCGCGTGAGTCGATGCTCGATGCTGTCGTCGAAGAGACGGGTGCCACGTTCGTGCATCCCTACGACAACGCTGCCGTGATCGCCGGGCAGGGAACCGCGACCCTCGAGCTAATCGGAGAGGTTGGCGCTTTGGATGCGGTGGTCACTCCGGTCGGGGGCGGAGGACTCCTCGCGGGCGCTGTGCTCGCCGCGCCTCCGGGCATGGAGGTCCACGGCGCGGAGCCTCTTGGCGCGGACGATGCCGCGCGTTCGTTCGCGAGCGGAGTCCGCGTGACCGACCATGCGCCGGACACGGTCTGCGACGGGCTGCGGACACTGCTCGGGGTCCTGAACTTCGACATCATCGCGGAACGTTGTGCATCGATCGTCACAGCCAGTGACGCCGAATCGCTCGAGGCCATGCGTCTGATCTGGTCGATTCTGAAGCAATTGGTCGAACCGTCGGCGGCGGTCACGCTTGCCGCCATACTCAAGGATCGCGATCGGTTCGCTGGACGGCGCGTGGGTGTCGTACTGAGCGGTGGCAACGCCGATCCGGCGTCGTTCTCCGGGGCACCCTAGTTTGCCGAAGCACCCGTCGGCGCGGAGTCGAGCCCGCGGACCAGGTCCACGACGGTTTCCAGCAGCGCGTATCGTGCCGGGCCAATCGGACCCGCACTGTCCAGGCCGAGCTTGAGGGTCGTGACGCCG
>PBVL01000233.1 GCA_002728675.1 Gammaproteobacteria bacterium
GCGACGAGTACAGCTTCTGGATTCGCAAGGGATGAACCGCCCGCGGATTCATGCTGTGGAGTGCCGGGTGCGATGAGCAACGTGCACTGGTACTTCGCATACGGCAGCAACATGAATCGCGAGCGGGTGTCCCGGCGTGAAATGGGCTTCAGGCGCGCGCTCGGCGGGACGCTCAGTGATTTCGAACTGCGCTTCAACAAGCGTTCGACTGTCCATCCCGGAATGGCGTCGGCGAACGTCATGCGTGTTCCCGGGGCGCGCGTCGAAGGCGTCGTCTACGAGCTGTCGGAGCCGGAGCAGATCGAGCAGATGGACCCGTTCGAGGGTTTTCCGGAGCGATACGTCCGCGAGCCGTGCGCGATCGTCACGGACGAAGGCGCGTTGACCGCATGGGTCTACATCGCCACTGAGCGGTGGATTACGGAGGGCCTCAGGCCCGCGCGCTGGTACCTCAATCATCTGCTGGCGGGCGAAGTCCATCTGTCCAGGGACTACTACACGGCGCTTGCAGGTACGGAATGCCTCCCGGGTTCCGAGGTTGAGCCGGTGCCCCGGTGAACGCGTCGGCAAGTGTGGATGCGCTGTTGCACGTGGCGGTTGAGACTGTCTTTCGCGACACCTTCACCGAATCCCATTACGTGTGCATGGTCGGTGGAGCGGACGAACCGCTCTATGCGCCTGCAGGCGACGGCAGCGGCATCAGCGTCATTCGATACAGGGAGGACTTTGCCTCGAGTGCGCTGCACGAGGCTGCGCACTGGTGCATTGCGTCGAGGCGCCGTCGCCAGCTTGTCGACTACGGATACTGGTACGAGGGTGAACGCGACCGTTCGGCACAGAAGAGGTTCGAAGATGCGGAAGTGCGGCCCCAGGCGCTCGAGTGGATCTTCACCGTGGCGTGCGGACTGGACTTCAGGGAAAGTGCGGACAATCTCGCGTTTCCGGAGACCGATACGACGGTGTTCAGAGCGCGCATCGCGCGTGCGGCGCGCGACATGCTGTCCGCGGGGTTGTCGAAGCGGGCGGCCCGGTTCGCGGATGCGCTGGCGCAACGCTTCGGCGGAGACTGGAGGCGCGCCGCGCAGTACCGGTGAGCCGGCCGTTTCGACTGGGCGTCGTCGTCAACCCCGTAGCCGGGATCGGTGGCCCTGCCGCGCTCAAAGGCAGCGATGGCGACGCCGCGCGTATCGCGGCGCACGCGGCCTACCGCAGTCAGTCGACGGGCCGGATGGCGCGTGCTCTCGCGACGGTCACGCAATCCTGTGAGGTGTATACCCTGCTCGGCGCCATGGGTGCAGATGCGTGTGATGAGGCCGGGCTCCCGGCACATGTGCACGCCGGTGCGGCAGCACGCGCAACGACGTCCGCGGATACGCGGGCCGGCGTCAGAGTCCTCCAGGGCATCTGCGATCTGATCCTGTTTGCCGGGGGTGACGGGACGGCGCGGGATGTGCTGGATGCGCTCGACACGGACTGCCCCGTGCTGGGAGTGCCGGCGGGCGTCAAGATGCACTCAGGCGTGTTCGGCGCACGCCGGAGGCGGCCGCGGACCTCGCCACCCGGATCTTGCGCGGGGAGATGGTTGGTGCGACGCGTGCAGAGGTCCGGGACATCGATGAGGCGAAGCTGCGGGATGGTGAGGTGAACTCCCGCTTCTACGGCGAACTGCTGGTGGCGGGCGATCTCACCTGGCTGCAGGCGACCAAGGTTGGTGGGCGGGAGTCGGTGCCGCTTGCGCACGTCGAGATCGCCGCGTGGATCATGGAACGTCTGGAGCCGTCTCTCACGTACTTCATCGGTGCCGGGACCACGACCGGGGCCATCAAGGCCGCGCTGGGCGATCCGTCGACGCTGCTCGGCGTGGATGTCTGGAAAGGCGCCGCGTGGCTTGCGAAGGATGCGGATGAGAAGACGCTGGCTGAGATTGCGGATGACCACACACGGATCGTGCTTGGCGTCACAGGCGGCCATGGGTTCCTGCTCGGGCGCGGCAACCAGCAGTTCTCGCCGCGTGTCATTCGTGCCGTGGGCGGCCCGGCACACATCACGATCGTCGCGACCCGGACAAAACTCGCGGGCCTCGGGGGGCGTGCCCTTGGTGTCGATACGGGTGATCCGGAACTGGACGCCGAGCTTGCCGGACTGTGGCCAATCGTGACCGGCTACGAAGAGGAAGTGCTGTACCGGGTCGGCTAGTTCGCGAGGATGTGGCTGACCACCTTCGTGAGGGCAATCGACGATCTGGCCCGAAGGGCGGAGCGCAACTGGTTGATGACGAGGCTGCGCTCCTCTATGACCGAAGGTGGCAATGACTCGGTGCGATCGCCGCCGTGCAGGCTGACGACTTTCTGATCACCCTCCGGTTCGACGTAGATCGGGTCCGCCGGAGCCGTGAGACGCAGGAAGGCCTTGCTGGTGAGGCACGCCTGGTCGATTCCGTCCTGATGGATCGTATCGCTGTAGCGCAGGAAGTCCTCTTCGGCGAGCCAGATCATGGCGAAAAATCCTGCGGTGTAGGTCGGACTGTGCAGGCCGTATTTGTCGGGCGTGTCGATGCCGGCGACGTCGTCCACGTAGAGTGGCGTCTTCGACGGGAACTCAGCGTACAGAATCGACAGGATCTTGCCGATGTGCTGATAGAACTTTTCGATGTTGATGTCGGCCATGACCGTTGGCGCGGCTCTGCTGGGGCAATCATAGGCTTCGTCAGTGCGCCCGATCATCCTTCTGTGGAACAATGCAGGCTGACGAGTCGGGATTGACGGATGAACGAGGCGAAATTTGCTCCGGGCGAGCTGATACACCACGTGCGCTTCGACTACCGGGGAGTCGTTTACGACGTCGATGCGGTATTCAGCGGCTCTGACGATTGGTACGAGCAGATGGCCCGTTCGCTGCCACCGAAGGACGCGCCCTGGTATCACGTCCTCGTGGACGGCGCGACCCACACGACCTACGTCGCCGAACGGAACCTCGAGCGCGCGTCAGTGGATGGTCCCGTCGATCATCCGATGCTCGACAGCCTGTTCGATCGGTTCGAGGATGGCGTCTATCGCCTACGGGGCCAGATCAACTGAACGTCACTCTGGCACAGCATTTGTGGAAATACCTGTCTGGTTGTGGCATAACTTCGACATAATATGTCAGAACGGATGACGTCAACGCCTATGCCATCGTTCGTAAGGTTCATCCTGGGTATCACGATGCTGGCGGCTTTGCTCGGCGTGTCCGGGTGTGGCAGTTCGGGAAGTGCGCAGGTCGAAGGTGAGCTGCTGTTGACCGAGAATCGGCTCCGTCAGCTGGAAAGCGCCCTCAACGCCGGCTCGCTGCGCAACGCGACCCTGATCAAACAGTACGCCGACATTCTGCAGGACAGGCGCCCGGAGCTTGCCCCGCTGCTGAGGCAGCTCAGGAAGGAGACAGGCGTCGAGTCGCCGATCTACAAGAGCCTCAATGAGCGGTTTCAGCGCGTCAGGGACGGTTCGGAGACGTTCGAGAACTGGACTGACAAGGTCGCGGAACTTCAGTCGATTCAGAGCGGCGCCGAGACCAGCGTCTACAACGATGCGCTCTCCGACACGGTGAACGTCATCGCGGACATGTCGGACGGGGAGCTCGCGCGGGTGAACGCGGTGAGCCAGGAGCAGGAACAGAAGTTGAACAACTCGAAGAGCTACGGGGCGGGCAGTCAATACGTCGGCAACCCGCACTACGGCCACTGGTCACACGGCAGCGGGGGCTCGTTCTGGGCGTGGTATGGCCAGTACGCTTTCTTCTCGAGCATGTTTGGCAGCAACCGGTATTACTACAACGACTGGTCCCGGGGTCGGGGTTACAGCTACTACCACGACGTTGGCCGAAACAGCTATACGTCGCGGAGTCAGCGCTCGGCGATGGCGGATGTCGACCGCAGGGCGCAGAAGCAGTTCCGGAGTTCGGGGCGCTACCAAAGCCCCTATTCCAAGCAGCGCAGCGGCGCCTCCGGGCTGTCGGCGCGCAGCACGGCACAGAGCAAGTCGGTCTTCAAGAGCAAGTACGCCTCGAGCGGCAGTTCGAGCAGATACAGCAGCAGTTATTCGAGCGGCGGCCGCAACAGCAGTGGACGGACCTCGCGCGGAGTGTCACGCGGCAAGTAGCGCTGGGGCGAAACCTGAAACTTAGGGAACCGGGATTCAAGGGGCGAATCGGATGGGCGAATTCACGTTGAGCGAAGTTGACCTGTACATCTATCAGGTACTCGTGATCGATCTCGTGATAGCGGTGGTGATGATTTCTGGCCTGCGGTTCCTGACGGGCCTGGTCGCGAACGTGAACAGCGCGGAAGAACTGGCCTCACGGGACAACTATGCCTTTGGCCTTGCAATGGCTGGGGGCACCGTCTCTCTCGCGCTGATGCTGACCGGTGCGGTGTCCGGCGAGCCGGGCGCCACGTTCCTCTCCGAAGTCATCGCGGTCCTCGTCTATGGCGTTGTGGGACTGATTCTCATCAAGGTGGGGAGGCTCGCGCAGGACAAGCTGATCCTCCGCGGGATCGAGATTCAGGACGAGATCAAGAAGGGCAACCTTGCGGCGGCGCTGGTGGATGTCGGGAACACGATCGCCACGGGGCTTGTGCTTCGCGCGGTGATGCTCTGGGTCGAGAGCGACACGTTTGACGGCCTGCTCGCGGTCCTAGCGGCCTTCGTGCTGACCCAGCTCATGTTGGCCCTCGTCACCCAGTACCGCCTCATGGTGTATGCCCGCAGAAACGCGGGCGGCAGCCTGCAGGAGGCGTTCAAGGGCGGAAACGTTGCGCTCTCGATCCGGTTTCTCGGCAATCTCCTTGGCGTCTCGCTGGCAATCACTGCCGCATCGGGAGTCGTGGCATACGACACGGCCAGCCTTCCGGTTGCGCTCGCGAGTTGGGCGGCGGTCACGCTCCTGTTCGCGATTCTGGTGTCGCTTCTGGCGATCGTCGCGCGCTCCGTGATCCTGATGGGCGTCCACGTGGTCGAAGAGGTTGATGAGCAGGGCAATGTCGGTGTCGCCGCGATCGAAGCGGCGGTTTACATCGCGATGGGGCTGTTCTTTGCCGCACTGTTCGCGGGGTAGCGGGACCGGCGCCGCGGGACCGACCGCGGCCTTCCCGAGGCAGGACCCTTGACCGAGGTCACATCCGTGCCGAACGCGCCGGATAACGTCGGCGCCAGCGGTAACAGCCGCAGTTCGCTGCTCGTGCACGACAGCTTCCTGATCGGAATCATGGGCGTGCTCGCGGGTTGCGGGCTGATCTACGAATACCTGCTTTCGCACTACGCGGGCCGTGTGTTGGGGGCCATCGAGTCCACCATCTACACGATGATTGGACTGATGATCGTGAGCATGGGGCTCGGCGCGTTTGCGGCCAAGCTCTGTCGTCAGCCGTTCACCGCGTTTGCGTGGCTCGAAGTGTGCATCGCGATGCTGGGCGTGAGTTGCATCATCGTGATTGCGGCGCTGGTCTCGTTCACCGCGTTGCTGCCGGCCGTCATTGCCGAAACCTACCTGTTGCCGCCCGACCTGCTGCCGCAGGGCGGGCTCTTCGACGTGCTCAGCACCATTGCGCACTACTCTCCTTTTGTTTTCGGGACGGTCATCGGCTTCCTGATCGGCATGGAGATTCCGCTCATCGCGCGGGTCCGGGAGCAGATCTACGGTCAGCACCTCGAGCACAACGTCGGCACGATCTACGGCGCCGACTACATCGGGGCGGGGGCGGGCGCTGCGATCTGGGTGTTGTTCATGCTGTCGATCGACGTGACCCGGGCAGGCGTGCTGACCGGGCTTGCGAACGTGGCCGCCGGGATCATCTTCCTCGTTCGGTATCGCAATGAAATCTGCCGCCCGTTTGCACTGTTCGTGTGTCACCTGATCGTGGTCGCCATGGCGCTCGCGCTGTATGCATACGGAGGCGACTGGACGCGACGGATGAGCGGTCTGCTCTACGCGGATGAGGTCGTGTTCGATCAGTCCTCGCACTACCAGCACCTGACCGTGACCCGACGGCACGTACCCAACACCAGCGAGTACGTCTACGGGTTCTATCTCAATGGCCGGATGCAGTTTTCCAGTGAGGATGAACACATTTATCACGGCATGCTCGTGTACCCGGCGATGGCTATTGCGCCGCGCCGCGAGCGTGTCCTGATCATTGGCGGAGGCGACGGACTGGCGCTGCGTGACGTGCTGGCGTGGGACCCGAAACAGGTGGATCTGATCGACCTCGACAACCAGTTGGTTGATTTCTTCCAGGGTGGAGAAGTGGCTGACCGGGAGAGCCTGCCTGCGTATCACCGCGCACTGGTTGCACTGAACGGGGCCTCGTTCAGCGATCCCCGTGTGAATGTGACGTTCGGCGACGCATTTGTCGAGGTCGACCGGTTGGCCAAACCCGCACCGTACGATGTCATCATCATCGATCTGCCGGACCCGAGCCATCCCGACCTCAACCGCCTCTACAGCGATCAGTTCTACGCACGGCTCTTCCATCTGCTCGCATCGGAAGGTGTGCTGGTGACCCAGTCAACGTCGCCATATCACGCCCGCAATGCATTCATCTCGATTGGCCAGACGCTCCGCGCAGCGGGATTCCCACAGGTACAGCAATACCGGCAGAACGTGCCGAGTTTCGGTGAGTGGGGCTGGTCGGTCGCGACCCGGCAGGCGCGGCCGCCGCGGGAACGGCTCGCAGAACTCACGACACTGCCGGTCGCCCACGACTGGCTGACCCGCGACCTGCTGCTTGCCGCATTCGAGTTTCCCAGGGACTTCTTCGAGGTTGACGTTGACGTCAACACGCTGGGCTCCCACACCGTCTATCGCTATCACCAGGACGCGTGGCGAAGAGACATGGGCATCTATCAGGATTAGAGCATCAGGAGGCGGTTCAGGATTGACATATTATGTCGAGCCCCTAAACTGCATCATCAAGCGTGACATATTATGTCGACTCAACAGGAGCCATCTGACAAAAATGAATACACAAGACCTCGCGCTACGTATCGCCGACCTCCAGGGATTCGAAGGCTATCAATTCGAGTGCCAGCCGATTCCCGGGGAGGTTGAGGTCCTGCAGGTGACGGTTGAGGGATTCGAAGAGATTCCCGCCTATGTTTCGGTGACCGACACTCAGATCCTCTGCATTACCTACCTGTTCACGGAAGAGGAAATCCAGGCGGACTCGCGCATGGAGATGCTGGAGGAAATGCTGGAGCTGAACATTCCGATCCCGCTTTCGTCCTTTGCCAAGATTGGCGACCGCTACGTCATTTTCGGAGCGCTCGCCGTCGAGTCGAACATCGAGGACATCTGTCACGAGATCATCACATTGAGTGAAAACGCGGTGGAGGCCATCTCCGCCCTCGAAGAATTCTTGAAGTAGAGAGTTTTTGTAACGAGCCAGAGCCAAGGAGTTTATCCATGAGCATTCTCAAGAAAATCGCGACTGCATTTCGCGGCGGCGCACGGGAAGTCGGCGAACTGATCGTCGACGCCAACGGCACCAGGATCTTCGAACAGGAGATCAAGGACGCCCAGGATCACATGCACAAAGCCAAGCAGGATCTGACGGACGTGATGGCGAAGCAGATGCAGGCTTCGCGCAAGGTCGAGTCGATCAAGAGGGACATTGCCGAGCACGAGGGTTTTGCAACCCAGGCACTCGACAAGGGCAACGAAGGGCTTGCGCTCGAGATCGCCGAGAAGATCGCGTCGCTTGAAGCCGAACTGGTCGAGCAGGAAGAAGTGCATCACCAGTTTGCAGCGCACGTTGCGCGCCTCAAGGATCTCGTCAAGAAGACCGAGCGACAGATCAAGGAGTACGAAAGGCAGCTCACGATGGTGAAGACCACCGAGAGCGTGCAGAAGGCGAGCGCAGCGATCACTGATAATTTCGCCTCTTCCAACTCGAAGATTCTGTCCGCGAAGGATTCCCTCGAGCGCATCAAGCAGCGTCAGCAGGATCAGTTCGATCGAATGGCGGCCGCCGAAGAACTGGCGGACGAGGCGTCGGACAAGAGTCTCACCGACAAGATGCGCGAGGCAGGCATTGGTGAGGAATCCAGCAACGCCAGTTCCGTGCTGGAACGGCTGAAAGCCAAGCAGCAGTCGTGAAGTCGTTCGTCAAAGGGCTGTTCGGATCCAGAAAGGAGGGATCCGAACGGCGTCTCACGCATCCGCGCGAGCTCGAAGTCGGGGACATGATCCGCATGAACGACAGCTACGCCCTGCCGCCGCAGATCCGCGACAAGCTGTTCCGCGTCGTCAGTGTGAGTACCTATCAGTTCGAGCGGTCCTTCGACACGAGCTTAAGTCTCGAATCGGATGCCGACGACCACATCGACGTGATGATCGAAAAGGAGGACGGACGTGAGCGTCTGTGCATCTCCATGACGATCGATCGCGACGACGTCGAGGCGATCTTCGACCTCGACGCCTTCGCGGACATCTTCGACAACGAGGATCCCGTGCGGCTGTCGCCGCGGTCCGAAGACGGGTTCGAGGGGTGGCTCGGTCCCGTCTACGATCAGCAGGCACAGGGCGCCACCGGCTATTACCACGAGGGCGAGGACTACCGCGACAAGCGTCCGTCCCGGTACGAAGACGACAGCCAGCCCTTCGAGTACTTTGAGCTCCGTTCCAGTGACGAGGCCTACGGCGTCGACATCGAGGTCTGGGAGGACGGCGAAACGGATGTCGCCCTGTCGATCTATCGCCCCGTCGAAGACATCAGGGAGCTTTGGCCGGGCGAGGGCAAGCGTGCGTAACCGATCAATGTCGAAGGCTCCCAACAAGTGGTCCGACGAACGCAAAGCGGTCAAGGCGGTGCAGATCGCCTTCGACGTCGGCGATGAGTTCAACCGCAGAATCCGCTTCGAAGCACTGGAGCGCGGGATCAATCCGCCCGACCGCATCCGCGAAATCCTCGGGTTGCCCGTCAATCGCAAACCCCAGCGCCCCCGGTTGTCCATTTCCCTGACGGACGACGACTTTCATCTGTTGTCGGAGCAGTTCGAGGTGGACGCCGCCGACCGGTTGCGCATTCGTCAGCTTGCGGCGGAACGACTGATCGCGCATCTTCAGGAGACTGACGAGGACTGATGCTGCGTCGCCCTCCGGCCAGGGGCGACCCGCACTGAATCCAGGACCCAGTTGGTATACTCGCCGATTGCTTCACCGAGCGGGGCACAGTTGTTCAAGCTCACCCCCCTGTTCTGGCAGAAACGACGCCACGCGTACTTCAGTCTGCTTACCGCGAGCGATCGACGAAGAAAAATCGTCGACCTGTTCGTCCTGTTGTTTCTGGCTGTCAGCGCGCACATTGTGGCGATGATGGCGTTCGAAGGCCTGGGTGTGTGGCAGGCGTTCTGGCTGACGATGACCACCATCACGACCGTTGGCTACGGCGACATCGGCGCGGTTACCCCGTACGGCCAGGTCTCCACGATCGTCATCATGTACATTTTCGGCATCTTCGTGCTTGCGCAGATCGGCGGTGAGTGGATCGACTTCCGCCTGGACCGACGCGAACGCATGCGTAAAGGCTTGTGGAGATGGGAAATGCAAGACCACATTGTGATCCTCAATGCTCCCGATCGCGACGGTGAACGGTATCTGGCCATCCTGGTGCAGCAGATTCGCGCAACGCCCAGCCTTGCTGACTACCCGATCCAGATTTTCTCACCCAATTTCCCCAACGGGCTGCCGGTGTCGATTGCGTCCGAAGGGGTGGTCCTGAGGAACGGATCACCCGAGGGCCGTGAGAGCCTTGACGTGGTGGACGTTGCCGAGGCGGCGTTCGTCATCGTCATGTCGGTCGATACCCGTGACTTTCGCTCGGACAGTGTCGCGCTCGATATTCTGGATCAGCTCAAGCAACACGACCTGAAAGGTCATGTGATCGTCGAGTGCGTGCAGGATGAGAACCGGGATCGCCTCCGACGCCACGGCGCAGACGCCGTAATGCGGCCCGTGCGGGCCTACCCGGAGCTTATGGTGCGTGCGATGGCGGCGCCGGGTACGGAGGTCATCCTCGAGAATCTGTTCGACGTGCAGGGCGTACGCCCCGAGCGGTTCGACGTTGGATTTCCCGCGCAGCCCTGGAATTCGCTTGCGGCCCGACTCATCCAGGCTGGCTTCGGCACACCCATGGGCTACATCGACACCGAGGGCAATATCGTGACGAATCCGTCCACGACAGAAGATGTCGAGGGGCGCGGTGTGTTCCTGATGGTCGGGCACGGTGACGTCCCCGACAACGCCGCGCTTGCGGACTGCATTGGCAGCGTCGGTCAGGGTGGACAGCCATGAGCGGGCCTGGGCTGACGGTCCTGAGCAGGCCTTGGCGCCGCCGCGAGGCGATGTGAGCGAGCGCCGCATAACCGCGACTGGATGGCTCGACGGTGCACGCATCATCATCTGCTTCGTGGCCATTCTGTGGTTGATCGAGGCGATCAACACCGGGCTTGGCCACGCGTTCAACGTGTTCGGCATCTTTCCGCGCGAGGTCGCGACGCTGCCGGGTATCCTGTTCTGGCCCTTCCTGCACGGCAACTTCCAACATCTCATCATGAATACCACGCCGCTCCTGGCGCTGGGCCTGTTTGTCGCGATGCGTGGTCCCGCCGTGTTTCTTCAGACCAGCGTCATCGTCATGATCGTGGGGGGGCTCGGCGTTTGGGTATTCGGGCGTGAGGCGTATCACATTGGAGCGAGCGGCCTTGTATTCGGCTACTTTGGTTTCCTGGTCGCGGTTGGCATCTACGAGCGGAGGGTCTCGTCGCTCGCCGTCGCCTCGCTTGCGGTCTTCTACTACGGCGGCCTGATTTTCGGAGTGCTCCCGAGCGACAGCTTCGTCTCATGGGAAGGGCACCTGTTCGGGCTGGCCGCAGGCGTACTCGCCGCGCGGTTTCTCGCGCGACGGCCCGCGCTGGAAGCGCCGAATGACTGACACACGCAAGACGCCGCGGGGCGCTTTTGCGATCGTGTTCTCGATTGTGCTGATGAACTCGATTGGTTTCGGGATCATCGTCCCGGTCATGCCGGCGCTCATCATGGACGTGGCCGATGTGGACCTTGCTGAAGCAGCGCTGCTCGGCGGGGTGCTTTCGGTCTCCTACGCGATCATGCAGGTCTTCTTCGCACCCGTGCTGGGCAACCTTGCCGATGCCTACGGTCGCAAGCGGGTGCTCCTGGTGTCGGTCTTCACGTTTGGCATTGATTTTCTCGTGATGGCGATGGCGCCCGTATTTGCGTGGTTGGTCGTGGGGCGGCTCATTGCGGGTATTGCCTCGTCGACCAACAGTGTCGCGAACGCCTATGTCGCGGACATCAGCCCGCCCGAGGAGCGCGCGGGCAACTACGGTCTCATGGGGGCCGCGTTTGGCGTGGGCTTTATCGTTGGCCCGGTGATCGGAGGGTTGTTGGCGGAGTTCGGGGCACGTGCGCCCTTCCTTGGCGCGGCGGTGCTGGGGTTCGCGAATGCGCTGTTCGCGCTTCTCTGTCTGCGCGAGTCGCTGGGTGAATCGGATCGGCGCCCGTTCCGGTTCGTGCGTGCCAATCCGGTGGGTGCGCTGCGCCAGTTCCGTGGTTCGACGGTCGTCATGGCGCTGCTGTTCGTGACGTTCGTCGTCGCGGTTGCGCACTTCGTTCTGCCGGCAACCTGGTCCTTCTACACGATCGAACGGTTCGCCTGGTCACCCCAGCAGATTGGGTACTCGCTGGCCCTCGTGGGAATCATGATGGTGATCGTGCAGGGTGGCCTGACACCGTGGATTGTGCCGCGTTGGGGCGTGCCTAAGTCGGCGCTCGTCGGGCTCGTCTTTGCGATCCTGGGCTACGTCGGGTACGCCGTCTCACCGCTGGGGTGGATGATGTTTGTGGTCATCGTGCCGCATGCGCTCTCCGGCCTCTCCATGCCCGCGATGCAGTCGATGATGACCGAGCGGGTCAGTGCTGATTCCCAGGGCGAACTGCAGGGAGCCATCGGGAGCGCGAACAGCATGGCTGCCGTTCTCGGCCCGCCGCTGATGACCGTCCTGTTCGGTGTGTTCAGCGACCGTGATGCGTTCTTCTATCTGCCGGGTGCTGCCTTCTTCATGGCGGCCACGCTGACGCTCCTCGGGTGCATGGTGCTCCTGCGCGTCACGGCCGCGGGATCGACGCAAGAGTAGCGGGAAGCCCTATTTGGGATGGAGCACAACGGGCATTTCCGAGTAGCCCTTCACGAACGGTGAACGCACGGGAACCGCAGGCCCCGCGACCTCGACATGGCTGAAGCGTTCGAGAATCTCTTCCCAGACGATCCGCAGCTGCATTTCTGCCAGCCGGTTGCCCATGCACCGGTGGATGCCGAACCCGAAGGAAAGGTGCTGGCGGGCCCTCGGTCGGTCGATCAGAAACTGATCGGCGTTGGGGATCGCGTCGCTGTCCCGGTTGCCGGACACGTACCACATGAGGACCTTGTCACCTGCCCGAATCTGCTTGCCGTCGAGTTCGGTGTCCCGGGTTGCCGTGCGGCGCATGTAGGCGAGCGGAGTCTGCCAACGGATGATCTCAGGGACCATGTTGGGGATGAGTTTGGGATTCGCACGCAGCTTTCCGAACTCGTCGGGGAACTGATTGAGGGCAAGTACGCCGCCTGTGATCGAGTTCCGGGTCGTGTCGTTGCCGCCCACAATGAGCAGAATGAGATTGCCCAGGTATTCGGTGGGATCCATGTCGCGGGTGGACTCACCGTGGGCAAGCATCGAAATGAGGTCGTTGGCGGGTGGTGCGTTGACGCGCTCGTTCCAGAGCCGTGTGAAGTACTCGAGGCACTCCATGAGTTCCGCCCGACGCTGATCTTCGCTTTCGACGACGCCGCTGTCCTCGTCGGCCGTGGCGACGTCTGACCAGCGCGTCAGCTTCCTGCGATCTTCGAACGGGAAATCGAACAGTGTCGCGAGCATTTGTGTCGTCAGTTCGATGGACACCCGGTCGACCCAGTTGAACGCCTCTCCGACTGGCAGTCCGTCGAGAATCGTCTGCGCGCGTGTCCGGATCGTGTCTTCGATCTGGGCGAGGTTGCGGGGCGCCACGACCGGGCTGACCTCGCCGCGCTGCTTGTCGTGCTTCGGCGGGTCCATCGCAATGAACATCGGCAGCGGGAAGTCTTCGTCGTTGTCGTCGGCAACGATCGAGCCCTCACTCGAGAACAGGTCATGGTTCGTGTCCACCGCCATGATGTCCCGGTAGCGCGTGACGCTCCAGAACGAACCCACCCAGGGGTCGTCCTTCGTGTAGTGCACGGGTGACTCGCGACGCATGCGCTCGAAGATCGGCACGTGCCGATCGTCGTGGAACAGATCGTGACGCAACAGGTCGATCTCATCGAGGGGATGGGTGTGTGGATCGAACGTGTTTTGCTCGAATGCGGAGTCGGTCATGAGTGTCGCACCGGGTGTCAGAACGAGACATGTCGGGACTCACAGTGTAGCTCACGCGCTACTTCCTGAAGAGCGCGCCCGGGATGTCAGCGAAGGCTTTGAACTCGAGCGCGTTGCCGGCGGGATCGCGGAAGAACAGCGTGGCTTGCTCGCCAACCTCACCTTCGAAACGCACGTGCGGTTCGATGATGAAGTCGACACCGGCCTCCTTGAGTCGGTCTGCCAGCGTCCGCCAGGCGTCCATCGTCAGGACGACGCCAAAATGTGGAATCGGGACCGCATCGCCGTCAACCGGGTTGCTGGCGGAATCGCCGCGCGACGGGGCCCGGTGGCACACGAGCTGATGGCCGTAGAGGTTGAAATCGACCCACGCGTCGGCGCTGCGACCTTCAGGACACCCGAGCAGTTCCCCGTAGAACTGGCGGGCGCTGTTGAGATCGTCGACCGGGATGGCCAGGTGGAAAGGTGTGAGCGTCATGTCGTGGGCTGATTGCGGGTATACCCCTAACGTACCCATTCCGTCGGGAGCTTGTACAGGCGCGGGCGCGGGTGGCGTCGGAGGTACCCCTTCGACGCTGCAGCGGTCACGTTGTCTCCGCTATGCTGCGCGACACGTCATTGGGTCGGGGGTTGGTATGGGAGAGTTCATGAGGGTCGAGCGGGGCGAAGGTTGGGGCGAGATCGTACTCAACCGCCCTGAGCGCAGGAACTCGTTGATTCCGCCGCTTGCAGGGGAGGTCACGCAGGCGCTCGATGAGCTGCAGGCGGATCACGACGTGCAGAGCATTCTGCTGCGTGGCGAAGGGGGCTATTTCTGTTCCGGAATCGATCTCAAGGCACTGCAGGCTGATCCGCCACCTGACTGGAAAGGTAAACAGGTCGGTGACGTGCGGACGATGCACCTCGCGTTGTTCAGCTGTACGAAGCCCGTCATCGGCGCATTCGAGAAGTTTGGTATCAACGCGGGAGCGGCATTGGCGTTTGCCTGCGACATCCTGGTCGCGGGCGAGACGGCATTTCTGCAGATTGGCGAAATTCAGCAGGGCGCCAACATTCCGATGAACGCTGCCTGGCTCAAGATCAAGACAACTGAACAGGTTGCCGCGCGCCTTGCCCTGTACGGGGACCGGGTCCCCGGTCCCGAGTTGCTGAGGCTGGGCATTGCGACCGAGGTGGTCGCGGACGATCAGGTGGTCACACGGTGTCGTGAGGTGGCCGCGCGCATTGCGGGCTTCCCGAAAGGCGCCGGCGCGAACATCGTGCAGAGCCTTCGCGCGCAGCGTGGTATTGATGATCCTGAAGCCTTCTTTCCAAAGGGCGGCAACAATGCATTGCTGACGGCCGCTCAGTTAAGGAGCTGACGAACGTGACGTCCTCGAATCGCGAGTTCGAGGTATCGACCCGGGGTGTCGGGCTGGCGGACATGACCAGCCTCGTTCAGGGCGCCGGCGCGGAGACGGGCGTCATGGAAGGTCTGGTGACCGTCTTCATCAGGCACACGAGTGCAAGTCTGGTGATCCAGGAAAACGCCGATCCCGGCGTTCAGGTCGACCTCGAGGCGTTCCTGCAGCGACTGGTCCCGGAAGGGGATCCGCTCTGGACGCATACGGCGGAGAGGCCGGACGACATGCCCGCGCACGTGCGCTCCGCGTTGACGGCCACGTCACTTGGCATTCCGGTCACTGGGGGCGAGTTGGCGCTGGGGACCTAGCAGGGCGTCTATCTTTAGGAACACAGGCACACGCCGCATCGGCGGCGCGTGGTTGTGAACGTGAGCGGCATCTGAGGTCTCAACAGCGTTCAAAACCTGCCCCGGACGGTGACAAACCGCCCCGTTTCGGGCACAGTACGCAGCGAAATTTCAGCGCGCGGCGCCTGCCATGGGGTCGCGTGAAGCCAAAGAGGAATCAACGTGTCCGGCATCATCGCGCTCACCATCGTCGTCATCCTGGGAATCGCCGTTTGGACGGTCATGGGCGTCATCCACATCGTCAACGAAGACGATGGCTCGGAATCGGGTGGCGACCACCACTGATTGAAGGTGCGCGCGCTGACCCAGCGCGTCGCCTGCAAGTGGGTCGCATCGGCCTCCGTGGGCGGAGCGCCATCCAGTCTCCCGGATTTCTTGACGCGACCCCCCACTCTCAATAGAATTCGCGGCTTCGCGACAGACATGTCCCCTTCGTCTAGAGGCCTAGGACACCGGGTTTTCATCCCGGCAACAGGGGTTCGACTCCCCTAGGGGACGCCACTGTCTCTACCGGTACCCGCGGTGAGCCACGGGCCGGTGCTGACGGGACAGGCGCCACGATTGGCAAGCGTGCCGCCATGCTTTAGTCTGTCGCACTCGGACCCACCCAGGGTCCATGGCTCTCTGGGGTCAAGAGCGGGAATAGCTCAGTTGGTAGAGCACGACCTTGCCAAGGTCGGGGTCGCGAGTTCGAATCTCGTTTCCCGCTCCATTTCAAAGACTTAACGTATTAGTAACTTAACCCACTTTGGGTCTTTGGGGCATGACCTTCGGTATTTTTGACAAGGTGATACTCCTCCAAAAGTGGGTGATGCTCTCACCCTAAATTAAGCGCCTTCGAGCTTCTCAGCTGCCTTTCTCAGCTCTGGACTGATGATGTGTCTGTACCGGTCCATCGACTGATGGCTTTTCCATCATCCTAAAGTTTGTAGGTCGCTGTCGGCAGTCCCGGCTCGTTTGTGCATCGTCGCAAAGGTGTGCCTCAGGTCGTGAAACCTCGTCCCCTTCTTTATCCCGGCATTCTTCATTGCAGCACGCCAGGTTTTGTTGGTGACTTGCGTCAGAGGCTTTCCCAAGGTTTTTTTCATGCCGCCCGTCTGCACAAACACGTATTCAATCTCAGGCAACCAAGAATGTTTGTGTTGCAGGTCTTCGACGATTTCCAATATACGTAGAATAATTTCACGCGATTTGCCAAATAGCGGCACTTCATGGTCTTCGCCATTTTTTGTGACTTCTGGGGGCAGAAGTGCAATGCTGCCTGTCCTTATCAAGCCACTCAACTTTCATCTTCGATACGTTGCTTTTTCGAAGCCCGGTGTAGACAGCTGTCCACATGATGTCCGCTCTTAACGGATCTAGCGCCCCCGCTAAAGCATAAAGCTGAGCCTTTTCCAGAAAATCTGTGCGAGCTTTTCCCGGCAAAGCTTTTACCTTGGGAACATAATCTATTGCGCGAAGCTCATCACGGGCAAAGTTCATAACAGCGCGGTAATAGCGCACGTAGTTATTTTTTGTCGCGTTGCCAACTTGCAGTCTAGCCACTCGCCGAAAAAATTCTCGTACATCCCTATCGCTGATTTGATCTACACGTTTATGACGCCAAGCCGAAACCATTCGGTCAACAGCCCTGTTCGCCCAGTAAGATTTTTTGTTCCCCTGCCTAGCTGAAGGCTGGCTCAAATACTCTTGAGCCAATTCGTCAAATCTTAGTTCACTCATAAACTTGTCCTTGTGTCGAAACGCAGACAAGTAACCAGTCCGAGAATCTTAGAATGAATCCGGCAATTGACTCA
>PBVL01000234.1 GCA_002728675.1 Gammaproteobacteria bacterium
GCTGGGTGTTGGGCCTCTGCTCAGAACCCGTGGGTACCGCTTCAGGGCGCAGCCCACGGAGACATCGGGGCATGTGCCCCTGACCCGCGGTCTGATCCTGCCCGTAGGGTGATCAGGCTGGATGACAGCGAACTGCACATCTGGCTGTCTCAGCCCGTGGGGTCCGTCGATCCCGCGCGTCTCCAGCGATATGTCGATGTGTTGACGGTGGACGAACGGACCCGGGCGGCGCGCCATGCCGGGTCCGGTCAGTATGGGCGATCGGTGCTGACGCGCTTCATGGCTCGGGATGTCCTGAGTCGGTATGCGTCGATCCGTCCTCAGGACTGGCGCTTCAAGGCGGGCGAGTTCGGCAAACCCCGGATTGGATCGCCGCAGGACGGGCCCCATTTCAACGTCAGTCATGCCCGCGACAGGATTGTCATGGCGGTCAGTCCGTTGACGTGTGGCATCGACATCGAGGCGCTGGATCGGGACGTGCGGTTTCGCGATGTGGCACGACGCTACTTTGCGCCCGCCGAGGTGGAGGCATTGCGGGAGCTCAGTGACGTTGCGGCACGCAGACGGTTCATCGAGACGTGGACGCTCAAGGAAGCCTTCGTGAAAGCGTTGGGGCGTGGCCTGTCCTTTGCGCTGTTGAAGACGTTCTGGTTTCGGTTCGAGCCCCCGGGACTGTCGCTCGAGGCGGGTTCAGCGCTTCCGGCACACTGGCGTTTCTGGTGCATGGCAAACCTGCCGGGCTTCGCCATCGCCTGCGCCGTGCCGGATGCGGCGCCGCGTGCCCTCACAGTCTGGAACTATCCGTTCGGTGCTGACGCGGATCAGGTCGTCGCGGAGGTCGAGACGTTCACGGGGTCGGGCTGACTGGCATGTGGGTTGCGGGCTGGACCCGCCCGACGCGCCGTGGTGCAATCGGCGGCCGCGTCGCGATGACTGAGCAGTGCCAGACCTAGCACCTATCCGCTACTACGATCCCGAGACCGATGCCGTCGTGGAGGAGCAGGTCTACGGTGGCTCCATGGTGCGTGCCCTCTACGGGACCCTGCCAGGACGTCTGCTGTCTTCACTCGTGGCGGCCCCACCCGTCAGTCGCCTCTACGGCTGGCTGCAGGACCGACCCGGGTCGGCAAAGAAGGTGGCGCCTTTCATCGATCGGTTTGGTATCAAGATGGACGACTTCCTGCCTCAACCCGGACAACCACCCGAGCAGCCATACGCAACGTTCAACGAGTTCTTCACGCGGCGCGTCACCGATGCGGCACGACCGTTCGTGGAGGGGGAGCGCTTCCCGGCGCCGTGTGATGCCCGGTATTTCGCGTACACAGCGCTGGACGACAGCGTCAGGGTCCCGGTCAAGGGTTCCCTGTTCGAGGCGAGCGCGCTTGTGCGCAGCGAACGATGGAACCCTGTGTTCGAGAACGGCCCCGCGTTCATTGCAAGGCTGTGTCCCGTCGACTACCACCGGTTCCACTATCCGGACGACGGCAAGGTCCTTGCCAATTGGCGAATTCCCGGCGCCCTGCATTCGGTCAATCCCTGGGCGCTTGCGTTTCGTGGCGACATCTTCATGGTCAACGAACGCCAGGTCACGATCCTCGATACCGAACGATTCGGCAAGCTGGCGTGGGTCGAGGTGGGAGCGACGTGCGTTGGACGCATTCTGCAGACACACGAAGGACCGACGTTTTGCCGCGGCGAGGAGAAGGGGATGTTCCTCTTCGGTGGCTCGACGGTCATTGTCCTTGGTGAGCGGGGCCGCTGGCAGGTTGATTCCGGGATCGTCGAGAGGACCAACGACGGAATCGAGACCTATCTCAGGATGGGTCAGGCGCTCGGCGCGGCGGGCTGAAACTGTCGTTCCGGAGTCATGGCGGAGCCCGTGGAGGCGCCTTGCCATAGGACCTGAAGGACCGCTCGCAACCGCGGCAGCGAATGATCTGATCAGGGATTTGGCCCTGATCGAGAATGACGAAGGCGCGGTGCCGCTTGGTGCGCCGCCCGCAGACGAGGGTGGGTTCAGTGACCGCGGAGAATGGGCGAGGTGTATCTGTAAACCTCCGTCACGCTCACCCCGATCATGAACAGCACGATGGATACTGCCATGCCGGGTACCAGGGCGTTGAGCGTGCCGAAGCTTTCGATGACGAAGCCCAGCACAATTGCGCCAAGCGGGGCGCTGCCCAGCAGACCGAGTGAATAGACTGACATGACGCGCCCGCGGAACTCGGGAGCGGCGGACTCCTGAACGATCGTTCTCGACAGCGTGGACGTGATTCCCATGTTCAGCCCCCAGAGCATCAGCACCGAGACGGCAACCCAGAAAGGCGGCTCCAGCCACAGGACGCCCATGATCGGCAGGCGCGATAGCTGCAGGATAAGAAAGACGCGGCCCGGTCTCGCGATTGGCATGACCCGCAGCATCAGGACATTGGAGATGGAAGCAGAGCCGTAGAACGCAATCATGACCGTGGCAAGCAGTGCGGCATCGCCGGCATAGATTCGTTTGATGATGAAAGGCACGACGGTCATGAACGCGCCGGCGTTGAAGATCGACGACATGAAGTTGATCAGCAGTGTATGGAACACGACCTTCTGGCGGTAGACGGCCCTGAGTCCGGCGAGGATTGCGCGTAACGCCGACTCCCGGACCGCATCGTCCCCGGGTGGATCGCCTGCCGGCAAGCGCTGTACCGCGAACGCCCCGGCACCGATGCAGACGGCTTGTACGACAAGGACTGTCCCGAGTCCTGCCCGGTCGATCTGTCCCGCGACTGCCAGCCCCACCACCTGCACCAGATACCCGGCGACGGTCGAGGCCGTCACCGCGCGCTGCACGTCGTTCCCGGCGATTCGGTTCAGAATTGCCTGCTGCGCCGGGCTCGAATACGACGTCACGATGCCCATGCCAAGTGCCCACAGGAGGACTGTCCACACGTTCAGGAATCCGCCCGCGACCATACCGGTAAGCGCAAGGGGCAGGATCGGGCCGAACAGGTAGATGCGGATCAGCAGCGCGCGGGGGTCCTGCCGATCTGCGCTCGCTCCGCCCAGCAGCAAAAGAAAGAGGCCGGGAATCCCGGCAGCCGCCTGAATGATCCCGACGCGGTCCGCAGGCAGTTCCAGAATGCCGATGAGAATCCAGCTGAGGAGCAACTGCTGCATCGCGATCGCGACACCTGAGAAACCCACGGAAGCGAGGTAGGCGTGAAACGTGGGTTGGCTCCAGATACTGTGCTGCGGCTTCACGGGAAGGTTTGGTGTCCGGGTTAACCGAGCTGGCCGGCTGGCCCCGGGTCGATGTGCTGATCGAGTGTAGCCTTGAGGGCGTCGAGTGAGCAGGGTTTTGGCAGGAACCCGACCCCGGCCCGCAGCAGGCCTTCAGGCAGCCCCTCAGCGGAATACCCGGAGGAGAGGAGGATGGGCAGGGACGGGTTCAAAGCGAGCGCAGCACCGGCCGCCGCCGCGCCCCCCATGCCGGGCATCGACAGATCCATCAGAATGAGATCGAAGTCCGAAGTCTCCTCCAGTCGGTACAGTGCATCTTCGCCGCTGAGCACGGCGTCCGTGATCAGGCCAAGCTCGCTCGCCATTCTCACGGCGACATCCAGCACATCCGGTTCGTCGTCGACAATCAGGATTCGGCGCCCAAGGTAGGAACGGGGTGGCGGCGGCGCTTTCTCGACGTGATCCGGCAGATCCCTGAGTGGGAGCAGTACGTGAATCGTCGTGCCTGAGCTAGGCTCGCTCTCAACGAAAATGCTCCCGCCGTGTCCGTGGATGATGCCCTGCACTGTCGCCATGCCGAGTCCGCGACCCGCGAACTTGGTCGAGAAGAACGGATCGAACATCCGTTCTTTTACCTCGGGCATCATCCCGACGCCGTCGTCGCGGACCTCGAGCATAGCGAATGGTCTCGGTCCGGGGTGCTCCGCGTCGGAAACCGTGTCGACGCGCGCAGTGCCGATCGTTACGGTGCCAGGGCGATTGCCAATGGCGTCTGATGCGTTCACGATCAGGTTGATGATCAACTGACTGAATCTGGGATGCGTCGGCATTGATGCCGAGCCGGGCGTCGGCCTGGCGGACCGAGATCGTGCACTGTTTGGACGCCGACATGCGAAGCAGGCTCGATATTTCGGCGACCAGTTCGACGAGATCGTGGTCTTCGCGCTGTGGGGAGACTTCGCCCGCGTACGCAAGAATCTGACGACACAGTTCTGCCGCACGGTTTGCCCCGAGGCTGATGTCGCGCAGGGGTCGCGCGGCTTCCGTTGATTGATTGAGGCCCACCTGACTGAGCTCCGCGTTGCAAATGATGGACATCAGCAGATTGTTGAAGTCGTGCGCAATACCGCCCGCGAGCACACCAAGACTCTCGAGCTTCTGACTGTTCAGCATGCGCTGCGCCGCTCCGCGCGGGCCCGCAAAGTGGTTGCGTCGAAGGCGTGCACGAGCAGGCGGACGATCGCGTGGTCGCTGGCTGACCAGTTCCGCGGGTGGTCCAGCATCATGAACACAAGGGCTCCCGAGAGCGCACCGTCCCGATGCCGGAATGCTGCAAGCAGCGCCTTGCCCGTGATACTCGGAGCCAACAGGCGAATTGGACTGAGGTCGGTTCCTGCTTCGATGTCATCGACTGCAAAGACGTCGAGACTCGTGTCGATACCGGGGTCCCTCAATGTCTCGAGGGGAAAACTGTCGGTGATCTGAGCCTCAGCGGTGCCCGGTAACTGCCAGAACCAGATACGGTCAAGTCGTCTGGTCAGCTCGTCGTAGTCCCAGAGTGCGACGCGGTCCAGGTGGAGACGCTGCCCCACCGACTGAAGTATGTCCCGGAGTCCGCGCTCCATGTTCTCTTGGGACAAAGTGTTCAGGCGCGTCAGCACGTCAACGGCCAGTGCAACGTTGACAGCATCGTTGAGGGGCGGTATTTCTTCAGCGTCCAGTGCGGTAGCGCAGTCCTGTTTGAATCGACAGCTTATGCCCGCAACCCCACAGGCTCAACGGCGGGTTGGCGCCAAGTCACCTTCCGGCGCAGACTTCCGGCCTGATATCCGAACCGAGCCGAGACATGCCTGACTACGAGCACCTCCTGTATGACGTGCAGGATCACGTCGCAACGATCACTTTCAACCGCCCGGACAAGCGCAACGCCCTCAATACGAAACTGCTCGGGGAGCTCGATGCGGCACTCGATGTCGCCGAGATCGACGATGACGTCCGTGTCGTCATGTTCCGTGGTGCCGGCGCCGCGTTCAGCGCGGGATACGATCTGA
>PBVL01000147.1 GCA_002728675.1 Gammaproteobacteria bacterium
AATGGCTCGCCTGCACATTGATGTCGACAAGCTGGGGCAGCGTGCTCGTCACTGTTGGGGTTTACGTAGCCACCCGTCCTCAAACCTGAGAATGGACACGTCTCGATCGCGGTCAGCCCCTATTGTTGCAGATCACCCTTTTCGTGCCGGAACAGTTCCTAGAGTTCCGCCAGTCCCCAGGTAGCCGAGGATGGCTCCCAGTTTCAGACGTTGAAATACTGGCATGTCGATGGCCGCGGCCAGCACGAACTGGATGCGTGTTACCACAGGATCGTACATCGATGCCTTTTCTGGCGTCGGACATGCATGCCCCTTCAGGAGTACCCAATCTCTCTTACGACAGCATAGATGCCATGGCCAAGACCCGGTGGGAGAGGGTCAGGCGTCGACTGACCGGCCCGCTTGCGCGCGCAACTGCGGTTCACGAATCCAGTAGAACCACGCGACGATCTCGATCAGGATCAGCAACACGAAGGATGGCAACATCGCTTCGATCGGGTCATGCAGAAGGTGCGTGCCGATGGCTCCCAGCATGATCGGGAACAGCAACAACGCGGCGAAACGCGTCACGGGCTGGATGACCATTCCTGCGCCACCGACGAACTCGATGAACCCTACAACGTAGAGAAACCAGATCGGGTAGCCGAAACGCGTGAACGCCTCGACGGTCGCCTCCATTCCCGCCAGTTTGCTGGTGCCCGCAATCACAAAGACAAGCCCCAGCAGTACGGAGAGAATGCGTATCGAGATGCGCAGGAGCAGGTTGGTGTCCAAAGGTGTCTCCGATGTCGTGCGTTACCATCATAACGCGCACCCGCTCGTCCTGAATCCTGAATACACGACGGGAGCCGCGCGATGGTGAATTGCGCGGGCGAGCGCCCTGAAGACCGAGATACGCCCGCACCAGACGTTCAGTCGGCGTGGCTCCGGACGCGGTTTCGGCCCCTCGGCGTCTCGCTGCTCGATGTGTTCAGCCCGGAGGTCTGACGCGTTGGCGGCAGCTCGGCCGGCAGGTTGATGAGACCTGCGTCTAATCGAGGTCGATCGGCGCGAACTTCGGCGGCCTGCGCTCGACGAACGACGCGACCCCCTCCTTGAAGTCGTCGCGCGCCAGGGACTCGTCCATCCACACGGTCGACTCGGCCATGGCCGGCCCAAGCTCGCGGTTCAGGTGTTTGTACACCTGCCGTTTCATCATCATGATCGAGTTGGGTGCGCCGGTTCCGGCGATTTCGCGCAGGTAGTTCTGCGCGTCAGCGACGCACTCGCCGTCTTCGCACAGCCGGTTTGCATAGCCCAGCCGGAATGCTTCTTCACCGTCGAACTTGCGTGAGCTCCAGAACAGGTCCAGCGCGTTGGACGGACCGATGAGACGCGGCAACATCCAACTGGTTCCGTGTTCCGCGATCAGGCCGCGCGGTGAGAAAGACGTGACGAACTTGGCGCTGCGATCCACAAAGCGCAGATCGCAGAAGGTGGCCCAGCTGAAGCCGAGCCCCGCGCAGGCGCCGTTGATCGCTGCAATCAGCGGCTTGCGCAGCCCGAGGAAGTAGGTAGGCGAGCTCTTGTAGTTGGGGTCGTCATCGGGGTTGCCCGGGTCCGCCGCCAACTCGTCGTGCGCGTTGCCGAGTCGCTTGCCTGCCTCGCTCATCGCGCCGAGCGCGTTCATGTCAACCCCGGAGCAGAACCCGCGTCCGGCACCGGTAATCACCGTTCCGATGACCTCACCATTGCGCTCGGACGATTCGAGGGCGTGTCTGACCTCAGCCTGGGTCAGGTCGGTCAGCGCGTTGAGCGTGTCGGGACGGTTCAGCGTGATCGTGGCGACGGGACCGTCGACCTCGTAGATGATTTCAGCGTAGTCCGGCATGCGGAACCTCCGTTTGCTTTTGATCGGAGAGTACCAGACATCCCACGATCGGGGCTGCAATTCGGCTCCGCGGGATCGACGGCCGAAGCACTTGAGCTAGAATGCCGGCTCCGCGAGACGCCTCGTCCGCTCTGGGCGCGGCCACTGGGAATGACCTTTGTTGCTTCGAACACTTTGCATCTGCGCCGTCCTGTGGCTGTGGGCGCCCGGCGTGCTGGCGGAGGAGGTTCCGCAGGCGAATGGTGGCGAAGCGATCCGGCTGTTTCTCGACTGCCAGCGCGGTTGCGACGGCACGTATCTCAGGCGCGAACTGACATTCGTCTCGTTCGTTCGCGATCCCGCGGACTCCGACGTACACCTGTTAATCACACGGCAGAGCAGTGCGAGTGGCAGTGAGTATCTGCTCAGTTTCCTGGGTCAGGGCAGTTTTGAAGGCTTCGGGCAGGCGCTGCGCTACAATAGTTCGAACGCCCAGACTGATCACGAACGTCGCGTCGGCATGCTGCGGCTGATCAAGCTGGGGCTGGTCCCTTACGTGGTCCAGTCACCCTACGCTGATGGATTGAACGTCGTCTGGACCGCGCCCGCAGCCGCTGAGGTCGCGGTGCGACCCGGCTCCACGGCGGGGAAAGATCCCTGGAACTACTGGGTCTACACCACCGAGTTCGGCACGGAACTCAAGGCTCAGGAGCGGCGGGAGGATGACCAGATCTGGGGCAGCATGTGGGCGAGCAGGACAACCGAGGCCTGGCGGATGGGCTATGGGATGGACCATCGCTTCCGGCAACGGGACTTCGAATTCGAAGACGGGTCGACCTTCGAGGACATCTCCCGCAGTTCAGGAATCTACGGGTTCGCAATCAAGTCGTTCGGTGAGCACTGGGGGGTTGGTGGCGGCTTGCGAGCGCGCAGCTCGACATTCAGGAACCTCGAACGCGGCTACCGCGTCGCGGGTGCGCTCGAGTACAACGTTTTTCCCTATTCGGAATCGTCACTCCGCGCGCTCACGACCGGCTATTTTGTGGGCGCGATGCGGCTCAACTACGAGGAGCCCACGGTGTTTGGTGTGCTGACCGAAGACCGGGCCAACCACGGGGCCTGGATCGATTACACAGTGAAGCAGCCGTGGGGCGATGCGAGTGTTGAACTCGAGGTCGAGCAGTTCCTCGAAGACACCGACCTCTATCGCGTCGAGCTGAGCGGGGAACTCGATTACCGGCTCACCCGTGGCCTGACGGTCCGGCTCTGGGCTGACGCCGCCCTGGTGCGGGACCAGATTTACCTGCCGGCGTCGGGGCTGAGTGATGAAGACGTGCTGCTGGGCCGTCGGGCGCTCGATACGGGCTTCGAGACGCGGGTTGGCCTCAGCCTCCGGTATCGGTTCGGCTCGATCTACAACAGCGCCGTCAATGTCCGGCTGCGCAATCGAGGCTTCACGAACATCTTCTAGTGTCCTGAGTTGTCAATTGGTTGTACGACTCGGTACGCATGGTTTGTTGCTGACGAGGCGCGAGAACGAAGCAGGTCGGGAACCCGCAAGGCCGGGCAGCGAAGAGGCGAAGCCGTTCGGCGACGACACAGGCCCGGCGAATAAGCAACGAACCTGCAACTCAGGACACTAGGCGGGGCCCAGGTCCAGCCGGGCAAGTTCACCTTCGAACTCCTTGCTCGGACAGGGGAAGCGCTCCAGTACCAGCGGATCGTGTCCCGGAATAATTAGGTCGCGGCGAGTCGCAAGCTCGTCGAGCCTCGCGTACCCGGCCACCATTTCCGTGACGTTGTGGACGATCGGAAACGGGTTGTTGAGATCGCGATTGGCATAGAGGTGAATCGCGTCGGACGCCAGCACCAGCCACCCGGATTTGGTCCAGACTCTGACTGCCTGATGCCCGTCGGTGTGACCGCCGATGTGATGTAGGCTGATCCCCGGTGCGATCTCCCGCGAGCCGTCGACGAACACGACCCGCTCGTCATACACCGCGCGCACGAAGTCACACACGTATTCCACGTCGAACGCCATGCGGACGCTGGCCATTCCCATGTGCCTGCTCGTCGCGAAAGCGAGTTCCCGTTCCTGCAGGTAGAGTCGCGCGTTCGGGAAGGCGTTCAGGTCGCCGGCATGGTCGTAGTGCAGGTGGGTGACGATGACGTCCTCGATCGAGTTCGCTTCGATGTCGAGCATGCCGAGGGCGTCTGAGGGCAGACGCGTGATCGACCGCCCGCGGCGTTCCGCACCGGCATGGTCGAATCCGAGGTCCACGAGGTAATTCTTGCCGTTGCCGCGAATGACCCAGACGAAGAAGTCGAGGCGCTGGGGCCCGTCGTGGATGTCGTCGCTGAACAGGAAATTGTCCCGCGCGGGACGTTCGTGCTGCGCGTAGCGAAGTGCATAGACTTCGTAGGGTTCGATCTGCGTGCTGCTCATGGTGTAACCCTTCTGATGCAACCGAGCTTTTACCCGGCCAGTCGGGCCCGGGCAACCGACGCGGCGACGCTAGATGACTTCGAGCGCGTCGCGGTCGGGCAGCGCCGGGAACGGAGCGGTTGGCAATGTCTGATACCAGTAGGCGACGGCGGCAACGTCGTCCTGCAGCGGCAGGTAGCGGCGGCCAGAGCGCCAACCGAGCGCCTGCATGGTGACGCGCAGCTTCGATCGAAATCGGATGGGGTCCGCGATGTGCCACCGGTACATGCCGAAACGCTGCTGGGACGCGAACCGCCCGTCCGGCCGGATCACCTGGTGCAGGCCCGCGTGCGGTGTGCAGAACTCGCGGTACCCGCCCTGGTCCTTGCCCATGTCGAAGCAGTAGGAGCCGCAGAAGTAGTCTTCGGTCCCCGTGCCGCAGATGGTGGGCCACTCGCTGTCGTCGTCCATATAGAACTTGATCTCGCCTTCACCCCACCATCCGCCGGAGTTACTGCCCCAGGCCATGTAGGTGCCGACGTACTGCCCCCTCCCTTCGATGCCGTCGACGATGGTGAAGTCCGTCTTTTCCGGCACGGGGTTCGACCGGTGGAACCGGGCGTGAAAGTAGGCGGCATCTTCCGGAACGCGCGTCAGCGTGTAGTTGATCTGGTAATAAAGGACCATGCCGTCGTCGTCGAGGTTGGTGACGGTCATGCGGCAACGTTTGCGGAAGGGCATCTCCCAGTAGCAGTTGAAGGCGCTGCGGGGATTGACGCAGACGGCAAGCGAGTTGAGAGGCGCATATTGCTCCCAACCCATGCCGAAGAAGTCGCCCAGTGGACACTCGACCGACGGGTGCTCCTGATCGTCCCAGTAGATTCGGAGGATCGCGAACCGCCAGCGCCCCGTCGGGGTCAGCCAGATCTGCTGGATCGCGCCCGACCCATCGATGTCGGCGAGGGTGAATGTCTCACCTGCGCCGATCCGCACCGACGGCGACACCTTCCAGCCCTGGCCGAGGTCTCGCGCCGGGCCGGAACCGGTGCCTTCGGTCGCCATGCCGCCGCGTCCGGGTTCGCCCGTGAAGTTCTCCGGACTGATCGAACGTGACTCGGCATCGGAGATGCGTGAGAGATTGCCCAGGTGCATGCCAAGTCCGTCGAAAGCCATCTTGATTGTCTCCAGGGGGTTGCGTGCGAGTGTATGCGCTTGGCAGCGCCGCTGCCGGGTTACAGCAGTGCGGTCGGTGGCCATGGTTCGCGGGTGATCGCGACCAGGACGATGTACGCGAACGTGACCGTGGCGCAGGAGAACGCCGTGATCTGCTGGCTGCGCGATCGGGCGAAGCGCAGCGTGATGAAGCCGAATCCGATGTAGCCGATGACCGCAACAAGCTTGGCGGCAAGCCAGCCGTGTTCGAGCGGATTGAGGCGGAGCATGAAGACCAGTCCGAGCGCCGTCGTGAGCAGCAGCGTGTCGATGATGTGCGGAAGCACGCGTTCCCACCCGGCAGGCGAGCGCCCGAGGGCAATGAGGCGCGTGCCGCGCCAGACAAACAGCAGGCCTGACAGTGTGATGCAGACGATGTGGGCGTACTTCACTGCGAGTAGCATGGTTTCCTCGGGCGCGATGCGGCTAAACTCGGTGCAATCCGGACACCGTGCGAACTCTGGAGTCCGGAGACGGGGACAGGAATATGGACAACAGACTTTACTTCAGTCTCGGCGATCTTGTGGCGAATACTGTGACCGGCGCGGTGGTTGCCTGTCTGATTGCGCTGCTTGTCGGGCCCGGTTGGAACATGCTCGTTGCGATGTTCGTCGCGATGGCGCTCGGCATGGCGCTGGGGCTGCCGCTCACCATTCCCTTTGGCTATCTGTTTGGCGCCATGGAGATCATGGTTCCGATCATGCTGACGGGTATGGCCAGTGGCATGGTCGTCGGCATGTGGGCGGCGATGGAAGAGGTCGGGGTGCTCTCGGCGGCGATGGGTGGAACGATCATCGGGCTCATCACCACCAACGTGGTCTGGCTCGTCAATCAGCGGTTGCGGGGCCCACAGATCGGCGCGACCAATGACACAGAGCGAGGTGATGACCATGCCTGATGGTGCGACGCGGGCAAAATGGGACCGTGCCTCCAAAAGCTTCGATTTCATGAACGGCCAGGGGCCCGAGAAGCGTTGGGGGCCGGTCAAACGCGAGCTTTTTGCGAACATGGAGGGCGAAGTGCTGTTCCTCGCGTTGGGCACCGGGCTCGACGTGCCGCTCTTCCCCGCGCAGCAGTCCATCCACGCAATCGATATCAGTCCAGGCATGGTCGAGCAGGCGCGTCCGCGTGTCGACGCCTACCAGGGCTCGCTCGAGGTCGAGGTCATGGACGTGCATGAAATGAGCTTTCCGAACAATCGCTTCGATCAGGTCTTCACGTCGTGTACGTTCTGTTCGGTACCGGATCCCATCGCGGGTCTGTCGGCGTTGCGCAGGGTCCTGAAGCCGGGCGGTGACCTGTACATGTTCGAGCACACCGGGAGTGCCTATTTCCCGTTCAGCCTGATGATGCATCTCATGACGCCCCTGTCGAGGAAGGTAGGTCCTGAGATGAATCGGGACACCGTCAATAACGTGCGACGCGCCGGGTTTGAGCTGCGGCAGGTCAATCACGTATTCCTCGACGTGGTCAAGACAGTGCACGCCGTCAATCCCGTCGGAAACTAGGTCAGCGGATATGCAGATTGGAGACTGGAAATCGGCCGGGTCGGTGGCGCCGCTCTATCGTGAGTTGGAGCAGCTTGGGCTCGTCAGCAACATTGCGGAACTGGAGGCATTTGGTTTCACAGTCGTGCCGCCCGAGAAGGTCGCGCCCCTGGATTTTTGCGAGGGCGTGAAAGAAGCGCTGGAACGCGCGATGCTGCGGCGTTACGGACCGGACGGACTGGACGCCGGCCGCTGGTCGAACGTCAACGATATCCAGCGGTTCATGCTCTGGGAGGACCCGATCTTCGAACGGCTGTCCTGGAATCCTGCCGGCCTTGGCCTTGCCGAATACCTGCTGGGCACGGACTGCGTGCTGTCGCTGTGTGCGGCCTGGGTGAAGGGTCCTGGTGAGGCGCGTACCGGCATCCACGGGGATTACATCGATCCTGCAACCGTCGCGCAGCCGGAGCAGGTCAACAACTGCAACATGCACTACATGCTTACGGACTACACCAGGGACGATGGAGCGATCTCATTCGTACCTGGCAGCCACAAGTGGCGCCGACAGGCGACGCCCCCGGAGGCGAAATACTGGGCTGATCTTGCGGTCCCGGTGGAGGCGCCTGCCGGGTCGATGGTGATCTGGGGGAACCACACCTGGCACGGCTCGTATCCGAAGAGGACGCCGGGTCTGCGGATGACGCTGCAGTGTGAGTACATGCGACGCCGGATTCAGACGGAAGAAGCGTATCGCGAGACCGTTACGCAGGAGGCGCTGGACCGCAACCCGATCCGGTTTGCGGGGCTGATGGACGTCTACAGCCTCTTTCCGTTTGGCAAGAGTGACTGGGACATGGATCGGGTCCGTGGTGCCGAAACGGGGGCCGCCGCCGGGCAGAAGGTCGAGCACTATCGAAGCCTGTTCGACACCGAGCCGGCCGGGGGGCGAACGAGTCCACGACCGCGCTATGACTATATGTCCCACGACGGGGTCATGACCCATGCGCGCAGTGCCGGGTTTGCCGAACGCGCCCGGAAGGCGCGCGAACCGGGATAGTCGCTGCGCGACTCCGACGGCTTCCCTTTCCGGGGAGTGCCGTCACCGGACCGCGCGTGTCCGGCCTGTCCTGCAGGTGACTCGCGGGCGAGCCCCGGCTGATCGCTTCCATGCGGAGCATTCGCCAGGCCGGGACCCGCAGAGGGGCTTGATTCCCGTGCAGTCCGCTCCGGCACACACCCTACGCTGCTGTTTGGCGTCCGGTGCAGGAGCGGGGATAATGTGTCGCCCTTCCGCGAACCCGGAATCCACGTGCGCCGTTTGATCGATCCTGCAGAGCTCCGGGAGCTGGCGCGGCTGGGTTTGCCGATGGTGGCAACTCAGTTCTGCATCATGGCGATGGGATTCCTCGATACGGCCATGGCCGGCAACTATGCGTCGGTCGACCTCGCGGGTGTCGCGCTTGGTGGTAACGTGCTGTGGCCGCTCTTCATGCTGATGTCCGGGCTGAACATGGCGCTAACGCCCATGTCCGCACAGCTGAGGGGCGAAGGCAAAGTGACTGCGATTGGACCGCTCACGCGTCAGGGGCTGTGGGTTGCCCTCCTGGCCTCAGGCGTCACCGTATTGGTGCTCCTGAACGCTTCAATGGTGTTTGCGCTCTTCGACGTCGATGCGGAAGCTGCACGCATTGGTGAGCGATACCTCGAGGCGGCAGCCTGGGGCATCCCCGGCGTCATGTTGTACGTGACCCTTCGTTACACGTGCGAAGGACTTGGCAGGACGCTTCCGCCCATGGTGATTGCCGCCTCCGCGCTCGTCATCAACGGGATCCTCAATTACATCTTCATTTACGGCAAGCTCGGCATGCCGGCCATGGGCGGTGAGGGCTGCGGGTGGGCGACGGCACTGACGATGTGGATCGAACTCGGGCTCATTCTGCTGCTGCTGCGTTGTCACTGGTTCCGGGAAACAGGGATTCTCGACCGTTTCGACGGACTGGACGCCGCACGGATCGCGAGCCTGGTTCGCGTTGGATTGCCGATCGGACTGACCGTCTTTCTCGAAATGGCCGTTTTCTCTGTGTTGGGGTTTCTCGTCGGATCGCTGGGCGTGGCAGCCCTCGCGGCACACAGCATTGCCGGCAACATCAACTGGGGCACCTATGTGATTCCGCTGTCGATCGGGTCGGCCGCGAGCATTCGGGTGGGATACTGCATTGGCCGGCGAGTGCTCGACGATGCCCGCGTCGTGGCCCGCACCGCGACCGTCCTTGCGTTCGTCTACGCGCTTGGCGCCAGCGCACTGCTGTTGGCGATTCGCGGATGGATACCGACGGTGTACACGGGTGATGGCGAGGTTGTGCGCATTACGGCTACGTTGCTCGTGATCGTTGCGGTCTACCAGGTTGTCGACTGTACGCAGGCGACCATGGTGGGGGTGTTGCGTGGGTACAAGGACACCCGCATGCCCATGGTCTATTCGTTCGCGGGCCTTTGGCTGATTGCGCTGCCGCTTGCTGCGGCGCTGGGCTTCGGCTGGTTTGGCCGCGCCTGGGACGTTTTCGGGTTCTGGTTCGGGATGGCGATTGGTCTTACAGTCGTCTGCATGTTCATCGGTCGCAGGCTGTGGCAGACGAGCAGGAACGACGCGCGCGTCCTCGAGTTCGCGGCGATCTGACCGACGAGGGTTGGATGGGCGTGCGGATCGTGCGCCCGGGAAGGATCAGGCCCACTTCACGGAAGCCGGGATGTCGAGTTCGAACGCGTAGATGTGGCGGATGATGCCGCTCTCATGCATCACCTCGTGTTCGGCAAGCTCGATGAGCAGTTGGTCGCGCTCGCTGGTCCAGTCGTCGACCGACGCGATGGCCGCGAGTACGGCCTCTCCGGAGGCCTTGAGCTTGTCCACGACTTCGTCGTGAGTGTGTTGGGTCATCGAGCAGGCGAATCCGCCCCATGCGCCTGTCGACAGCGCTTGCGCGAAACTCTCCCGGGCACCAACCACGCACCAGAGGCGCTCGAGCAGCGATTTGTGACGGGGTGCATCGAGTTTCTGGCGCAGTTGGCGACTCTCGATTGCCGCGATGAGGTCGTCGTAGGAGCGGAATCGGCGCGTCACTGACGCGATGAGTGCGTCGCGCATGGCCCCTGGTCCCCGATCGGTTCGTGGAAGTAGTAGCACAGACCATCCGGCGCGACGACGAAGAAGACGGTCTGCTTCGAGCCGTCGTCGTTTTCGTCCACCCGTGGGTCCCCGGCATGTACACCGCGTGACGCAAGTTCGGCGCGCAGCGCGTCCAGTCCCCCGACGCGGATCGCGGCACCGTCCTGTGATGGGTCAGCTCCGTTGACCGCAAACCCGACGCGGATGCCGTCCCGCTCCAGGATCACTGTCGGTGCCGGCTCGTCGTAACGCTCGACCTCGATCATCGCGAAATGCTCGCAGTACCACGCGGACGCGGTGTCGACATCGGTGACGGGGAGGGCCAGTACGTCATCCTGTAACGGAAAGGCCGCCTTGAACAGTGGGTCTGAAACCATGGTCGTGGGTCCGGCTGGTTGGTGCCTTGCCGCGCATGAAGCCCGCGGTATACGTGGATCGTCAAGGCGCGCCGCGATGCGATTGCTCCCAGCGTGCGCTCCCTCTGGACCCGCGTCAACGGGGCGCCGGGTACACAAGTGCGGACCGGGCCCCTCGATCAGTCGGGTTGCAGCACGAGCGCCGAGCCGGGACCCGCGCAGTCAGATCGTCTTCCGCTCGCGCGTCCGACTCGAACTGCCGGGGTTCAGCGGCCCCGAGCGCCGGACCGACCCGCGCCACGACCCTCGCTGGCTCGCTGCACCTCGCCCAGATGACTGCCGAATCAGAGCGGACATCGCCGCTTGCCGTGCCGTGGTTGACCTCGAGAGCATGCGCGCCTGAGTTCAGCGCCCCGCAGAGCGTGATGATGGTCAGCTACCGCACCGTCTCCTCCAACGAAAGCGTCGCTCCGAAGCATGCGGCAAGCGTTGCAGGACGACCCAGGCTACACCCGTAAGGATGCTGGCAGAGTGCGGTCGTTACCCGGAAGGCGGGTCAATGCTTGGGATTTTCCTGCAAAAAAAAAGGGCGCCAAGGCGCCCTTTTCGTTGTAACGGACAGTCCGGTGGTCAGAGGGTGAAGGACTGGTTGCCGTATTTCTCGGCAAACCGCTGGAGCGGCATGCGGTTGCACTGGAGGCCATGCAGCTTCCATTGCGTTTCCGAGAAGTGCTCGGCGCGGATTCGTGAGAACTGATCGCTGGATGTTGCGGCAGCGATACAAAGCTCGGCCTCGAGGGACCTGCTGCTGTTCGTGAGGCGCACCGGGTTCTCTTCACCTCTGAGCACCGAGCTGACGAACTGGCTGACGCGTCGGCCGTTGCACTGAATGTCGCGGGCACGCAGACCGCGGTTTTCAAGGCTGGTGCGAAATGCGTTGGGCGACGTCATGGCCTGGATGCAAAGCTCACCTGCGTCGTTGGCGGATGCGTTCACGAAGCGGGCATCAACAGCCCAGGCCGGTGTGGCGGCCAATCCTATCAGACTGATGGCGGCTGCTTTAAGGTTCGGCAGTACAGAAAGGAAGTTCATCTGATTCTCCGGTCTAGTTGTGTAAAGCCAGTAGGTTGTTCATGTTGATCCCCAGAGTGTTGATGGGGCATTGGTAATCGATTTCGGCGTGTTGTCGGTGCCAGTTGTAGTAGTGCATCCATCGCGGAAGTTCGACGATCCGCTTCACAAGAAGCTCTCGACCTCGAAACGTCAGGCGTGCATTGTTATGAATATTCATCTGAGTCTCTCCGTAGCCAATGGACTTTGAACATTCATTAGCTTCGGGCTTGAGGCCCGGATGAACAACCTACCGACAGATCACAACTAGGCGTTTCAGGAACCCTCATGGAGTGTCAGTCGCGCTGGCTGGGTACGTTGGGTCTAATCTATTTGGTCGTAACACAAAATGGTGACACAAATGGACAATGTGGTCATTTTGGTGCCTTGCAACCCCAGTAAAGGTAAGCCAACATCCACCCTTGTTTGCAAGTTCATGGATCATGTTCGGTTGGTAGCGAAATGCTCTGCCAGTTTGGCTCGCTTGCGTGCATGATCTCTGAAGATACGTCGCGATGCGGCGAGCGTTGCTTGGAAGGAAATTACTAGATGAACAGTTGTCTATTTTTCGCGTCTGTGGGGCCGAAAAAGTTAGCCAAAAACGTCATGGACGTCATTCGGACGCCCTTCAGGGGAGCAAACGTGTTCAAACGGTTCGCATGTCTTGCAGGGTCACTGCTGATCTGCGCCAATTCGGCGGTGGCGGACAACCGCCTCCAGAATCTGTCGACCCGCGCG
>PBVL01000235.1 GCA_002728675.1 Gammaproteobacteria bacterium
AATACGTCCGACCCTCGCCACCACAGCCACTACTCCGAGTACCGGAACCTGACAAAAAACACCCGCTGACCCGCGCCATGCCGGGCCGTCCTGAGCAGATCAACCCTGTTCGCGAATCCCGACTCGCGGGCCATGTCATCGGTCACGTCGGCGAGACCCAACTCCAGGACGGAGGTCACCTCAACCCATCCGGGGGACAGGGCATAGCGGCCACCGACCTTCACACGCGGACTCTTACAGATTCGAATGCTGGTGGTAACCCCGCCCGACCTGACGGCCTCACGAAGGCGCGCGGCAAACTGCATCCGTCAGTCTGCCGTTCCGAAGCCGGTCACGGGTTCGTGCCGGGCGGTGCGGAACGCGTCTCCATCGCGGTGAGCGTCCCGAGCAACAAGGCAAACTGGGGGTCTGATCGCAGTGAACCCCAGAAACGCGCGACCCTGAGACTGTCGAGCAGATGCTCGTCTCTTTGTTGCAGTCCGGCTTCGATCGCTTCGAGCGCTACCTGAGTTTCTCCAGCAGCGACCGCTGCACGTGCAAGGGTGTAGCGATCCGCCTCAGATGGGATGTCTTCGAATGAGACTCCCGGCTCACCCAGCGCCAATCTCACCACGAGGGCCCGGGACTCAAGCGCGGGATCGAGCCCGGCGGGCAACTCAGCCAACATCGCCCGCGCCGCGTCACGATCGCCCGCGAGTACCGCGGCGTCGGCGGCGAGGATCATCGCTTCCACACGGGTCCGGAACTCGGGCGTATCACGGGCGGCTGTCGCCGCGAGCGTTCGGGCGAGCGCGTAGTCGCCCGTGACCGCCGCCAGTCGCGCAAACGCTGCCTGCCACGTCGCGCGGCGCGGGGCAAAGTAGCGTTCGGCGCCCTCGAGCAGTTCGCGCGCTTCAGCGATGCGCCCTTCGCGCAGGGCAATCTGCGTGAGCCCAAACAGGTTGGGCGCGGCATCCGGATTGCGCATCCGCCCGCGCTGCAGCACATCGCGGGCGCTGGCGTAGTCGAGTTCGAGCACCAGGTAAAAGCGCGCTCGCTGCATCAGGTAGCCATAGCGTTTGGGGGTGAGATCGATGACGCGTTCGAGGTGCCTGCTCGCCTCTGCTCGCGCTTCTTCCAGCCCATAGCGCGCGGCGCCCAGGGCCGTGTAGAAATCAGCCAGCCGTTCGTGGGCTGTGAGTGCTTCCGCCTGCTGTGTGGTCGCGGTCGTCAGCATGAATCGATACCGGTCCCACTCCATCGGCCCGCCCGCAAGCCAGGCCAGCCACAGCCGTTCAGCCGACAGGACCTGGCGCCTGACCTCCGGTTGCAGATGGCCGATGTCGGTGAACGCACTCGAATTCTCAGCGCGGACGTCAACGTACACGGCGTTGCGGATGCGCTGTGCATCGCGGGCCGCGTTCGCGGTGTCAGCCAGCGTCGCGAGCGCGTCACCCGCCCCCCGGCCAATCACGTAGCCCACTGCCGACTTAGTGACCCGATAGGCATGCGGCTGATTGGGATCCACCAGAATGACGTCCTCCTGGCGGTTGAGCGCAGCAGACAGGTGCTCCGCCCCTGCACCCAGCAACACGCTGCCGAGTGGCGCAATGCCCGCGGACCCCGGAGCCCGACTCGGCGGGGAGTCCGGCTCCCGCACCGCCAGATAGAAGGCCGCTACGACCGCGGCAACGATCGCAATCAACGGCACCCATGGCACCTTCGGTCGTGGGGTGCTGCGGGCTTCGGTCGGGTCGGATGAAGTGGTCAATGCTGACAGGAGAGCAGTCGTCGTCGGGAAGCGCGATGTTGGTTCACCCCGTGCTGGAGCGCAACAGGTACTGACGTGCGAGGGCAGCACGGCGAGGGCGTTCCAAAGGGCACACACCGAAAGCAGTCCTACAGTGTGCGCGCTGTCGCCTGGCTCCGCGTGCGACTCTTCAGTCGCGACCGGGCCGCACAAGGCTTCCGCCTCGCCGCGCGGCCAATGCAGGGGCAGGGGCGTATACTCGCCCCACGATCGCCAACAACAACAGGAAATCACATGGAATTCGGAGTTCAGGTCAACGTCTACCGCACGAACTGGGACGACGTGCGGGCCTCGGTCGAAGCGATGGAGGCGGGCCGCTGGGACAGTGTCTGGTTTGCCGATCACTTCATTCCACCCGGCGCGAACCACGATCAGGAGGCCCTGACGGCATTCGAGGGACTGTCCGCGATCGCCTTCGCCGGCGGCATGACCAAGAAGCTCCGACTCGGCAACCTGGTTCTCGGCAACACCTACCGAAACCCCGCTCTGGTGGCAAAAATTGCCGGTACCATCGACACCATGACCGAAGGCCGCTTTACCCTCGCCATCGGCGCGGGCTGGTACAAGCGCGAACACGAGGCGTACGGATGGGAGTTCCCGTCGATGAAGGAGCGCCAGGATCGCTTCGAGGAAGCGTGTGAACTGCTGCGGCAGTTGATCCACTCGCAGGATCCCGTCGACTACAAAGGCAACTACTACGACATCGACAGCGCACGACTGTCGCCGGGGTCATACGACCCGGAGAAACCGATTCCCATCATGGTCGGCGGAACAGGTCCAAAACGGACGCTGCGCACGCTCGCCCGTTACGGCGACGTCATGAACCTCGACGGCTGGGCTGGCGGCGGCATGTCCCTCGAGTACTACAAGGCGAAAGCAGAGATCCTCGAGAAGCACTGCGAAGACTGCGGACGGGACCCCGCAGAGATTCGCCGCACCCTGCTGATGCCCTGCTACCTCACGGAAGACCAGGGACTCATCGACCGTGTGACCAAGGGCCTCGGACCAGGAACGGTTGCGGGCTCGGCTCAGCAAATCATCGACCGCATCGGCGAGTTCAAGGATGCGGGCATCGCCGAGATCATGTTTGGCGGCATCGCGTCAGGCGACGTCGATCGCTTGCAGATGTACGAAGAAGAAATCGTCTCGAAAGTGTAGACCCTGCTGAAGGCGCCCTCCCCGGGCGCCTTCAATACGCCGCCCTGGCAGCAGGCAGCGACAAGGGACACACACCCAACACCGCAATCCACACCGCAACCATGCGCACGCACCGTGCGCCTTCACCCACGCTCGTCCGCCGTATACGCCATGGGGACTGTGCCGCCAACTGCCCGCACGGCCATGGCATCGCTGAAATGCTGCGCAGAGGACACACACCCAAAGCGGGCTTACGCGGCGTCAGATTTCAGCCGGAGCGATGACCGATTTTCAAGTACGCGTCCAAGTGCCCCTTGAATGTAGGCACTTGCCTGCGGGGGATGCGCGTACGAGAGGCCATGCTGACCAATCGACGCGCACATTGTGTGAGCCAGGTTTTGGTGTGTGTCCCTTGCGCTTTGTGTGTCCCTAGCGTTCGCGAGCGCACTTCGATCCCTGTCAGTTGCAGCAGTATCCTCGCGACCTTGTCGGCCACTTCACCACCCTCACCCCGGGAAGCAGCTGTCTCCAGTTGCGCCGAAGCAAGGCAAGACTCGTTCCCGGCAGGAACGCCGAAGCGCTACGCATGCGTCACACCGCAATGATCTTCTGCATACAAGGAAGACCTGACGCAAGGTCTAAACGGTCGACAGTCGCCTCGCGTAGGTGAGCGCATGCCCCAATGACGACGTAAACGCGACGCCTTTCCACGCGATATCAAACGCGGTGCCATGATCGACCGACGTACGGATAATTGGCAGCCCGATCGTCACGTTCACGCTGTTCTCAAAGCCGATCAGCTTCATGGGCGCGTGACCCTGATCGTGGTACATGCAGATGATCGCGTCGTGAACATCATTGTGAATCGCCTGATAGAACACGGTATCTGCAGGATGCGGACCTGTGACGGCCCACCCACGTGCACACGCGGCGTCGATCGCCGGGCGGATGATCTCCCCGTCCTCTGAGCCAAAGAGTCCATGTTCCCCGGCATGGGGATTCAGCCCGCACACCGCGATGCGCGGCGACTCGAACGCGCGACTGAGGCTCCCGTGCGTCAGTTCGATCACGTTGAGTACGCGCTCAGTCGTCACACGATCGATCGCGTCCCGCAAGCTGAGGTGCGTGCTGACGTGACTGACCGCAACATCGGGGTTGGCGAGCATCATCGAGTAGTTTTCGGTGCCGCAAAGGCCCGAAATGAGTTCTGTGTGGCCGATGAACCCGGAATGAGTCAGCTTCGTGCCTTCCTTGTTCATCGGCATCGTGACGATGCCGGCCACCGTGCCGGCGAGCGCCGCCCGGGTCGCCGCGACGACGTACGCATGCGCGGCAGCACCGGCCACGCGTGACAGCACACCCGGGGTGAGATCGGCAGGCACAAGACGCCCCAGGTCCACAACGTTGAGGAGCCCCGGTTCCGCCTGCGCAGGGTCATCAATCACATTGAGCGCGACGTCAACGTCGAGCAGCGCCTGGCCCGCGCGCAGAATCGATGCATCGCCGAAGACGACCACCGTCTCGTCGAGCTCGCCCGCTGCCGCGCACCGCAGCACAATCTCCGGACCCACGCCGGAGGCGTCACCCATCGTGACGGCCATGGGAGCACTCACCTTGATGCACCCTCCTTCAAAAACCGTCACATCATAGGGTGTCATCCGCGCTTCATGCGAATTCGGGGCCCGTTTCTGGCAGACTTCCGGCTCTTTCGAACACGCGGAACAAAGATGAGCGAAGCGACTCCCAAGCAAATCGACGTCCTGGTCGTGGGCGCAGGGTTTGCCGGCATGTACATGCTCCATCGTCTGCGCGCGCTGGGCGTGTCCGCCCAGGTCGTGGAAGCAGGCAGCGACGTCGGCGGCACCTGGTACTGGAATCGGTATCCCGGAGCCCGCTGCGACGTGCCAAGCGTCGAGTACTCCTACAGCTTCTCGGATGAACTCCAGCAGGACTGGGACTGGTCCGAGGTCATGGCAGGGCAGCCCGAGATTCTCGAGTACGCCAATCACGTTGCCGAGCGTTTCGACCTGCGCCGCGATATCAAGTTCGACACCCGCGTGACTTCCGCACACTACTCCGAGGAACAGCGTCGCTGGACGGTCACCACCGACGCGGGAGACGTGTACGACGCGCACTACTGCGTCATGGCAACGGGCTGCCTGTCGATGCCCAACACTCCCGACATCGAGGGCGCATCAGACTTCGAAGGCGCCGTCTATCACACTGGCCAGTGGCCCCATGAGGGGGTCGATTTCAGCGAAGTATCGGTCGGCATCATCGGCACGGGATCCTCCGGCATCCAGGCGATCCCCGTCATTGCCGAAGACGCAAAACATCTGACAGTGTTCCAGCGCACGCCGAACTACACGATGCCTGCCCATAACCGCCAGATGACCGACGAGTTTCGGGCCGAAGCGAAGGCGAACTACGCGACGATCCGGCAACAGCAGCGTGACTCCCAGGCTGGCATAGTCGGGTACGGCTTCGGATTCGGCGGAGCCGATCTGATCATGCCCAGCGATCATCTGCTCGAGACCACCGCCGAAGAGCGCGCCAAGGCGGTCGACGAAGAGGGCTTCGGCGCAATTCGCCGCTTCATCGACATTGGTCTCAACCCGGAAGCCAACGAGATGGCGTGCGACATGTATCGCACGCAACTCGGCCGTATCGTGAACGATGACGCGACGGCCGAAGGACTCAAGCCGCGGGACTACCCTATTGGCTGCAAGCGGCCCGTGATCGACACCGACTACTACGAGACGTACAACCGCGACAACGTGACGCTCGTCGACCTGCGCCAGGGCGGCATCGAACGCATCACGCGCACCGGTGTGCAGACCGCGCAGGGACACTTCGAGTTCGACGCCCTCGTCTACGCAACCGGTTTCGACGCAATGACGGGCGCCCTGCTCAACATCGATATCAAGGGACGTGACGCAAAGCCGCTCGGAGACGTCTGGGAAGCAGGTCCTCGCACCTACCTTGGCCTGCAGGTGGCGGGATTCCCGAACCTCTTCATGATCACCGGCCCAGGCAGCCCCTCCGTGCTCTCGAACATGATCGTGTCGATCGAGCAGCATGTGGACTGGATCACCGACTGCATCGCGCACATGGGCGACCGCCAGCTTCAGGCGATCGAGGCCACCCCCGAGGCAGAGGATGCGTGGATTCATCACGTCAACGATGTCGCAAAGGGCACCATGTTCACGTCGCCTTCCTGCAACTCGTGGTATCTCGGCGCGAACATCCCCGGCAAGCCGCGCATCTTCATGCCGTACGTCGGCGGGGTCGGCGCCTATCGAAAGAAGTGTGACGAAGTCGTCGAGAACGACTACGAAGGGTTCGAACTGACGGCCTAATACGCAGGTCGCGCTTCGGCACGCGGACCCACCCGGTGGAGCGCGCCATCACCGGCTTCAGCCGGGACGAATTGGCGGACTGGTTCGCGACGCTCGAGTGCGGCCATCGCCAACACGTCCGGCACAAGCCGCCCTTCTTCAACAGACCCTGGGTCGAGAGTGAGGAGGGCCGCGCCGCATTGCTCGGTCAACCGCTGAACTGTGTCCGCTGCGATCGTCTGGAACTGCCCGACGGATTCGTCGTCTACAAACACACCCCCGAGTTCAGCGAACAGACCCTGCTCGCCGGACTCGGGCGCGACCACGCCATCAAGCAGGGGAGTTGGGGTCTGCTGCATGTGCTGGAAGGGAGCCCACGCTGCACATCCAAGGCGCCGAGCACCAGACAAACGCCGATGAAACTCCGGCAATCCCGCCGGTGGCCCTGCACTACGTCCGCCCGACCCAGACGCCACTTCGATGCCGCATCGACTTTCTGCGGCCCGCTGTCGGAAGCGGCGACGCCCTGGTATAACTGGCCCTATTCTTAGGGAGAGAATCCATGAACGACTTTGGCGGAAAGCTCGCGGTCATCACCGGCGGCGGCACAGGGATGGGGCGCGAACTCGCGCGGCAACTGGTAGCCGAGGGCTGCGACGTTGCGATGTGCGACGTCATCGAGAAGAACATGCTGGAGACGAAGGCGCTCTGCGAAGCCGAAGGCTCACAGGGACGCGTCGTTTCCACGCACATCTGCGACGTGTCTGACGAGGCCGCGGTCGAACGTTTCCGCGACGAAGTTGTCGAGGCACACGGCACTGACCACATCGATCTGCTCTTCAACAATGCCGGCGTCGGCGGCGGTTCGAGCTTCGTCGAAGGGGAACGGGACAACTGGGAGCGGACCTTCAACATCTGCTGGTACGGGGTCTACTACACGGCGCGCGCCTTCATGGATCTGTTGGTTGCCAGCGAAGACTCGCACATGGTCAACACCAGCAGCGTCAACGGGTTCTGGGCATCTCTCGGCCCGCAGAGCGCTCACTCGGCATACTCCGCCGCGAAATTCGCCGTCAAAGGGTTCACCGAAGCACTGGTCACCGACTTCCGCAACAACGCACCCCACGTAAAAGTCTCGGTCGTGATGCCGGGGCACATCGGGACGTCCATCGCGCTGAACGCAAACAAGATCCTGAGCGGCAACTACGAGTCAGACGACGGTCTGTCGGAAGAAGATCTAGCGGCAACGCGCAAGCGCTGGCAGGAGATGGGCCTCATCGGCGAAGACGTGACCGACGATCAACTGAAGGCAGCCGTCGCGATGATGGGAACGTCCTTCCGGGACAACGCACCGACAACCGCGGCGGAAGCGGCGAAGATCATCCTCGACGGCGTGAAGGCCGAACGCTGGCGGATTCTGGTTGGCAACGACGCCCACGTTCTGGACGAACTGGTCCGTGGCGATCCCGAGACGGCGTACGAAACGGACTTCCTAGACAAGGTGCGGGAGAAGACGGACTGGGTGCTGGGGCAGTAAACCGTGGCACCACGCCGAACGAGGACATCGTGACCTTCTACCTCAACGCGCCTGACGAGGCCATTCAGCCACCCCCATAGGCGCGCGCCACGCGTCGGGTTACGATGCGCCGCCATGGAGTGGCTCGAAGCAATTGTCCTCGGCGTCGTTCAGGGGCTGACCGAGTTTCTTCCGGTCTCGAGCTCCGGCCATCTCGTCCTCACTCAGGACCTTCTCGGCTACACGCCGGGGGGCGGGATCGTCTTCGAAGTGGCGGTGCATCTCGCAACGCTCGTGGCGATAGCGCTCTTCTATCGGGTTCGCGTCTCCTCACTGCTGCTCGGGGCGTTGAAAGGTCAGGCCGACGCGTGGCGCTACGCGATGAAGCTCGTCGTCGCCACCCTGCCCGCGGTTGCAGTCGCGTTGCTGGCACGGGACTTCATCGAGTCGCAGTTCGAGTCGCCAACCGTCGCAGCGGCGCTACTGCTTGTGACAGGCTTCATCGTCTGGTCGACCCGCTGGACGATCACCAGGGGTGAGTCCATAGAACCCACGTGGACGCAGGCGCTGATCATTGGCTGCGCCCAGGCATTCGCGATCCTGCCCGGGATTTCTCGAAGTGGCACGACGGTCGCAACCGCGATGGCCCTTGGCATGGCTCCGCTCGCCGCGGCTGAGTTCTCCTTCATGATGGGAATTATCGCGATGGCGGGCGCCGCGGTCCTGCTCCTGCCAGACATCCTGAACGCGGATGCGTCGCTGCTCGGCAGCATCATGGCCGGGAGCATCGCCGCGCTCGTCTCGGGACTCGCCGCCCTCGTGGCGTTCGTGTGGCTGCTCAAGACCCAGCGCTTTTACGTGTTCGCCTGGTACGCGTGGGGCGCGGGATTGGCCTACCTGACCTATCTGTACCTTCGCTAGTCAAACCTGCGCGTTCTGCGGGCCAGGACCTCAGCATGTCGCAACCATCAGCCTCACCGGGCACGGGGCTGCGGCACATCAGGTAGCCGTGGTTTCGCGCCCTCAGCGCAGGGTCTGCCTGCGGAGCGAGTCGTTCACGATCGACGGCGTCGCCGCCGCGGCCATGGGTTTCCGACCGCTATCGAATGCTCGTATCTTAGGCTGCTGGTCGCCAATCGATCATCAGGGCCTGGTGCCGGCCAGCCGGCAACATTCCACCGAAGCAGCTCGATCAAATCGTGGTCGGAAAGACCTGCTGGCCCTCGCTGCGCGGACGACGCCCCCAGACCATCAGCCCGGGGCGCCCTTTTGATTGCCCCGCGAACTGGACGTTCTCAGGATCCCGGTACCCGATCCGCACCATACGCCGCACCCGGTCCGTCTGATTGATGCGCGAGCCGTGAACGGCGTGGTAGTGGAAAATCACAACATCGCCCCGGGAAGCCGGCACGGGCACCGTGTCATCGAGACGCCAGGCGTCCGTGGGGAGATGCGGCGTACAGGCGCTGCCGTCCGGATTCGACTCGACGTGCGCCAGCGAGCCGTTCCTGTGCGAGCCGTCGAGAATCCGGATACAGCCGTTCGTGTCGTTCGTGTCATCAAGATGCACCAGGCAATCGACAAATCTCTGGCCAACATGTTTGTAGAACGCCCAATCCTGATGCATGGGAAACGGGTGACCCGTCTGCGGCGGCTTGGCGTGCAGAGTCGTGTGATGCAGTTCGACGTTCGGTCCGATCAGATCGGCAACCGCACCCGCGAGAGGCGGATGGCAAACGGCATCGCACCACGCGCGTGAGTACCGGTGCAGGTCGTGCAGCGCGACGAGTTTGGAGGCCTTTTCGGTCTCGGGATCCATGTAGACCTGCCGCCAGCCCCCTGACCAACCGGGGCTCGCGTTGGCCCAGGTCCCGATCTGCCAGTCGAGTTCCTCCGCAAGCCGGTCGGTCTCGGTCGGACTGAAGACGCCCTTCAGATGCAGGTATCCGTGGTCTGCAAAGAACTGCACCTGTTCCGGGCTGAGCGCGTTCAGTCGCTTGGCCATACATGACTCCCGTCTGAGTTGTGAGGGCGCCCCCGCACGACCATCCGTGCGGCGCCGCAAAACTCTCACACGACTGTCCGCATACCGCAAACCAGCGGCATCTGTTCGGTCCTGGCAGCAGGTTTTGTCCTGACACCGTTGTTTCACTAGAGTCGAAGCATGCACGTGTGCGTTCAGACCAGTTCCGATCGCGTCGCCCGGCTACTGCGCGGGGTCGACAGCCCCACTGGCGACCCGTACGCGCTGACCCCCGTCATCCATCCAGGAGCTACAGACCATGAGTGAAGGCGATTTCGACCCTCTCGACGGCTTCCGACGCAGTTTCGTCGTTGATCTCGATGCCAGCGATGTGTGGAGCGCCATCGCGAGGCCCGCCACCGACACAGATGACGCGCTCGCCTTTCATCTGCCCGGGTTCGAGGCGAACTGTACCGGGTTCGAAGTCGATGTGAGTCGACTCCTGCGTGTCCGCAAAGCCGAAGAGCCCTGCAAAGGCACGGAAATTGTCGTGCAACTCGAAGCAACCGACACCGGCACACGAGTGACCGTGACCCAGTCAGGTTTTGGCCCCTGGCTGGCAGACCTGATCGAGCCCTTCACCCAAGTCTGGCACGGCATCGTCGCAGACCTGAAGCTCTACATTGAAACGGGCGTCAGCATCCGCACGCACCTGTTTGACGAGAAGCCGCCACGGGTGGCGCTGGGGTGCGCAACGATGGACGCGATCTCCGGCGTGCAGGTCACCTCTGTGGAGGCCGATGGCTACGCGGTAGCCGTCGGGATCGAGGTTGGTGATCTGCTCGTGGCGCTGAACGGCTCGCGGGCGCTCTTTGGTCTGCAACTGACCGAAATGCTCCGACTCTGCGAACCGGGCCAGACCCTCGAGGCCACCTGGGTCAGAGGGCGTAAACGGCGCCGCGGAAGCGGTAGCTTGCCAGCGGCAGCGGGCACCTAGGAACGCAGCAGCACGCTGCGCCGCCTTCAACGCGGCAGCAGCCCCCGGCTCTGACCAGTCTCCCTGGACATGACGGAATCACGCCCGCAAGCGCGCTCCCGGTCGCACGATGGAGCAGCGCCGGGTCGGGCACGCGCGTGGCGTTGCGTCGAGCATGCACGCTATAGTCGGCCAACCCACCGGTTGAGTGACTCATGATCGACAAGCCCGACTCCCACCGCCTGTCCTGGTCGGTCATCAGTGCATACGGCGCACCCGGTCTCGGCGTCGGCTACATGTACCTGCTGCTCGGCTTGTACATCATGAAGTTTTCGACCGACGTGCTACTGATCGCGCCGATCGTCATGAGCACGATCTTCGGCATCTCGCGGCTCTGGGACGCCGTCTCGGACCCGCTGGTCGGCTACCTGTCCGACCGTACACAACACCGACTGGGCCGGCGCCGCATCTGGCTAGCTGCGGGCGTCATCCCGATTGGACTTGTCTTCGTCATGGTCTTTTCGCCACCCGCCGAACTGACTGGCTGGGGACTCACCCTCTGGATGGGCATCGGGATCATCGGCTTCTATTCGGCGATGACCGTTTTCATCGTGCCGCACATGTCACTGGGGGCCGAACTCACGTCGAGCTATCACGAACGCTCACGCCTGTACGGTTTGCGCCACGCGGCATTCACCGCAGGTTCGATTCTTGCGCTGATCAGCATGCAACTCCTCATCAACGCGGAGCAGGAGAGTGAGGCCGCCGTCCGCGAGACCGCGTTCGAGCTGTCGATATTCGCGGCGCTGCTGACGGCCGCATTGATCGTGTTTGCAATCGTCCGGCTGCGCGAACGGGCCGACTTCCAGGGCCGGGTCAGCTCAAACCCCTTCTCTGCCTTCAGGGACGTGTGGCAGAACCCGCACGCGCGACTCGTCCTGATCGTGACGTTCATCGAGAACATCGGCAGCGCGGTCATTGGCCTGCTCACGCTTTACGTGGCGCAGTACGTTGTCGGCAAACCGATTCTCGCGCCGGCGGTGATCCTCACCTACATGATCCCTTCGTCGTTGTCGGTGCCAATCTGGCTGCCGCTGTCGCGGCGCTTCGGCAAGGTCAACCTGTGGATCTTCTCGATGATCCTGACGGGACTCAGCTTCGGCGGGATGTTCCTGCTCCCCTTCGTCGACGAGAACATGAAGCTGGTGTTGTTCTTCGGCCTCGCGTTCTTCGCCGGCCTTGCCGCCGGCTGCGGCGGGACGATCGCGCCGTCGATTCAAAGCGATATCATCGACTACGACGAGTACAAGACGGGCGAGCGCAAAGAGGGTTCGTACTTCGCCGCGTTCAACTTCGTCTACAAGAGTGCGATCGGTGTCATGACGGTCATCACCGGGCCGGTCCTGCAGTTCGCGGGCTATGTGCCAAACCAGGAGCAGACCAAGTTCGTCCAGATTGCCATCGTGACGCTCTACGGACTGTTCCCGCTGGTCTGTTATCTGATCGGCGCGTTGATGTTCCGCCGGTTTTCACTCGACGAAGCCGAACACGCGCGCATTCGCGCCGCGCTTGACGCCAAAGCGGCCGAAACGACCGCCGATCCCACGACCGCCGACTGAGCTACTGCAGGTACTCGAGGCAGCCGGTGGCGTCGAGCCGGTCGAGCAACCGGCCGCTGGGTGCCGACGCGAGCCGTTTGCGCAGTCGGTCGTAACACTTCACCTGATACTTGAACGGCGCCTGCGTGAACGGCTGCCCGTCCAGCTCCACGGTGAACGTCTCTGCACCGTCTGCATAGGCCGCCGTGTTCGCGGCAAGGAACGGCAGGTAGTACCGCGCCGTGAAGCGCAGCAGGTCGTCAACCTCCGGGCGCATGGCCTCCCAACGGTGCCACGCGCCGTCAATGCCGCTCGCGTCGGCAAGGCGTCGAACCCAGTCATAGACACTTGGATTCCTCGTCCGCATGATCAGCATCGGCGTGTGATCACTGGCGAGGACCTTCAACTGCCCGAACAGCCCGAAGTCGCCAATTGACGGTCGCGTGCCAAAGATGAACTCATCGCGCGTGACGAACGCGTCGAGAATGTCCAGCAGTGCGTGGTAGCTCCCCTCGATGATCGGCGCGTTCTCGGGCGTGCAGCCAACCAGCGGCATCCGACCAACCTGGCGTACCGTGATGGCCCTTGCGGCCTCGATCATGGCATCGCCGCGAACGCCCGGCGAGTTGTCCGAAATGATCTGCCGGCTGCTGTAGCGCTGGTCCTCTTCGCGGAACCAACGGTAGTGGAACATCATCTTCGTGGCCCACTCGTCACCCATGTCCTCAATGAGATCGGACAGGTAGGCAACGTCCGGATCGTCCGGGATGAGCGAGCGTTCGCTGTGGCGTTCCTCAAGCATCCAGGCAAGTGGCGTCGAGTCAACATGGAGACTGCCGTCCTCCGGGAGTCTGAGAATCGGGATCACCCGCGGCCCGTCGTGCTTCAATTCCGTCCGAAGCTTGCCGGACATCAGCACCCAATCGTGAGGCAACCGCCTGTAGCGAAGAATGGCCCGCATCTTCATCGAGTAGGGCGAGCCGCCCCCGCCGTAGAGTTGATACCGCTCACCCATCGCTACCGCCCTTGCTCCGCTTTGGCGCACTATTGTGTTCGCCGCGTACGGGTGTCAACTTGACGCCGAATGACGGGGGTACGTGATGGACAAATTCGAGCAGCAGTTGACGGAACTTCGCGTCTTTGGCTTTTGCATTGTCGAGAACGTGCTCGATGCGAGCGTCGTCGGCGAAATGCGCGACACGCTGGTCGAGGCGGCGGCGCGCCTCGGGGTCGAGTCGACGCACCGCGGCTCTGCCCGTCACCTCGCGAATCTGGTGACCATCGACCCCATCTACTTCCAGGCCGTGGATCACGCGCGGATCCTGCCGCTCGTCGAGGCGATCATGGGGCATGACCTGATCCTCGGTTCGTTGTCCGCGCGGATCGTCCGCCCCGGTGACGGGCTTCAGAGCCTGCACAGCGACGTTCCGCTGGGGCTCCACAGGCATCAGCCCGACCCACCGGTCATGATGAACACCATCTGGGCGCTGGATGACTTCACGCCTGGGAATGGAGGGACGCGGGTCGTTCCCGGCAGTCACCAAAGCCGGCTGCACGAACCACCTGCGGGCTTCGACGTGCCGTTTGTTGCGCAACCCGAACTGCGCGCCGGCAGCGTGCTTGTGATCCACGGACAGACCTGGCACGGCGGCGGTGCCAATACCTCAACGGGGAACCGGCATGCCATGTTCGGGCACTACCGCGTCGACGCGTGGATGCGCTTCCAGTGCGATCCGCATCATCAGTTCGAGGAGCCCTGGCTGGACCTGCTGACAGACCGCCAGAGAGAGCTCCTGCGGATGCAGCACGGGCTTTCGGACAAGCTGGCTGCGGACTTCTACGAGCGCTGAACACAGGTTCGCGCGCTTACTGCGCCTCGCCCTCTGCCACCAGCGCCGGTGCATCCCCGCGCGGTACCCACTCCCACGCCGGCTCATGCACGAGTCGATGACGATTTTGGCAACCACCTCGATCGCCCCGATCTCGAGCGCGACCGCAACATCGCCGACGACAATCCACGCGATGACCACGGTCGTCAGTGTCGCGAGCGCCCGCCAGGTCAACCCTTTCATCAGGCTGCGCACATGCGTGTCACGATTCTGCATGTCCTGCTCCCGTTGTGTCGGAGCCGAACGAGATGCGGTTGTGGGCGACCATGATCAACCCAGAGGTGGACAGATGCAGCAAAAGAGCCGGTTTCCGCAGATCGAGTCGACCGGGCGCAGCGCGCCCTGATCGGTCACTGCGCATGTCCAGGCCCGCCTGGCACGCCCGGTCTGGCGCAACCCACCCGCACTTGACGCCGATCAATTGCCGCCGGGTAGCATCGTTCTATGCTGCCGAGCAGTCACTTTCCAGACTCTGGTCGGGGAGGGCACCTCCTCCCCGATGTGACTTTGCCGGAGCGCGGCGACTCAAAATGCTCCCGTGGACACCACCGCCGCGCTTCGGCAATTTTTCGAAGTCCCTTCCAGCATGCCGGGCCATCTCGGCCAGAACGGCACTTTGTGGCACTTTGGACACCCAAGGTGTGTAGCACTTTGGACACCCATGTGGATGGCACTTTGGACACCCAAGGTGCGGTGCTTTGGACACCCAACAGCGAAACACCGACGTAACATCCCGACGGGTTTTGCGTTCCAGTCGGGCGG
>PBVL01000148.1 GCA_002728675.1 Gammaproteobacteria bacterium
ACCGCAACGCACCATCCGTTCACCAGTCCGATCGGAACGCCTGAGGAAGTCGAAGCAAATCCGGGTGCGGAGCTGTCGCGCGCGTACGACGTTGTGATGAACGGCCACGAGGTGGGCGGCGGCTCGATTCGTGTGCATCAGAATGCGATGCAGAAGGCGATCTTCCGCTTACTGCGCATCGACGACAACGAGGCGGCGGTCAAGTTCGGCTTCCTGCTGGACGCGCTCCGCCTGGGTGCGCCGCCGCACGGCGGTATTGCCTACGGCCTCGATCGGCTGATCATGGTGATGGCCGGCACGGACGCGATCCGGGATGTGATTGCGTTTCCGAAGACACAGTCGGCGACGTGCATGCTGACCGAGGCGCCGGGCGAGATTGACGAGGAACACCTGTCCGAACTAAATATCGCGCTAGTGCGGGAGAGCGAGGACTGACATGGCTGGCCACAGCAAATGGCACAACATCAAACACCGCAAGGCGGGTCAGGACGCGAAGCGGGGCAAGGTCTTCACGAAGATCATTCGCGAAATCATGGTTGCGGCGCGTGAAGGCGGCGGAGTCATAGAAGACAATCCCTCCCTGCGCACCGTCGTCGACAAGGCCAAGGGCGCACAGATGCCCAAGGACACGATCGAACGCGCCATCGCGCGCGGTGCGGGCGGTACCGATGGCGCCGATCTCGCGCGGCTGACGTATGAAGGTTACGGTCCGGGCGGTGTCGCGATCCTGGTCGAGACGATGACCGACAACAAGAACCGCACGGTGGCCGAGGTGCGCCACGCGTTCTCCAAAGGGGGCGGTAATCTCGGTACCGACGGGTCGGTCGCGTTCATGTTCGAGAAGCGTGGACAGATCAACCTCCCGCCGGGGGCGGACGAAGACGCAGTCATGGAGATTGCGCTCGATGCCGGTGCGGAAGACATCGAGACTGACGATGCAGGCTCGATCGAGGTCCTGACGACCGCTGAAGATTTGCTTGCAGTGAAGGACGCACTCGCCGCGGGCGGTTTCGAAGCGGAGACCGCGGAGGTTGCGATGGTGCCCCAGTCCTACTCCACGCTCGAAGGTGACGCGGCGGAGAAAGCGATGCGTCTGCTCGAGCAACTGGAGGACCTCGACGACGTGCAGAACGTGTACACCAATGCGGACTTCGTCTGAGCCGTTCACGAACTGGCCCCGTCCGCACCGCGGGCAGATGGCTGAACCCGGGATCGAATGGGAGTAATATCTCGCAAACCGCGCGGAAACACGCCTCATGCCACTGATTCTTGGGATCGATCCCGGGTCGCGAGTAACCGGCTATGGCATCGTTCGCGTGGAAGGTTCCCGCAATCACTACGTCACCAGCGGCTGTATTCGCACAACCCGGGGTGCCGATCTCGCCGATCGCCTGTTGGAGATTGGCGATGGGCTGACCCAGATTCTCCGAGAACACGAGCCTGAAGTAGCTGCTGTCGAACGCGTGTTCATGTCGCGCAACGCCGAGAGTGCGCTGAAACTCGGCCAGGCCCGGGGCGCCGCGATCCTGACCGCGCGACAACACGGCCTGGCAGTTGCGGAGTACGAGGCGCGCAAGGTCAAACAGGCGGTGGTCGGCACGGGCGCCGCTGACAAGGCTCAGGTACAACACATGATCCGGCTGCTGCTCGGTCTTCAGGCAACGCCGCAGGAAGATGCCGCGGATGCGCTCGCGATCGCGATCTGCCACGCGCACACGCGCGCGAGCCTGAGCGGGGTCGCATCGGATGCAACGCTGCGCTTCGGCCGTGGCCGCCTCCACGAAACGTCCTGAGTGCGCAGATGATTGGCTGGCTGCGCGGCACGTTGCGTGACAAGACGGAGTCTGGGGTCCTGCTCGACGTCGGTGGGGTCGGCTACGAGATCGACATGCCAACCCTTGGCCTCGCCCTGTTGCCGCCGACGGGTGAGCTGACTGAACTGCATTGCCATATGGTCGTGCGGGATGATCGACACGAACTCTTCGGCTTCGTCACGCGGGATGAGCGCGACGTCTTTCGCGAGCTGATCAAGGTGAATGGCGTGGGGCCACGTCTTGGTGTAGCCATCCTCTCGGGGCTCGATACCGGGCAGCTGGCGCGCTGTGTGCGCGAAGCGGACATCAAGTCATTGCAAGCCATGCCGGGCGTTGGCAAGAAGACCGCGGAGCGGGTGATCATCGATTTGCGCGACAAGCTCGACGCGTTTGCGGTCGCGCCGCCGCAGGCGCAGCCCGACCTGCCGCATGGCGGCGCGTACGAGGACGCGGAGGAGGCCCTAATCGGCTTGGGATTCAAACCTGCGGAAGCGGCGCGGGCGCTGGCACAGCTCACGGATCCCCCCGATGATGTCGAAGGGATCATCCGGCTTGCGCTCAAGGGGTTGGGGCAATGACGTGCAGGTCCCGAAGGCGAGGAAGCAAGACCGATGATTGAAGAAGACCGCCTGGTCAGTCCGCTCGAAGGGGACGGTGATCAGCGCGCCGACCGCGCGCTGCGGCCCCTGTCGCTCGGGGACTACCGCGGTCAGCCCGCCGTTCGGGAACAGATGGAGATTTTCATCGAGGCGGCACGTGCGCGCGGTGACGCGCTGGATCACACGCTCATCTTTGGTCCCCCGGGGCTCGGCAAGACGACGCTTGCCAACATCATCGCGAACGAGATGGGTGTCGCAATACGTTCGACGTCCGGACCCGTCATCGAGAAGAAGGGTGACCTGCTCGCAGCGCTGACGAGCCTCGAGCCTCATGACGTCCTGTTCGTGGACGAGATTCACCGCCTGAGCCCCGCGATCGAGGAAGTGCTCTATCCCGCGATGGAAGACTTCCAGGTCGACATTGCGATTGGCGAGGGCCCGGCGGCCAGAACGATCAAGATGAGTCTGCCGCCTTTCACGCTTGTCGGGGCGACGACCCGCACCGGACTGCTGACCGCGCCGCTCCGCGACCGCTTCGGTATCGTGCAGCGCCTCGAGTTCTACTCCGTCGAGGACCTGGCCGCCATTGTCCTGCGCGCGGCGGACCTGATCGAGATACCGTGCGATGAGCCTGGCGCCTTCACCATTGGACGCCGGTCCCGCGGCACGCCGAGGATTGCGAACCGGCTTCTGCGTCAGGTTCGTGACTATGTTCAGGTACGCGGCAACGGATACATCACGGAGCAAAGCGCGGACGAAGCGCTGAATCTGTTTCAGGTCGACGCGAACGGCTTCGACCACATGGACCGCCGACTGCTGACGACGATGATCGAGAAGTTCGACGGCGGGCCTGTTGGCATCGACAGCCTGGCGGCCGCGGTGGGCGAAGAGCGGGATACGCTGGAGGACGTCTTCGAGCCCTACCTGATCCAGCAGGGCTACGTGATGCGAACGCCGCGCGGCCGCGTGGCGACACGTCGCGCCTACGAACATTTCGGGTATGCCTCGCTCCCGCCCGGCAGGGAAGGGGCCATGGGTGACCTGTTTGAGCCGGGTGAACCGGAGGACACGGGGTCCGCCTAGCGGTCCGCACATAGGGAGAACTGCGCGCAGTGCACGAAGAAATGTCGATTCTGGAGTTGATGCTCAATGCGTCGCCCGTTGTGCAGGCGGTCATGGCCGCACTGATTCTGGCGTCGATGGCGTCATGGGTGATGATCTTCCAGCGTTACTTCAATCTGCAGATGGTCCTGCGGGAGGCGACGGCGTTCGAAACCGAGTTCTGGTCGGGCAAGGATCTGGGCCAGATTTACACGGAGACCGTCGACTCCGAGCGCACCATCGTTGGCGTGGAGAGTATCTTCGAGGCGGGCTTCAAGGAATTCTCGAGACTGCGGCAGCAGGCGGCCCGTGACCCTGAAGCCGTGATGCAGAACGTGCAGCGCGCGATGCGCGTCGCCAGTTCGCGCGAAGAACAGAACCTGGAGACCAGCCTGCCATTCCTCGCGACTGTCGGCTCGACGAGCCCGTACATAGGACTCTTTGGCACGGTCTGGGGAATCATGAACTCGTTCAGGGCGCTGGCGACCGTGGAGCAGGCGACGATTTCGATCGTGGCGCCGCACATTGCCGACGCTCTGATTGCAACGGCGATCGGTCTGTTCGCGGCCATCCCCGCGGTGATCGCCTACAACCGCTACTCCGCGCAGATCGAGGTCATCGTCAACCGCTTCGAGGTCTTCACCGACGAGTTCAGCAGTATCCTGTATCGAGCGATTCACGCGGATCAGGGAGCAAACCTCGAGGCCACCGAGTGATTGCCCGGGTCATCCGGGACAGCGGAGAGAACATTGGCTAAAGCCGCCCGACGCCGATCCATGTCCGAGATCAACGTCGTTCCGTACATCGACGTCATGCTCGTGCTGCTCGTGATTTTCATGGTGACCGCCCCGATGATGACGCAGGGGATCCGCGTGGATCTGCCGGAGGCGAACAGCCCGACCGTCGACGTGCCCGAAGACGAAGTGGTGCTGGTGGTGACCGTTGACGTCGACGGCATGTACTTCATGAATGTCGGTGAGGCAGAGGAGCCGGTTGCCCTGTCCATGGTGGGTGAGCGAACCAAGCGCATACTCGCGGCCAACCCCGGGATTCAGGTACTCGTCGAAGGTGACAGGAACCTTTCCTATGGCGTGGTGGTCAACCTGATGAACGTGCTGCAGAACGCAGGGGCCACCAACGTGGGTCTGATTACCGAGCCGCCCGGCGAATGAACGCGAAGCTGGTCAATGGATTGTCCGTTGCGCTCGCGGTCGTGCTGCACGTCGTCATCATCGGGGTGCTGCTCATGACCTGGGGTGATGCGCCCGCGGCAGCGGCACAGGTTCCCGACGACCGGCTCTACATCTACGTCGCGATGGTCAGTGAGAACCCGCACCGGGCGCGCGCCCGGGAAGAGGCCCGCCGCAAGGCCGCGGAGCGGGCCCGGCGCGCGCAGACGAAGCCCAGGGTCATTCCCCGGCCGGAGAAACCGGAGGCGCCCCGGCCGGCGCCGAAACCCGAACCTGTCGTGATGCAGGAGCATGCGCCGGCTCCCGTCGAGGCCGAGCCCGAACCGGAGCCGGCCGAAGCGGTGTCCGACGAGGAACGCCTGCGCATGGAGCAGAGCCTCGCGCTCGCGATTCTCGAAGAGCAGGAATACCGGAGGGCGGTCACCGACGATGAGAAGGCGCAGGCCTATGCCGCACAGATCAAACGCGACATCGGTCAGAACTGGGCCAGCCCGCCGAGCGCCAGAAACGGCATGCAGGCGCTGTTGCGTGTGTATCTCGTACCCACGGGGGAAGTCGTCAACGTGACCCTCGAAGAGACCAGCGGGAATGACGCATTCGATCGCTCGGCCATCCTGGCCGTCCGCAAGGCGGGCAGATTCGACGTTCCGTCTGAGTCCAGACAGTTCGAACGGAATTTCCGCGAATTCACGGTACTCTTCCGCCCCGAGAACCTGAGGCTGTAATCGTGACTCCAGGAACAGCGGCGGTCGCCGCAGGCCGTCTTGCATCGATTGTCGCAGTCCCGCAGCGGGTGGCGTGCGCGACCGTACTCGCCGTAACGGCAGCCTTTGCGATGCTGCCTGCCCAGGGACAACTGCAGATTGTCATCACCGAGACCCTCGACAAGACCGTCAGCGTCGGTGTCGTGCCTTTCGCCTGGAACGGACGCGGCCGGCTGAGCGAGGACCCGCGGGACATCGTTGCGACCGATCTCAGGCTTTCCGGTCGATTCAGCAGTCTGCCCGTCGAGCAGATGCTGAGCCTCCCGGCGCCGGGCGACGAGGTGTTCTTCAGGGACTGGGAACTGCTGCGCGTCGAATACCTGGTGCTGGGCGAGATGTCAGTCCGGGACGGTCGGATCCGGCTGACGTTCGAGCTCTATAACGTCTATCGTCAGTCTGTCGTCGTGCGCCAGACGATCGAGGGCTACCCGGGTGAGCTGAGGGACATGGCCCACCACGTGAGCGATGTCGTCTATGAAGAACTGACGGGCATCAAGGGCGCGTTCTCCACCCGGATCATGTACATCACGGCGGTGGGTGACCTCACGAACCGTGAGTATCGGCTGAACATCGCGGACGCCGATGGCCACAGGGTCGAGACGATTCTGCGGTCGGACGAGCCGATTCTGTCCGCAACCTGGGCGCCCGATGGTGAGCGAATCGCCTATGTCTCCTTCGAGAAGGACCGGCGCCCGGCGATCTACCTGGCGGACCTCACGACGGGTAAGAAGCAGCAGTTGACGAACTTTGCCGGGTTGAACGGCGCGCCGGCGTTCTCTCCCGACGGCAAACACCTTGCGATGGTGCTCTCGCGGGACGGCGATCCCGAAATCTACGTGATGAATCTGGTCAACCGCCATCTGCGGCAGATCACCCGCCATTACGGCATCGACACGGAGCCGTCGTGGACGCCGGACGGCAGTTCGATCATCTTTACCTCGAACCGAGGCGGCAAACCGCAGATCTATCAGATCAATCTCTCCAATCTTCAGATCGAACGGCTGACCTTCGAAGGGGACTACAACGCCAAGGCGAGTGTGTTGCCGGACGGCAATTCCTTGGTCATGGTGCACCGCCGCGAGGGGGTCTTTCATATCGCGTTGCTGGACCTGGTGCGGGGGCGTCTTTCCGTGCTGACAGAGACCTCGCTGGACGAGTCGCCAAGTATCGCGCCCAATGGAAGTATGCTAATTTACGCGACTCAAGTAGACGGTCAAGGTATTCTCGCTGCCGTGTCGATCGATGCGAAGGTGAAGTTCAATCTTCCGTCCAGTGAAGGCGACGTCCGCGAGCCAGCATGGTCGCCCCGCAAGCGGAAGGCATTCGTGCCAGTCGAATAATCGTCATCGTCAGTTCCGGTCAAACAAGAGCAGCTCGGCGCCCGAACATGGGTATCGTCTGTAGTCATTTGTGGTTTAATTCGCTCTTCGCAAGCAGGGCGCAACAGGAGTCAGCATGGGCATAAGAAAAACTCGCGAGCTGTTTTTGGCTGGGCTGGCAGTGCTGCTGCTGGTGGGCTGTGGAAGTCAGGACACCGGTGAGGGCGAAGGCGAGTCTGGTGCTGTAGCCGCGGAGGTGCCCGATACCGATACCCGTCGCGGAACGCCCGAGCCGACTCCGGAACCCGTCCGCGCTGTACCCGAAATTGGTACGTCTGCGGGCGGCGACCGCCGCGTGCTGATTCTCCCGCTGCCGGATTCGAACCGCACCGAGGAGCTGCAGGGGTTGTTCTACTTCGATTTCGACCAGGCGATTGTGAAGCGCCAGGGTCACGCGGAACTGAACAAGCACGCCCAGTTCCTGGGTAGCAACCCCCGTATGCGGATTCGCCTCGAAGGTCACGCAGACGAGCGTGGCACCCGTGAATACAACCTCGCGCTGGGCGAGCGGCGCGCGAACGCGATTCGTGGATACCTTGTCCGTCAGGGCGCCTCTCGATCGCAGATCGAGGTGATCAGCTTCGGCGAAGAGAAGCCGGTGCGGGCAGGCAAGGACGAGCGTTCCTACGCGCTCAATCGTCGGGTGGAGATCGTCTACCGTTGATGAATCCGGGTTGCCGCATGCGGCAATCCGAACGAAAGGCGTGGCGTTGTGTCTGAAAAGGCATTGGCGGCACGCCTTTTGTCGTTCCTGCACCGCCAGCGGAAACGGAGAAAGTGATGCAGAACACTGAAGTTGCAAAGAGCCATGCAGCGCCGCGGTGCGCCGCGCTGATCGCGACGCTGTTGCTGGCGCTACTGCCTGCCTTTGGGGCCGCCCAAGACAACCTGGTCGTCGTTGAGTCCTTGACTGACGCGGACGGGCCGGCGCAGGCAACCGGCGTCACCCCCGGAACCGGGCGGGTCCCGACGAACACGGTGCAGTCACTCGACAGCGAGATACCGTTCCAGCAGCCGGTCGTGCCCGACGCGTCAGGACTGGAAGAGGAGTACCAGATCCAGCTGTTGCAGCGGGAGTTCTCGGACCTGCGCGGGCTGATCGAAGAGCTCAAGTACGCCGTCGACATGACCAGGCGCCTGTCAGACGATCGCTACCTGGAACTCGACAGTCGTTTCCAGGCGCTGCGCGAGAGCCTGGAGTCCCGTTCGGGCGCGCCCGCAGGCAGCGTCGGGTTCCCGGGTGCCTCCCCCACCCCTGAGACACCCGACGCGGCGCCGACCGACCCCGAGCGCCGCCCGGCGGTTCCCGGCGAGTCGTCGGAGCAATCCCTCTACGACACGGCACTCGAACTCATCAGGAACCGGCAGTACGACGTGGCGATCACCCAACTCGAGGCCGTCATCGCACAGTATCCGGAAGGTGAGCTTGTGCCGAATGCGTACTACTGGCTTGGTGAGGTGTACGCCGCAATGCCGGAGCCCAACTTCGAACAGGCGCGTCAGGCGCTCGCCCAGGTCATCCGGTTCTTCCCGGAGCACAGCAAGGTGCCGGCGGCCGCGTTCAAGCTGGGTAAGGTTTATCACCTCATGGGTGACTGCACGCGGGCCGTCGAGACGCTGCAGGGCGTGATTGCGGATAATCCCGGCAAGTCGGTCGGCAAGCTGGCTGAAGCCTACTTGCGGGACAAGGTGGACTGCGGGCGCGCGGGCTGAACGATGGCAAACGCTCCATCGGCAGCGGCGGTGAGCCTGCGGGTCACCGAAATTTTCCATTCGCTTCAGGGCGAAGCCCGCACGGCGGGCCGCCCCACGACCTTTGTCCGCCTGACGGGGTGTCCGCTGCGCTGCCGGTACTGCGATACGGCCTATGCCTTCAACGGCGGCGAGGTCATGTCGGTCGATGCAATTCTGGCGACAGTCCGTCGCCACGGCGCCCGGTACGTGACGGTGACGGGCGGCGAGCCGCTTGCCCAACCGGATTGCCTCACGCTCCTCAAGGAGCTCTGTGACGCAGGCTTCGACGTCTCGCTCGAGACGAGCGGGGCACTCTCTGTGGCTGGCGTCGACGTCCGGGTTTCGAAAGTGCTCGATCTCAAGACGCCGGCTTCCGGCGAGTGCGGGCGCAACGACTACACCAACGTGGCCCTCCTGACGCCTCACGATCAGATCAAGTTCGTCGTCTGCGATCGTGCCGACTACGACTGGGCCCGTCTCAAGATTGACGAGTTGAACCTCACTGCACGGGTCAGCGACGTGTTGCTGTCTCCCGCGGTCGGCGAGCTCGATCCGGCCGAGCTGGCAGCGTGGGTGCTTGCCGACGGCGTCGATGTGCGCCTGCAACTGCAGCTGCACAAGATCATCTGGGGTGACCGCCCCGGTGTCTGAGCGGAACGCGGTCGTATTGCTGTCGGGCGGTCTCGACTCCGCCACGGTGCTCGCAATTGCGGGCGAGGCGGGCTATCGCTTGCACGCCATGAGTTTTGCCTACGGGCAACGCCATGCGAGCGAGCTCGCGGCTGCGCGACGCGTGGCGGAGGCGGCTGGCGTTGTCGAGC
>PBVL01000007.1 GCA_002728675.1 Gammaproteobacteria bacterium
CGCACACCGGCCTGACGACTCCCACCGCCACCTCCGGTTCCGGCGTCACAGCCACTAAGCCACGGCGTGGACACCCAACGTCCAGGCGTGGACACCCAACGTCCAGGCGTAGAAACCAAAGCTTGGACACCCACAACGAAGCTCTGTCGACTGCTACGATCACGGCGTGGACGCGCACAATGAACACGTTCTCTTCAGCGTCGGCTACGACGGCCACACCATCGCGGTCGCGGGCAACGCCGCGGGCCTCGAACAGATCGTCGTCGACGACGAGGTCGTCTCGGCGACCCGCAACCTGTACAGCCACGGCGAGCATGTATTCAATCTACCCGACACCGGGGACGTTCACTTTGCGTTCCAATTGCAGCCGGAACACGCGAGCGCCATCTGGGCCCTGCGCAGTCCCGCCGGCGTCCTCGCACGCGGTGAGGAGGCATTTATTAACCACTTCCCGCGTATTCCCGGGGCGAGGCCCGAGAATCTCCCCGCACCCTCCCGCACATCACGCGCGCTTGCCGTCGGCGGCGCGGGGTTCAAGCTGTTCAAGAGCGCCGGTGCGGTCAAAGTGGCCCTTGCGGGCTCGGCGTTCGCCGGATGGAGCCTGCTCTTCGACTGGCGATTCGCCGCGATGATCATCTCGATCCTCGTCTTCCACGAATACGGCCATATCCGCGCGATGAAACGCTTCGGGATCGCCACCAAAGGCATCTACCTCATCCCCTTCTTCGGCGGCGCTGCTGTGGGGGACCGTGCCCGGACCCACTGGCAGGAGGTCTACATCGCGATTCTCGGTCCCGTCTACGGACTCATCATGTGCGTCGCTGCCCTGATTGCCTGGTGGCTCACAAACATCGAGATCCTTGGCCAGGTCGCAACGTTCGGCGCGTTGATCAATCTTTTCAACCTGCTGCCCATCTACCCGCTCGACGGTGGACGCGTCTTGAAGGCCATCGCATGGTCCGCCAATCCGAACATCACGACGCCCTTCCTGCTGGTGATCTCCGCGGTTGCCTTCGCTACGACGGCGTGGGCCGGATTGTGGCTGCTGAGCTTCTTTCTCGTATTCGGGGTCATCGACCTCCTCGGGTCACGCCAGCAAATGCTGAACGACCAAACACTGCCAATGGACGGCTACGGCATGTCGGTATCCGGTGCGTGGTACGCCGCCACCATCGCCGCGTTCGTAGGACTCATATGGCTGATGGCCGACGCCGTGCCGGGCGGCCAGGTGCCCATGGTGATGCTGCGGGACTGACCGCCCTGCCCGCTTTTGTGCAGGGCCCTGTCAGGGCCGACCGCTCGCCCGCTGCACCGACGCCTCGTAAAAGGACCGCGCCTGCGGTCCAGAGCACGCCCCGGTGTTCGACGACCCGTCCCGCGGTCGCGGGCATGCGCTCAGTGCAGATCGCCCGACCCGGCACGAAAGACCGGTTGTTGTCGATAGTGCGCCAGCCCTGCTCCGAGCGTTTGAAATGATAGGAGAAGCTCCGCGTCCTGCCTGAAGTCCGATACAACACCGGCCGCACCAGCGCGGTGTCACGGAAGAGAAAGCACTCCGCATGGGCGAGGTCCACCTCGCGCCCCCTGAAGGCATCCGCCTCCATCAACTGCTCGTTGTACGCGCGCAAACCGGCCAGATTTGCGTAACCGTCGATCGCATAGGCGGCGAGCACGGCATCCACATCGTGCGCGGACTGCGCCTCGCGCAGCGAGACCAGTGTCTCCAGTACTGCTTCGACATCGTCCGATCGCATCGTTCAGGCCCGGCCTCAGGTCAGATCAGTCCTCCAGCTGAGGCAGCCGATGCCGGTCTTCCGGATCGTCCCAGCCTTTGAAGTTGGGTGTCCTTTTCTCGGCAAACGCGGACCGCGATTCCATCAGATCGGGCTTGTGGCCGTGATCCTTCAGTTGCGCCGCGAGCCGTTCGAGATTCGGCGCCACACGCGGCTGCATGTTGCGCATCATGTGGATTGTGTTGACCCGTGACGCGGGCGGCAACGTCAGCAGATGTTCCGCCATCCCGATCGCGGTCGGGATCAGTTCGTCCGGCTCCGCGAGCCTGTTCAGGAATCCAACCTGGTGCAGTCGCTCGGCCGTCTGGCGGAAACCGAGCGCCATCTCAGTCGCAATGGGATGCGGGAGGTTCGCGAAGAAGCCGTGATTGTAGCCGCCAAGCAGCCAGCGCTTGGCCTCGGAGACCTCGAATACCGCATTCGGTACTGCCACCCGCAGGTCCGTGCGCTCAACGAGCATGAAGCCACCGCCCATGGCGTAGCCGTTGATTGCGCAGATCACCGGTTTGGGGAGTGTGCTGTCCATGAACGGGTCTTCGCCGATGTCCGACAGGCCCGGCGCACCGCGCTCCAGGGACTCTTTCATGTCTTCGCCGGCGCAGAACGCGCGGCCGGTGCCGGTAAACACGGCCACTTCGAGGTCATCCGTATCCCGGAACGCACACCAAGCCTCCGCAAGCTCCTTGCGAATGGCATTCCCCAGCGCGTTCAGCCGTTCCGCACGGTTCATCCTGACGATGAACACCTGGCCCTGCGTTTCGGTCTCGACAAGTCCCATCTTGTTTCTCCTTGTTTTGGCGCATGCTGTCGCGCCTGTCCTCATTCAGATTTTAGCCAGCACTGGTGGCGCCATCGCGTCGATGGTCCTGCGCGTGTCGACCGCAAAGTCCCGATCGGGAACGGCGACCGAGAACACCATTGCGCTGTCCATTCCGACCTCCCCGTACGCGGCGAGGCGTTCGGCGATCTCACCGGCTCCTCCGATCAGCGTTCGGTCGCGGATCAGTTTCTCCGGCACAGCGTCGAGGGCTTCATCGCGCCGCTTCTGCTTCCAGAGATCGCCTGCGGCAAGGCAGTCTTCCCGGTACCCCTCGCGTGCAAACATGTCCTGGTACACCGGAGCCATGACGTAGGTGAAGAGCTCACTCTGGTAGCGTTTCCGCACCTCAGCGTAGTCGTTGGTGACCGTCGCCCGGAAATACACCATCAGTTCGAAATCGTCGAGACTGCGCCCTGCCCGCTCCGCGCCGATCTCCACCTGGGCGCGCGCATGCGCGACGTCGGCTACCGACACGAAGTTCAGGATGACGCCGTCCGCCACTTCCCCCGCCAACTGCAGCATGCTGTCATTGAGTGCGGCGATGTAGACGGGTACTGGCCGCTTCGGCGGCGTCGAAAGCTGCGCACGCCGGTACTGCCAGCGCCCCGTTTCGCTGGTGACACGTTCGCCCGCCAGGAACGCCTTGCAGAGCGTCACGGCTTCACGCGTCAGCCCGAGGGGCGAGTCTCCCCAGGGAGACGCATGCCAGTCCTCCACGATGATCGGCGTGCTCACGCCGAGGCCCAGCACAAAGCCTTCCGGACTGACCTGATCGATGGAAGCGGAGGCCATCGCGAGCAGCAACGGGTCCCGCGTTTGAACCGGCACAATCGCCGAGCCAACGCGCCCCGAGGGCATCGCGGATGCCACCGCGGTTGCCATCGCAACCGCCTCGTTGCCGTTCGTCTCCGAGACCCATGCCCCGCGCCAGCCGGCAGCAGCACCGGCCGCCATCAGCTCCGCATTCTCAGGCAGCGTGCGCCCCGCATTGGCGAGATCCAGTCGTGGCAGATCCATGTTCGAGTCCTTGCCTGTTGATGCTGTTTGGCCGCGCGCCGAACTGCCGGCGCAACCCCATGTGTTTGAGTCCGCCATGGAGTTACGCGATAGTACCGGCCCCACGAGCGAGAAGGAACGAGCATGGCAGACAGGGTTGCGGTCATCACCGGAGCGGGCAGCGGAATCGGCAAGTTTTCGACCCTGGCGCTGTTGAACGACGGCTGGTCGGTCGTTCTCGCCGGGCGTCGCGCCGAGCGCCTCGATGAGGTCATCGCTGAAGCTGACGCAGCAGACAGGACGCTTGGCGTGCCCACGGACGTCGCGGACCCGGCCTCGGTGAGCGCCCTGTTCGCAGCAGCGGTCGACAGGTTTGGTCGGGTCGACCTCGTATTCAACAATGCGGGGCTTGGTGCGCCCGGGGTGCCGCTCGAAGAACTCACCGTCGAGCAATGGCGGACCGTCGTCGACATCAACCTGTCCGGGTCCTTTTACTGCACTCAGGAAGCGTTCCGGGTCATGAAGGACCAGGACCCCATGGGCGGTCGCATCATCAACAACGGCTCGATCTCAGCGCAGGTCCCAAGGCCAAACTCCGCGCCGTACACCTCGACCAAACACGCCGTCACGGGTCTGACCCGCTCCACCTCGCTCGACGGCCGCAAGTACAACATCGCGTGTGGCCAGATCGACATCGGCAACGCACACACGGAGATGACCGCGCGCATGGGTGGCGGCGTCCCTCAAGCCGACGGAACCATGAAGCCCGAGCCGACGATGGACGTCGACAACGTCGCCCGTGCGGTCGTGTACATGGCAAGTCTGCCGCTGGACGCGAACGTGCAGTTCATGACGGTCATGGCGTCGTCGATGCCGTTCATCGGCCGGGGGTGAGTGACCCCGGCGCTCCCCGGCACCGCACTACATTGCACGTTTACCGGGTCGCGCATCCCATGACGAACCGCTCCAGAAGAGCTCCGCTTTGCCGAGGCGGGGTTCCGACACCATGAGCAACGGCTGGTTTTCGTTCGGCAAGGACTCGCCCGCGGTCAAACTGGCCAGGATCGAGTTCGACAACGGCTACGCGCTCAACATCATGAGCGATCAACTGCCGTTTACGATCGGGCGCGCCAAAGACCGCAACCTCGTGGTCACGTCGGCCTTTGTCTCGCGCCGTCACTGCACCATTGACGCCGTCGACGGCGAACTGCACATCATTGATGATCACCTGCTGAAGCACGAGTCCGCTGCCATCGCGCACCGGATTCACCTGCTCTTCGGCGGCGAGTTCATGCTGGCGATCAGTCCGCATGACGCGAACGGGCAACTGATCGACGCCCCCGAGCCCGACGATACGGCGTCAGCCACGCGGGCCAATACCCACGGTGTGCTGTTGGTCGACCTGTGCGATTCGACGGAGAAGACGCCAGAGCAGGTCGGCACCATCACCCAGCACCTGCGGATCGAACTGTTACGCAAACACCGCGACAAGCTGCTGATGATCAAGAACACCGGGGACGGATTCCTGCTCGTGTACGAGAATCCCGGGTCGGCGTTCGAGTCGGCCGAGCGGGTTCTCAGGTTTCAGAACGCAAAAGGGGCTCAGTTCGACTTCGACCTGCGGGTGACCCTCGACGCGGGCGCCACCACCGAAACTGCCGACCGGGATCGCCTCGGCATCGCGATCAACCGGGCGGCGCGGATCGAGAAAGTACAGGCGGGCAACATCGAGGAGCGCGGCGAGCAGTTCGAGAGCCTGCGTGCACGCAACCGCTGCATCCTGTCGGAAGACATGAAGCGAACACTTACGCTGACCAACCGGGCCACGTGCCAGCACATCGGTGCGTGCCAGTTGAAGGGGTTTGGCGACGTCGCGCACCAGGTGTTCCAGTACCCGTTCGACCAGAACGAAAGAGGCCCGGGGAGCGGGCGCTCGCCGGGCCATCTCGATCGGCGCAGCGTTTCCTAGAAGAAGACGTACGAACGCACCACCACGTTCTTACGGCAGCGCGCATCTTCCGGCGCAGTCGGGTCGACACACGCGGAATGGAACGACCACCGCGACACCGAGCCGTCCGTGATCGAGTCATAACACTTCAGCATCGAGACTTCGGTTTTCGTCTGCTGCGGGAACCAGTACCACTCGTGATCCTTGCGGTGCGTGAAGCGCGTCGTCTCGCCCACGCGGTCGTCGTAGATCCGGTAGTTCGTGATGTAGGGCTGGTCCGCAAAGGACGGCCACGCGCACAGCACGAACGGATTCTGCTCGACCGTCTCCATGGGCTTCGCGAGGTTGATCGACATGAACCGGCGCGACATCTTCTCGTCCGCTTCGGCCTCGGTGTAGTGCACCTCGCGGCCGAAGTTCCGGAGATTCTTCGTCAGGAGTTCGCGGCAGCGCACGCGCCCGCTGTTGTCGTTCAGGTCGTTGTGCACGATATACGCGTAGCCGGCGTTGACGCCCGGAATCTTCGCATCCTGGTTTTCGGTCCGGTCACCCTGGTAGTCCTTGTCGAACACGTCGTGGTTGTAGACGAGTGCGTCGGTCGCACCGGGGAAGAACTCGAGCAGGAGCTTTTCGATCTCCGGATAAAAGACACGCTCAACTTCGTGAGCGTCGTAGAAGTTCTGGCACTCGGACTCGAGGTGCGCGAGCGATACACCCAGCTTGTCCATACACTCGGGCGTACGGGGGTCGAGTCCCGGGTGGTACTCACCGATGCGGCGCGCGTCACGCAGTACCTGTGGGAAAAAGAGGTTGCGGGCGCCCGTCTCCCGCTCTTCGCGGCGAAGCAGATCAGCGTCGTCCTGGCGCGCGGGGTCTTCCCACAGCGCGTTCGACGACACGATCGAGTAGGAGGGCTCCTCGTGGATCGTGTAGCGCAGCGGCAGCGCCACGCCGCCGTCGGGCGCCTGGATGTTGTTGTCCCTGATGTACTGCAGGCACTCTTCCTGCGTCTTGAAGCCAACACCCCACTTCGTTTCGATCGGTCCGTCCGGCGCGTTCTTCATCTTTTCCGTCAACGCATGGCCGTTGCCTTTCTTGATCAGTTCGAAGGCGTCTTTTTCGGCCTTTGCCGTCCCGGCGTCGCCATCCTCATCGAAGTACATGTAGGACCTGCCCCCGTGGGCAGCAATCGGAGCTGGCTGACCTTTCGTCAGCTCATAAGGAGGCACATACGCGGTCGGGGCGTCGTCCCGGGTGTCTTCGACCTGGCTCATGCGGGGTTACCGTGGCTGAATAATGAAAGCCCCCCATCGTGCCACAGCGGCGCCAAAGTGCCTAGAGGCGCCCATTGCAACTCGTCCGCCACACGACGTCTTTGCACCGCACTCGCAGCGACCCGGACCTACTCTGGACGGTAGTACGGCGCCCGACGATCCTGCTCGTAGTCGAGAATGGTCAGGCGCTCCATCGACCGCCTGTGCGGCCAGAAATCGGCGGTCGCCCGGTGCTGCACGGCGCGGTTGTCCCACATCGCGAGCGACCCCGCTTCCCAACGGAACCTGCACGTGTACTCAGGCTGACCCGCCTGGTCGAACAGTTCAGTAAGCAGCGATTTGGCCTCGTCATCGTCCAGGCCGTGCCCCTCGTCGAACTGCTTCACGAACGAACGCGGCATGAATAGCGTCGTACGGCCGGTCTCCGGATGGGTCCGCGGGACCGGATGCACGGCACTCGGGCGTTTGCCGTCCATTGCGTGGTGAGGAGAGCCCACGTGAACCGCCTTCAAGTGCTCGATCTTCGCGCGGGTATCCTCAGGCAGCCCGTTCCACATGCTGTAGGCGTCACAGAAGCTCGTGTCGCCGCCAACCGGTGGCGCCTCCCGACACATGAGCACCGAACCCATCGGCGGACGGGTCGACCACGTTGCGTCGCTGTGCCAGCCAGACGCCGCGCCGGCACGTTTCTCGCCCGATGCAATGATCAGCATGTCGGGGAATCCGGGGACGCTCGTCGGCAGATCCGGCACGTGATCGCGCTCGCCGTGGTGCGCCCCGATCACACCGAACTTCTGGGCATAGTTGACCATCTCCTGCCGTGTCAGGTGCCCCTGGTCGCGGAACATGATGACGCGGCGTTCGAGCCACAGATCGCGAAGGAAGCTGACGACCTCGGGGTCCTCGAGATCCTTGGCGAGATCGATGCCGTGCACGATGGTGCCGATCGATGGCTGTACAGGTTCGAGCTTGAGATCGATCCCGCAAACCGTCACCGGCTTGTAGTAGATGGTGCCCAACTGGCCAGCCACGAGGCCGTCGTCCTGGGCGCGAATCGCCTCGACCTGGCCGGTGTGATCGGATGCGCCCGGCGCGCGCGCTCTCGCGACAACCGCCATCTGTGGGGCGATCTGGTGTTCGGACTCGCCTGTTGGCTTGGGGGTGGACATGTCGCCCTCCGGATTCGTTTCACTCCGAGCAGACCCCAGACATCAATTGATGTCAAACAAGCCTTGACGCACCCAGCCATCCTCGATGTCTTCCATTGGCCGGATCGCGGACGTTGCCACAGGCCGCGTGACGGGCGGCCGATCGGACCGAAACCGCGATGGAGCCGGGCACCGTCGGTGCTCCCGTGATTCAACCCGAGCGTTGCGAATCCGAGACCGATACCCGAACGACCTGACCGCCGGAGGCGTGCTCGAGCAAAAGGTACAACTCGCCAGCCGGGCCGATCTCGACGTCTCTGATCCGCGTCAGGTCCTCGATCACGATCTCCCGCTCGATCAGCCGGCCATCCTCAATCCGCAGCCGGATGAGGTCCGCCGCCTTGAGCGAGCCGACCAGCAGATCCCCACGCCAGGCGGGAAACGCGGCACCTTCGTAGACAACGAATGCCGACACGGCCACCGACGGCGTGAGATCCACCACAGGTTGCTCGACATCTTCGAGCGCAACCCCGGTGCCGCGACGTCCATCCCAGTTGACCACAGTGCCATCGTAGTTCTGTCCTTTCGAGAAGAGGGGCCAGCCGTAATTGCGTCCGGGCAGCAGCAGATTCACCTCGTCGCCGCCCCGGGGCCCGTGCTCAGTGCTCCACACGCGATTAGTGCGCGGGTCGAACTCGAGGCCCTGCGGGGTCCTGTGGCCATAGCTCCAGATGCTCCCCACCGCGCCGGGCACATCGACGAAGGGATTGTCGGCGGGGATTCGGCCATCGTCCCCGAACCGGTGGATCTTGCCGTGCGGCGAGGCGAGGTCCTGGATCCCGTTGTCGCTCTTGTAGCCCACACTCACGAACACGTAACCGTCCGGGTCGAACGCGATTCGGCCACCGGCGATCATGTCGCTCGAGACCGAGTAGGTTTCAAGCGGCGGCTGCCAGATGACTTCCTCGTCGACCCAGCCCTCGTTCTCGATCCGGCCACGGATGAGCTTGACCATGGAAACCGGGCGCCCCGAGACCCGACTGACCTCGTTGCAGTCCTGACAGCGCTCGGTGTAGGCGAGGTAAATCCAGCGGTTCTCCTCGTAGCGCGGGTGCGGGGCGACATCCAGCAGCCAGCCGAGGCCCTCCTCGACCCCACCCAGGCTGATCTGGCCGTCGGCGTAGACCGCCGGTGTACCTTCAATAAGTGCCGAGAGCGCTCCCTCCGGCGAGATGAGCCGGAGGCCGTGCATCTTTTCCGTGACCAACACCCGACCGTCCGGCAGCACCGCGAGGGAGTAGGGCAGAGGGTCGAGACCTGCGGTCAGCAACTCGATCTCAAGGTCGTACGCACTGGTTCGGATCGTGCCCGTTGGCAGGGTGAGCTCGTCTGTGTAGTTGAACTCCGAGTAGAGCAACCCTTCCCGCGTCTCGGCAATCCAGAGCGCCAGGGTCTTGATCTGATCGGCACTCATGGTCGCGGACCAGGCCGGCATGCCGCGCTCCGCGAAGCCGTTGCTGATGCTTGTCACCAACTCGTCAATGGACGCGCCGTGGGCGAGTGCGCCTCCAATCAGTGGCGTGCCTTGGGCTGCCCCCTCCATACGTTCGCCGTGGCAGACGGCGCAGTGCTCACGATAGAGATCCGAGCCAGCTTCGAGGATGAAACGTTCGCCCGCAACGTCACGCTTCATGGAGTAGGTGCCGGCGTCTATGCCGGGTGGAAGGTCGTTTTCGCCAACGTTGCCCGCACCGGGCGCCTGGTCCACATCAGGCGCAGCACAGCCGCTGGCCAGGAGCACCAAAAGCAGCACTCCGGCCAGCCACCACGGGTCGCCCGCGCGGCGAGAAAACAAGCGAGACACCATGGCTACGTGGCAAAGCGAAAAGCACATCCGGTCAGTGCGTCCTGGCAACACGAAATCCAACGCTGTTGTACGTTCTTGTGGGCTCGTCCTTGCTTCGCTTGGCAGACCGCAGGCCCATGGGTCCGTAGAACCAGGAGCCGCCGCGCACCACGCGCCGCGAACAGGCGCCCGCATCCGGCCGCACGCTTGCCGGTCTGGCTGAGCCGGTGGCGTCGATCGGCGCGTCGTCGTACGACCCGTGCCAGCAGTCTGCCGTCCACTCCCAGACATTGCCCAGCATGTCGTACAGGCCAAACGGGTTCGGACGATACGTCCCTACCGGGGCCGAGACCACATGACCGTCGGCACACTCGACGCTCTTCCGCTTGGTGAACCGCGACTTCGCGTCCTGATCGGCGCCGTTGGCAAAATCGCACTGGCTTGCGCGCGGGTCAACCTCCCAGTGGCGTGCGGTGGTCGTGCCACCCCGTGCGGCGTATTCCCACTCGGCCTCCGTCGGGAGCCGGTAAGGCAACCCGGTCCGCGCAGAGAGCCATTGGGTATAAGCCAGCGCATCGTCGTAGGACACGCAGACGACCGGCATCGCTGCGACCTGGGCGACTTCGGGGTAGCGCGGATTCCGCCAGGATGCGTTCACGCCGTCGACAAAGGTGGTGCCCGCTTCGTTCACCGCACGACAGTTCCCGCTGTCAGCTCTCGCGACATACCCCGTGTCGAGAACAAAAACGGAGAACTCCGCCACCGTGACTTCGCAACGGCTGAGGGCAAACGGCTGCACCGCAACCTTGTGCACCGGCTTCTCATCACTGTCACCGTCGCGCGAGCCCATCCGGAAACGACCGCCTTCGATGACGACCATCTCCGGGCCGTCCGTCGGATCACTTCGGCAGGCGTTCGGGGCCCGCTCTGAGAGCTGGGCCTGTGCTGCGCCGATGCCGAACTGGGCGACTAAGACCAGGATGGACAGGTGCGCGGCGAAGCCGCGCGTCCATTGGACACCCGGCAGTCTGCTCTCGGGTTGATACGATTGAGCCACCCATACACTCCTTCATTCCTGAGCACCGCACGCAGTCGTGGCTCAGTCGGCCCCGGAATCCTACCAGTCGATCCGGGTAGCAACACCGCTCACCAGCCCCGTACGGTCAGCGAGACGCCGCCTCTCGAGGCGCTCCTGGCCCTGACGGCCAGGAGCAGCCTTCGTCGACTACCCAGGCTTGCCTGTTTTCGCAGCATGAACAACAAGGACCGTTCTTCTTTGTGTTGATTGGATGATGTCTCCTGCAGCAACCCTGGTAATTCCACCTTGGCAGGGATGCCTGAGTGGTGAGCAGCCATTGCCGATGCGTGGTGATCATCTGTCGCGCATGCCGCACGACATATTCGTCAGCTATTCGAGCAACGACAGGGAGCGTGTCCGGGCCCTCGTCGAGGTACTCGATGCCGAAGGCTGGTCAGTCTGGTGGGACCGTGCGATCAAGCCAGGGGGAAGCTTCGAGGAGACCATCGACCAGGTCATCTCCGAGTTCCGCTGCGTGATGGTCTGCTGGACGCAGAGCGAAACGGGCCGCTGCCGAGGCGCGCGTACGCGCGCGAGATCAGCAACTGGCTCGACACCCATCTGGGCCCCGTGCAGTAGCTGACGCCCGCCAGACCGGGAGTGGCTGGCGATTGAGGGAACGCGAATTCAATGCCACGGCTGCCTGTGGGACTGGAATTCTCGTTCCACACGCTCGAAACAGCCAGCCAACCCATGCCCGTGTCTACGCGACCTGTATACAAAAGCGCGACCGCTTAAGGCAAAGTAACGGCCATGGATCAGGACGACTCATCACTCGATTCTTTGTTGGCGACTGCCGCGGACCTCAAACAAAGGCTCGCGTTCGTTGAACGAGAAATCGCGCAGCGCACCCAAGACCCCGCTGCGCTCGCAGCCGAGTTGCGCTCGACGCGCAGCTACGCGGCGTCCGCAACCGAAGCCGACTGTGTTGCCCGTGCCAGCAAAGCACTGACGCACTATGGCTTCACCGTCATCGACGACGTCATCCCCGAAGCAGACGTTCCGGCATTGCGCGAGGAAGCGGAGGCGGCCGAGATCACCATCGCCGAGAATCAGCAGGCGGTGCGCGCTCTGATGGACGCCGCGGAGGCGCGCGGCGAGCCGCCCGAGTCGGGACTCAGCGGCGAACTGCCGACGGGAGTCGAGTTACGCGCCGTGCGCCGACGGGGCCTTGCGCCCAAAACCCCCAACGACATCATCTGGCTGCCCAGGTACGCGCAACATCTGGCGCATCCGACACTGATCGCGATTGCCAAGCGGCTGCTCGACGACCACCTGCGCATCGCGCAGCTCCATCTGCGCCCCATCAAGCCAGGGAGCTTCGGCAGTGCACGCAACAACGGCCGTCAGGACACCCGCAGATGGCATACCGACTGGCCACATGACCTGTCCGCTTACGGCGCGGGCGACGAGCGCCTGAACGTCGGCTGCATTCGCCAGCCGTTCCCGGACGTGCCCATGTGCCTCGTCATGATCTGGTACCTGTCCGATGTCGATGAGGACACCGCGGGTACCTTCGTCGTTCCCGGCTCGCATCGCGATCCGCGTAATCCGCGCGGACCTGCCGACGACATCAGCGTGTCATCGCCTGTCCCTGGCGACCTCCAGGTGACGGCCAGGGCTGGCTCTGTCTTCATCCAGGACTCGCGCACCTGGCACGCGTCGGCCGCGCACAACCTGGGCCCAAAGCGGGTCGCTGTCGTCAACCGTTGGGCGCCGTGGTGGCTCGCCGTTGACGACTACGCACCGGGCGGCGTCATGGACACCGTATGCAGGCCGATCAATCTGGACGAGTTTCAGGCGCTGCCCGAGGCGCTGCAGCCGTACCTGCGACATGTGTGCGCCGAGGTCGAGGACACCCTGCAGCCGGAGGTCCTGGAGCGGGCGGCTGCCGCGTATGCACGCACGCGTTGGGGCTTTCGTTTCATGGAGGAACACCCGGACGAAGTGGCGACTCGGAACGAACATATCCGTGTGGCCATCCGCACCGACTGAGTCCAGGCCGACCGCGCTTCAGGACGCCGATTGCGAGGCCATGCGTTATAGGACTTCTCTCGATTCGTCGCAATGAATCGTCGTCCCGTGGGGTATGGGTGTCCAGGGTTCGGCCAGCGTCTCGTCCAGGTTTCGCGTCACATCAGGATCGATTTCCTCCTGCTGAGTGAGTACGCGACAGTCGCAAACGCGAGGGTCAGGCTCCTCCGCGCATTCATTCCCGCGTTCAGCTTTCTTCTCATGATGTTGTTGCTAGCAGACGAAACGGACAACGGACGGTCTCGCCTTTCTGATTCAGATTCTCGTGTTTGGGTCGACCATTGCGACCTGCATTATCCTTCCGTACGCGTACCCGGTCTGGATTCTGCATAACCGCATCAGGGAAGAAAAAGCGGGCGCTTTGAACCAGGTCGCGAGGGCAATTCGAGGGGATGCGGCTGCGACGAAAGCGCTCATCGAACAGGGATTGGGCGCACCCACGACCACGGCGGAACTCCTGACTCACCGGATGTTCCTGGAACCTCGTTGGGAATGGTCGATTGCAGCGCACCTGCAGAAGCTAATTCTGTTTGGTCTCCTGCCGCCTCTGACCTGGGTCCTGGCCGCGGTCGTCGAAAACCTGATGTACTTAGGGCCCGCGCGAAGTTCACGCGGGTATTGGCACCTCGAGCGGCAGCTTTGGAGGATTGCCGACGTCACCTCCGGCACCTTTCGTTTTGACGATGAAGCAAGGATGATGATTCAACCTGACAAAGGGTTCGCTCATGCTGGATCAAACCGATCGGGTTGCGCTTGCCGTGCCCAACGCCGACGAGGCGACCAACAGTTTCAACGCACTGTTCGACAGCGTCATTGTCGATGACACGAAAGACACGGATGCGGGCGCCCGGCGCGTCACGCTGCAGTGGGGTTTCGATCAACTCGAACTCTACGAGCCGACAGGCCCGGGCCCGGCCGCTGACTTCCTGCAGGCTGGCAAACGCGGCCTCTTTGCGGGCGGCTTTGCATCAGCGGACCCGGCAGCTGTTGCCGCGCGGATGGAGGATCGGGGCGTCAAGGTGACGCAGCAGGGCGACCGCTTTGTCGTGTACCCCAATGACCTGCGGGGGATGGGCGTGATCGTCAGCCCCGTTGTGGAGCGCGAACGTGTTGGCCTGATGGACAAGATCTGGCAGATCACCTACACGGTGCCGGACCTCAAAGAGGGTGTCGCGTTCTTTGGTGAGCTCTTTGGCATCAACGATAAGTTCACCAACTACTACAAGAGCGACGTGTTCGGTTACGACGCAGCCATCACCTGGTACGACGAAAAAAAAGGCGGCGGTTTGGACAGCCTGGAATACCTCGACCCGTTCGATCAGGAAAAGGCGGCAGCTCGTTTTCTCGCGAAGACAGACGGGGTTGGCGGTATCTACATGGCGTCAGCGCACACGGATGACATGCCGACGATCCGGGAACGGGTCATTGCGACCGGCGGCGGCTGGGATGGCGCACAGCGCGGCGTGACAACTGGTTTCATTCATCCGCGACGGACCCACGGCCTGTTGCTCGCTGTCGTCAACTATGACCTGTTCAACGCACGCAAGCCGACGCCCGAGCATCCCAACGACTGGGACCACTAGCTGTGATCTGTCGATAGGTTGTTCATCCGGGCCTCAAGCCCGCACCAATAACAAACTGACAGCATATTATGAGGATCCATCACCTCTATGGGTCTCATACTCCCCAATATGCAATATTGGTCCTTTGTATATGAGCCGGACTTGCGTAAGGTTCTGAGGTGACAGGACTGGACAAGCCATTTGGTCTGGACAGTCAGATCAGAACGCCGAACCTGTCAAATCTAATTCAGGTTCAGCGAGGTCGATAGACTTAGATCAGCGACCTCTATCAAGACGAGCCGCGTATTCATTAGACATAGCCTACAAACTGTGACCAGAAGAGGAGATAAGGCATTGGCCTTGAAAAACCGGGCAGACATTAGCGAATTCATGACGGTACTTGAGCGCCGAAACCCGGGCGAAACTGAGTTTCATCAGGCCGTATATGAGGTTGCGGTAAATGTCTTTGAATATATCTCTGACAAAGATCAGTACGTAAGGATGCGGATTCTGGAGCGTATGGCAGAGCCCGATCGGATTATTTCGTTCCGCGTCTGTTGGGAAGACGATGACGGAAACATCCATATCAACCGGGGCTATCGTGTTCAGAACAATAATTCAATCGGTCCATACAAAGGCGGCTTGCGCTTTCACCCCTCGGTTAACCAAAGCATCCTGAAATTCTTGGCTTTCGAGCAGACCTTCAAGAATAGCTTGACCGGGCTGCCTATGGGCGGAGGAAAGGGAGGTTCAGATTTCAATCCAAAGGGAAAATCTGACAACGAAGTTATGCGATTTTGCCAGTCATTCATGACTGAACTACATCGCCATGTTGGAGAAGACATCGACGTTCCTGCAGGCGACATTGGAGTTGGAGCGCGAGAAATTGGCTATCTCTTCGGTCAATGGAAGCGACTAACCAACAAATTTGTTGGTACTTTGACTGGGAAGGGCCGGGAATATGGTGGTAGCCCGATACGCACCGAGGCTACAGGATACGGCACTGTCTACATGTTGCAGGACATGTTGAAACAGGCAGGACATGATCTTGAAGGAAAGACGTGTCTTGTCTCGGGGTCAGGCAATGTTGCCACCTACGCCATCGAGAAAATTAACCAACTAGGCGGCAAAGTCGTAACTGCGTCAGATTCGAGCGGGTTTATTCATGATCCCCACGGCATAGATGATGACCGCCTTGCATATCTAATGGAACTAAAAAACGTTCGGAGGGGGCGCATAGAAGAATACGCAAACGAGTTTGGCGTAGAGTTTGTGGCGGGCGAGCGCCCATGGAGTGTCAAAGCGGATGTAGCTCTGCCCTGCGCTACCCAGAACGAAATCAGTCAGGCGGACGCCAGGACCCTAATTGCAAATGGTTGTATTGCGATTTCGGAAGGTGCAAACATGCCAACAGAGCAAAGCGGCATTCATGATTTTATCGAAGCAAAAACTCTGTTCGCGCCCAGTAAGGCAGCCAATGCGGGTGGCGTTGCAATATCAGGGTTGGAGATGAGCCAGAACAGCGCAAGGATCACCTGGAACGAGGACGAATTACAGGATTTATTGCGCCGGACTATGGGTGACATACATAGTAGTTGCGTTGAGTATGGGCGAACCCAAGACGGCTATATCGATTATGTAAAGGGCGCTAATGTGGCAGGATTTATCAAAGTCGCGAACGCCATGCTCGCCTATGGTGTGGTCTGATGTCTATGTTTCGTTAAGGCAGGAATTGTCTACTAAACGCGTCCTTTTCAACCAAGAGAAGACAAAAACATGCTCGCAGCTCTTGGGGGTACTGAGTCTCGCGTTTCTCGCGATTCAAATCGAGCCGAAGGAACCAGAATCCCCACATAACTCGGTCTAGTGGCAGTTACGGGCTTATAGCTCTGCTGCTCTGTCTCTTTTTGGCTCGCATGCGACGATCGTCGGCACCGATGATTCGGGATTGCGTGAGAGGAGTAATGGTTGGACCTGCTGGCAGGTGACTCTCGCCGGTTCCAAATTCTGGCTGGAATAGCCCCACGAGGCGATTCCAATGTGTACCGATTCCGAAGGTATCAAATGGATTACCACCAACATTGATCGCGGCACATTCATGTGGACCTGATGCTGTTGCCGGTAATTTCAACAAATACGCATTGCAGTTCAAAGACGCGACTTTCCTACAGAACAATTGCTGCCCGGCACAAACTTCGTTTTTTGGAGATCACGCCATTAGTGCCATAAGCGGCGTCTGCGATTCGAGATTCTAGCGAGGAGGGAGGTAAAGCGTACAAAGACATAGCACAATCAAGTGCGCGCCAAGCAAAGCTTGACGCACACCGAAATATCACTAACCGCCAGAGTTGAGCACAAAAAGACTCGTCACCGTGTCGCGCCCAAGTACTTCACGGTCATCTCGCGTGAAAGTCTCAGCAATTTTTTTCATGTTTGAGGCCCAATTCCTTTCTCTATCCTTAAGGGCGTGTGCAAGAGTTTTATAGCCAAACCAGATCATGTGGGTTTCGCCATCAATACCACCCGATACAACCTCATTGACACCGTACGGAACTCCCTCAACTGCGATATCTTTCAAGAATAACTTTAACTTCGTAGCGTAGTCCGGAGACAGAGCCTTCACCCTAGTCGCCACAAAAACTCGGGTTTCAACTGAAAGTGCACCGCCGCTATATATAGTCTCGTATATGGTGCTGCCCTTGCTTACGTTGCCACGCGTGTTTTTCGTGAAGGTCTGCATATGCGCATCGGATTGAGTCATTATATTTGGTGACGGAAGGGCGTCTGCATTTGGATAGTAGAAATCCGTTAGAACCTGTGCGCCATCATTCCCGCCAGCGTTAATCTGATAAACCGCCATGCCTGCACCTCTAGCCTGCAGGACGCCAGAATCGGCAAATGCCTTCATGTCCTCAAGGTAGCCACCGAGATCATCCGTGGTTCCTTGAATTGACTGCGTGTACTTCGGCAAAGTCAGTTCGCCGGAGGCGTGGTGGTCGCCAAATGCCTGGAATGTTACGGCGGCAGCCGCTATAGCAACGATTAACATTTTCATTGCGATTTATTTCCTCTTTATTTTGGGGTGCAGTGCATTTTACCCAATCTAACTCAGTCCCTGACAGTGAGCGTATCGACAGCCACGGAGTCAACACCACTACAAGGAGACCCATTTGTTCTTAAACCAGGACAAAATGTAATCGCCGCTCATGGTGACGAGTAACGCATTACAAAATAGTGATCACACGCGTCTAGATGTTGGTTATTCCAATAGGATTACTTATGAACCAAATCTGTATCTCAATTTCAATATGACACTATCTATGACAGTGTCAGTAAACGCGTCGGAGAGCAGACCTTCAAAGTCGTCATTTTCTCGACTTGGCAGATTACTACCACGCGTATAAACGACAAAAAGATCTGACATTGGAGCAATCTCCCAGCGGTACCTGAACTGCCAAGTGAGCCTCGATAGCGTAAAGTCTTCGGAAGCGCCGTCGGCATCTTTTTCGCGTTCGGCGAACTCTCCTCTGCCTTCAGGGAGTTGCAAGAACCGGCTCTCATCAGCATCTACCCCGATCCACTGCATCGATAAGCGTAGCTGTTGATTCGCCGATAAGAAGTAATCAAAAGAAAATGTTGGAGCGAGTTGCACCGCATCATATGTAGTGAAATCGCGTTCGCCGCGGTGCACCAACCAATTGTTTCGCTTGAAGTAACGATAGTCGAACTCAAGTCCAAATCGATCTGTTGGCCGATAGGTAATTCCGAAATCAGCCATTGGTGACTGATGACCTAATTCTTCGGGTTGCGTCCCTATTTGTACGGAATACGAGAACTTCCTCGACGAGTCAGAACCATACGTCAACATAATCATATGCCCTGGCTCAGTTCGAAATGAACCATTACCTCGACTTTCCCGATCATCCCAGCCAGCTATTTTGTATGTAGTCATCAACTGGACTTCAGCTCGATTACTGAGTTGCAACATCGAAAACGTGCCGACCCAATTGCCGCGTGGAATCTTGCGCCCAGCATCGTTTTCGGAATAGCTCGCCATCACTCCCAATCTGCGACTTAGGATCCAATCTGGGAGACCTTGAGATTTGATGCTCATTCTCCGGTACTTGATTCCTTTTTGGTCATTACGGCGGATGAAACCCATGTCTGAGATATCTAATTTGTCGTCGAGATAGTCAATCTCCAACTGGTGCATTTGGCCCTGCTTTGGGAACCAATTTATGTCGGCAAACACTCCGTAGCCGTTTTCATCCTCCTTGTCAGATGCCAAGAATTGACCGTCGATCATCAATTGCCCGGTAGCTGTCCGTAGATGCGCATCAATTCCATGGGTTATCGCCTCGTAAGCGGGTCCACGCATTATGGTGCCGAGATAGCCAATTGCGCGCCTCCCTTTGCCGACGGACTCGTGAGAAAGTCTAAGCACGTTGAAGTCTCGACCTTCCATAACGTAGCGTCGATTTAAACCTTCCAAGTCTGTCGCTCGAAGTTCAACGTCGTCTTCTACGGCGGTCAACAGGCCATACCGCAGCGTGCCGTACTGTCCAACTACCTTTGCGGCACCGATTAGATCCGTTGGCGCACTTAACTCAGTTGCCGAAATTGCCAACCCTTCGGGGACTTCCACGTTCCTAGGCGCACCGCCAATGCGTCGAGTGTTGAGCAGCGTTGTAGGTTCCATAGTCCAAGGTGAAGTCGGTCGTCGCGCACCCGCAGTCCGGTCGCCACTCATGCCTGTACTGGACGTAAGCCCGCGGGGAGAGGTGACAAACACCTCGTTGCCCTCAAGGAAAAAAAGACGCTTTTCTGGAAAGAAGGTTTCGTACGCGGTGAGGTTCACAACTACATCATCAGTTTCAACTGCACCAAAGTCTGGACTTACGGTTGCAGTTACCTGCAAGCTAGATGAAGGACGCCAGTTAAGGTCTACGCCTGCTTTTCCCTTAGTTTCTTCAGTCTTTCGATCCAAAGCTGAGGAAATGTAAGGAAAGACTTCCCACTGCTGCTTTGGATTAACCCCGTCGAGTTCCATTGGCTGGAACCCGGAAATGTAAGTGGATCCAGAAAACGGGAGAGCGGGCCACATCCAATTTTCGCTTTTGTAGGCTACGTAACGGCTTAGTGCGAACGGTAAGCTACGAGTTCGTTCCCTATCCGGCATAGACAGGATGGACCAAGGAATGAACATTTCCGCGGTCCACCCAGAGTCTGTTACGGCAGTCTTTCCTTCCCAAGCGCCATCCCATTCCAGAGAAATATTTCGTTCGGGTAGTATTTTTCCATCAGATTTGGTGCCACCTAGGCTGATATTGAAGAAATACCCATATTTTCCTTCTCCCGATGTGTCTATCGATAAGCCGAATTCGTCGCGACTCATACTTTTGTCTCGTGTTGACAATCGCTCTACCAATGTCCCAGGGGGTTGTTACATCTCGACCCCTACGAAGATTCCTTTATCGGTGTAGAACAATCGCGCCAAAGTTCCAAAATCGGGTTTTACCAACGTGTCGGGTTGCACAACCCTGAGTTCAGAAAATGCAGGTATTGTTTCCCAAATGGGCTCGTCCACGCGTCCGTCAATAGATACCGTCGATTTGTCAACCGGCGGTATGGTGACTGCATCAAATCTCCGAGAAAATGCCTTAACCTCCTTTACCAAAGGCGTCAAAGAATCACGTTCGTTCTCCATGACTGCTGCAGTTGTGCGTTTCAAGCGTGCTAACGAATAAGGACTTTTGGGGCGAACTGCCGGATTTTCAGGCATTCGCTTTAACTCCGGTTCTCTCGAGTTCATCTCTTCTGGTTTTTCCCGACGAACCTCTGAACCTATCTCATTTTGGGTGAGAACTAACGTGTCTTTCGAAACCAAGTACCAGACGTCTGAATACCCTGCCCTTCTAGCCTGACGAATTAGTGCACGAGCATCTTTTTCATTCATCAGTTCAGAGGTCACTCTGTTGTAGATTCGATTGGCATTCGTCGTGACGTCAATTTGGGCTGCAATCGAGAGCTTACTGGAGACAATACCTGCCCATTGTTGGGCAGCCTTGTTGGTTGAAAAGCTTCCAAAAATCACTTGACCTCGTTCTGCGTGCGCACTCACACACAACGTGAGCAGAAACAGCGCGATATAGCGAAAGAATTTGACTCCGCACCTTCCTTCACGTTCAAGGCACTCGTGTATACAGAACAAGAAATTCACAGGTTTAGTCATCCATTTTCGGGCTGCGAGATTATATGTCTTTCGTCGAAGCAGCACCTTCGGCACGAGGTCTAGTTGTGATCTGTCAGTAGGTTGTTCATCCGGGCCTCAAGCCCGAAGCTAATGAGTGTTCAAAGTCCATTGGCTACGGGGAGACCCAGATGAACATTCATCACAATGCACGCCTGACGTTTCA
>PBVL01000236.1 GCA_002728675.1 Gammaproteobacteria bacterium
CCGCTCCACAGTTCAACGCACTCGCGACAGGAGAGCGAACTGTGCTTAGTTGTATGACTTGATGCTTTGCTCGATAGAGCTTGGTTTTTCAGCTTTTTCAACCACTTAACGTCGATAGTTCACTTAGATTACCGGGGGCGCGTCAGTTTGTACAGGTGTCTTCCTGCAGTCCGTCGCTTCCGCCCGCTCTGCCGGGCTCGTACAATGCCGCCAATGACCGGTCCAGAGCCCTCAGCCGATCCAGCGCACACCTGGCTCCGCAGAATATGGCGAGAGTGGCGCGGGCTCTTCGTCTTCCTCATCGTGATGGTGATGTTCCGATCCGCGATTGCCGACTGGAACACCGTCCCCTCAGGATCGATGAAACCCACGATCCTGATCGGCGACCGTGTGGTCGTGAACAAGATCGCCTACGACTTCAAACTGCCACTCACCACGTGGCACGTCGCGGAATGGGGTCATCCCGCGCGGGGCGACATCGTCACGTTCTATTCGCCTCTGGATGAGCGACTGCTGATCAAACGCGTCGTGGGTGTGCCCGGTGACGTGGTTGCGATGCAGGACAACAGTCTGCAGATCAACGGTGAGCCGGCCAACTACGCCCCGCTGCCCGGCCCACGCTACGCGCACCTGGCCCCGCCACAGCGCGAGAGTCACACCTTCCTGCTGGAGTCCGTCGCAGGTGTCGAACACCCGGTCATGATGACGCCGAATACGGCAAACGGCTACAACAGCTTCGGCCCCATCCGGATCCCGCCATCGCACTATCTGATGCTTGGCGACAACCGGGACAACAGTGCGGATTCACGCCGCATTGGCTTCGTGCACAGGGACAGGATCACCGGACGGGCGCACACCGTCGCCTTCTCCGTCGACTACGACCGTTGGTATCTGCCGCGCCTGGACCGGTTCGCCGAGCCGCTGCTCTAGGGCGTTCGCGAAGAGCGCCTTCGCTCAGATGCGATCCCAGAGCTCAGTCGTCGTCACCGCGTAGTTTGCGACGCACGAAACCAAGGAGCAGGCTCGCAAGAAACGCGAGACCAATCATGGCCCCCACGACTCCCACCGAGCCGAGCAGGAAACCCATGACCACATCGATTCGCACATTGAAGTAGCGCACAGCCACCGCAACAAAGAGCACGGTGAGCGCGGTGCCGGTGATGAGCCGGCGGATGAGCGGATCTTTGAACAACAGGGGACGTCCGAAGGCGGTGCGTGCGTTGAGGAACGCCCCTAGCTTACACTCGGCCAGGGACCGCCACTAATCGGGCGCCCGAGTCGGGCGTGTCCGGAGACGGCGCCCGCTGTTCCGGACTACCTCGGAAACTCTCACGACGCCACGCACCGAAGGAGAACACCCATGCCACTCAATCCCGTCGTCGCAGGAATGCTCGAACAAATGGCCGCCGCGGGCGGCCCCGCACTCAGTGACATGAGCCCCGCGGAGGGTCGCGAAATGTATCGCGCCATGCAGCCGGTCACAGGCCAGCCTGAACTGCACAGCGTCCGCGACGCGGCAGCGAGCGGTCCGGCGGGCGACGTGCCCATCCGGATCTACGAGCCCGGACCGGGCAAGGATCGGCCCTGCCTCGTGTACTTTCACGGTGGTGGCTGGGTGATCGGCGATCTCGACACCCACGACGGCGTTTGCCGCAAACTCGCGGCCGGTACGGACTGCGTCGTCATCGCAACCGACTATCGTCTGGCACCCGAACACGCGTGCCCCGCCGCACTCGATGACTGTTACGCCACCGTCGAGTGGGCCGCGGCCAACGCCAATGACCTCGGCATCGACCCAGCAAGGATCGCAGTCGGCGGCGACAGCGCGGGCGGACACCTGTCTGCATGCGTTGCGCTGCGGGCACGGGATACCGCCGGCCCGTCGATCTGCTATCAACTGCTCGTCTACCCTGTCACCGATACCGGCTTCGACACGGTGTCGTACGAAGACAACAAAGAGGGATACATGCTGACGAAAGACAGCATGAAGTGGTTCTGGAATCACTATCTGTCCGGCAGTTCACTTGCCCGGACCGACCCGATGGTGGCCCCGCTGCAGGCGTCTTCCCACGCAAACCTGCCGCCGGCCTGCGTCATCACAGCCGAGTTCGATCCCTTGCGCGACGAGGGCGAAGCCTACGGGGCGCGCCTCCGGGAGGCGGGCGTGGCGACCGAGATCACGCGTTACGACGGCATGATTCACGGTTTCTTTACGATGTCCGACGTGCTGCCCGACGGGCAGGCTGCGATCGACCAGTCGTGCGCGGGGCTGCGCGCAGCCTTCGGTGGCTGACGCGGCTCTTGATGGACTGACGCGCGGGGGCAACTTCGAGTCGTTGCGTTTCACCGGGGGCAGTCTCGACGGTGAAACGGTCCCCTCCGGCACAACCTTCTCGAATGTCACCTTCGAAGACGTGACCCTGCGCGGCTGTGAGCTCGAGGCACTGGAGTTTCGGCAGTGCACGTTCCTGCGCTGCCGTTTCGACTCGAGCGCGTTCCGCGAATCCACGTTCGCGCGGTGCGTCTTCTTCGACAAGGACAGCGAGTCGGGCTGCAGTCTGCGCTTCACCAACCTGCGCCTCGCGCGGTTCGAGGACTGTGACCTGTCGATGTGCAGGCTCGACCGTGCGCGGCTGCATCAGATCTACATTGCACGCTCCCAGGGTCAGGGGCTGTCCGCGCGGGAGGCAACGGCGGTCCACGAGATCGTCGGCGGCTTCGAGTTGGCGGAGGGCAGCCTGGTCGACTGCAACCTCGCCTATGCGGACTTCACAGGCGCGGACCTCACGCGCTGTGAATTATCCGGCAACCGTCTCAGCCACGCGGTCTTCGACCGGGCCATTCTCCGGGAGGCACAGCTCACCGACTGCGAACTGCACGGCGTCAGTGCGGAAGGTGTCGAGATGCGCGGGGCGGATCTTCGCGGCAGTGAACTCAGCGGTCTGGACGTGCGGGAAGTGGATCTGGACGGCGTACGGATTGCCGTGTCGCAGCAGAGCGCGCTTCTGGAGCCCCTGGGGCTGATCGTCACAGACGACTGAAAGGACGCTAACCAGCGGGGGCAGGCGACGGTACGGGCTTCACCCCGATCAGTTCGACCTCGAAAATGAGCACCGCGTGGGGCGGGATATCGGGCGTTCCACCCGGCCCGTAGCCGAGGTCCGGGGGTATGGTGAAGCGCATCTTCCCTCCGACCTGCATCAACTGGAGCCCTTCACCCCATCCCGGGATCACCTGTCCGAGGGCAAACTCGGCCGGTTCTCCACGGTCAATGGAACTGTCGAACGCGCGACCGCTCGTCAGCGCGCCCGAATAGTGCACGACGACCCTGTCCCGCGGGCCTGGCCGGGCGCCGTCACCTTCCCGGAGCACCTCGTAGTGGAGGCCGCTGGTGGTCACGTTGACGCCCGGTTTGCGTGCGTTGGCGATCATGTGTTGCTGCGCCTCGGCCCGCATCAGCGCTTCTGACGTGCGCTGCGCAGTTTGCTGCCTGGACTGGATCGACTTGATGATCTGTTGCTGGCGTGTGTCCGAAAGGTCCGGCACGCTGCCTGCCAGCGAATCGTTGAGTCCGCGTTGCAGAGCCTCGAAATCGATGCTCCGGGTCCCGCCCTGACGCAGCATGTTGCCGAACGAGAAGCCGAAGAAGTAGCCGATCTCAGCCTCCGTGGCAGGCGCCGGAGGCGCCGCTTCCGCCGCATCTGCGGGGCCACCGGCAGCCGGCGATGGGGTTTCGGCGGGCGCATCGCCGGCAGCGGACGGACGTGCCGGAACCAGCGCCAGCAACACGGCTACGCCGCACGCGGCAAGCGCGGGCGCCAACCTCCGTTCAGTTCGGCGGCGAAATGCGTCCATTGGCCCCACTCGTTCGGTTGCAAACCAGCAAATTATCGCATAATAACCATCTACATCCGCTCGCCGGGAGCCCCAAGGCACGGGGCGGTCCGGAAAGGCGACGGCCTGTTGCGGCACCCAACCTGCAGGCTCGGGGAGGACCAAACGGCCGGCGCCGGTTGAACCCTGCGGGCACTGGGCAGGTCAGACATGACATCGGGCACCGAGTGCCGCCCAGGACGCGACGCAGTCGTCCCGGATGTGGATCGGGCGCCGGACGCGGCGACGATCCGACACCCTTCGCGGGGTGTCCGAACGTGGGACGAGTCCCCCATGCCGGACGCGGCCAGGGCCACTGAAGAATTACGCTTATGTCGAAACTCACCGCGCTCGGCCTGACGCTGGCCTGCCTGACGCTGCAGGCGGCGGCCACGGTCACCGAACCGGACGGAGCCGAGGAACTTGCTCCGCTGGCGGAACATCCGCACAACACGCGCAACATCGTCGACGCGCTCGCCCAGCGACACTACGTGCGGAACGTCCTCGACGACGCATTGTCGCCACGCATCTTCCAGGAGTATCTCGACGACCTCGATCCGTCGCGGAGCTACATGCTGGCGTCGGACATAGCGAAGTTTCGTCGTTACGAATACGAAATGGACAACGCCCTGAGCCGCGGCAACGTGCGCCCGGCGTTCGAGATCTTCAACCGCTATCACGAGCGGGTAATCGATCGCTTCGAAGCCGTTCTGGCACTCATCGAGGAACGTTTCGACACGTTCGACTTTACCGTCGAGGAGTCACTGGAGATCGACCGCGAAGACGCCGCCTGGGCGCTCACCATGGAAGAACTCGACGAACTCTGGCGCAAGCGCATCAAGAACGAGGTGCTGAACCTGACGATGGCCAACAAGGAACCCGACGCCATCAAGGAACTGCTGGTCAAACGGTACACGAACCGCCTCGCGCGCACGCGGCAGACAAACAGTGAAGATGTGTATCAGCTCTACATGAACTCCTTCACGAAAACCTACGACCCCCATACGCAGTACTTCTCCCCGCGCACGGCGGAGAACTTCACCATCAACATGAGCCTTTCCCTCGAAGGTATCGGCGCCGTGCTGCAGCGCGAGGACGAGTACACGAAAGTCGTCAGCCTGGTGCCGGCCGGACCGGCGGACAAGTCCCGGCAGCTCTTCCCGAACGACAAGATTCTGAGGGTCGGTCAGGGCGAAGGCGGCGAACTGGTCGACGTCGTGGGCTGGCGGCTCGACGAGGTCGTGCAACTCATTCGTGGCAAGAAAGATACCGTCGTGCGCCTCGATGTGATTCCGGCCAAGAACGAGTCCGAGCAGAAGATCATTTCGATCACGCGGAACACCGTGAAACTCGAGGAACAGTCGGCCAAGTCCGAAGTCATCGAGGTTGAGCAGTTTGGCCATACCTACAAGATCGGTGTCATCGACATCCCGACGTTCTATGTCGACTTCCGCGGCTCACAGAGGGATCAGGGCGACTACAAGAGCACGACCGCGGATGTCCGCAGGCTGCTCGAGGATCTCAAGCGACAGGAAGTCGACGGGGTCATTGTCGACCTCCGCGACAACGGCGGCGGTTCCCTGCAGGAGGCCAACCTGGTGACCGGCCTCTTTATCGATCGGGGGCCAACCGTACAGATCAGACAGAAGACCAATCGGGTCGACGTGCTCACCGACAAGGACAAGAGCACAGTCTATGAGGGCCCGCTCGCGGTGCTCGTCAACCGGCTGTCAGCATCCGCCTCAGAGATCTTCGCCGGAGCCATCCAGGACTATCAGCGCGGCATCGTCATCGGCAGCCAGACGTTCGGCAAGGGCACGGTACAGTCACTCATGACGCTTTCCCGGGGCCAGCTCAAGCTGACCCAGGCGAAGTTCTATCGCATCTCGGGAGAAAGCACCCAGCACCAGGGCATCATCCCGGACATTGCGTATCCCTCGGATTACGACCCGGAGACGATCGGCGAGAGCACGCTAGAGGATCCGCTGCCGTGGGACAAGATTCAGCCGACGGGTTACCGCACCAAGCGCAACCTCGTCCACCTGCTGCCCGAGCTGCGTAATCAGCATGCCCGACGGGTCGCCAACGATCCTGACTTCGAATATCTGACCGAGGCATTCTCGTACCGCAAGGAACGCAGCAAGGACACCTCCGTGACGCTCAGTCTCGCAACCCGTCAGCGTGAGAAGGAAGAGTCGGATGCCTTCTGGCTCGGCCTCGAAAACAAGCGGCGGGTCGCCAAAGGCCTCGACGCCGTCGCCTCACTCGACGAGTTGAACGACGCTCTCAACGACAAGGGCCCCGATCTCGCCTCGGCGAGCACAGAGCCCGCGGGTGGCGCCGGTGCGGCCGCGCCGGGAATCGACTCCGCATCGGCCGGCGCCCTGCCCGCGACGGGCGAAGCAGCATCGGAACAGGCCGCGTCTGCAGCCACGATCGCTGTCGTCCCGGACGCCGATCCGACCGCGGCGCCGGAGCCCGTGCTGAACCCGGAAGAAGCCGTTGCCGATGCAACGGACGAGGAGGTCGAAGACGATCCCGATCCCTACCTTGTCGAGACCGGCAACATCCTGGTCGATCTGATTTCTGTGACCGGACGCACTGCGGAGCGCGGCCGGCTGCCACAGTCCTGAGTCCAGTCCTGCGTAGCCGGCGACGGTGCTTCGGCCAGCGCGCCCGAGAGGGCGCGCGCAACCTGCCCCATGGAGAGCCCCCGCGAGATCAGGCCCGGCAGAAAGTCAGGATCGCCCATGCGCCTTCTCGATGACGTCCCAGGCGTGCTGAATCTCTTTGAAGCGCCCCTCGGCGAGCGCGGCAAGCTCCGGCGACAGCCCCTGGGACTGCACACGATCGGGGTGATGCTCCATGGCCAGCCGCCGATAACGCTTTTTGATCTCCCGCAGCGTCTCGTCAGGTGACGCGCCCAGAATTCTGTACGACGCTTCGACGTCGTCCCGTGCCCGGATGCCGGTGACGCGCCCCAGAATCTCGTCATAGCGCGCTGCAAGGCCAAACAACGCGGCCGCCTCCCGCAGCAGCGCCTCTTCAGGCCCATCGATGCGCCCATCGGCATGCGCCACGACAAACAGGAGTTCCATCATCGACAGCAGAATCTCCGGGGAACCACCGAACTCCTGCGCCATCTGGCGAGCGTAATCAGCAAAGGACTGGGTGGAGTTTTTCGCCTCGTTGAAGACGCGGATTGCAAACTCCCGGGCTTCGGGCGTCAGACGCATGTTGTGCCGCATCACCCGATCGATGATATCAATCTCGTGCTGGGTGACGACGCCGTCCGCCTTCGCCAGTTTGGCGAGCATCGAGAACGTCGCGACGAAGTAGACGGTCTGCTTCTGTTCGAGAGCGGAGAGCTGGTTCTGGCGTCGGGCGTCGTAGAGCTGATGCCCGAGGGCCGCACCGGCGAGCGCTCCGATCGGACCGCCTACCAGCGCTCCAAGGCCGCCTCCCAGAATCTTCCCCAGCCAGCTCAAGCGCTCACCGGCGACGCTTCAGCAGGGTGGCCCTGTCCCCGCATGCCACGCAGGTATCGGGTGTCAGTAACCAACGGCGCCGCCCTGCGCCCTCGGGTCCTTGGCGCCATGCATGACCCCATCCCGAAAGAGGATCGAGTTGGCATCGCCAATCCCCCGCCCGAACCGGGCTTCCCTGAACGAGTGACCTTTCTCCTCGAGGAGCGCTTTCGTGTCGGGCGAGAGCGCGCGGGACTCGTGAATGACCGTGTCCGGCTTCCACTGGTGGTGGAATCTCGGCGCAGCGACCGCGTCATCGATCCCCATGCCGTGGTCAATCACGTTGACGATGACCTGTAGCGTGGTCGTGATGATGGTGGAGCCCCCAGGCGAGCCCGTGATCAGGAGCGGCTCAGCGTCTTTCGTCACGATCGTCGGCGTCATCGAACTCAACATTCGCTTGCCCGGTTCGATGGCGTTGGCGTCACGCCCGATCAGGTCAAACTGATTGGGCGTGTCGCGACGGATCGAAAAGTCGTTCATTTCGTTATTGAGCAGAATCCCCGTCCCCGGTACGACGATCTTGTTGCCATACCCCGAGTTCAGCGTGGTCGTGAACGCGACCATCATTCCGCCCCCGTCCATCACCGAGAAATGCGTCGTTTCGCGGCTTTCGGTCGGCAGATTCGTGTCGCCCGGCCCGATCGCGTCACTCGCGGCCACGCGGTCGGGATCGAAGTCGGAGAATCGGCGGCTGGCATAGGCCTTGTCCGTGAGGGCCGCCTGCGGGACGGCGTAGTAGTCTGGATCTCCAAGGTGTTCAGCACGGTCGGCGTAGGCGCGGCGTTCCGCCTCCACCATCAGATGGACGGTTGCCGCACTGCCCCATCCGAGTTCCGCGAGGTTGAAGGGCTCGAGCATGTTCAGTATCTGCACCAGCAGCACCCCACCGGAAGACGGCGGCCCCATGCTCCAGATCTCGTGGCCGCGATAGGTGCCACGGACCGGATCGCGCCAGACTGACCGGTACTGCGCCAGGTCAGCGCGCGTGATGTCCCCACCACCACTTTCCATTTCCGCGACGATCTTTTCCGCGACGGGCCCCTCGTAGAAGCCAGCCCTGCCCTTGCCGAAAATCCGCGCCAGCGTTCGCGCCAAATCCGGCTGACGCCACCGGTCGCCCGCTTCAAAGGCCTTTCCGTCGTCCGAGAACTTCGCGATCGATGCCGGGTACGCCTCCATTGACGGCAGGCGCCGTCTGAACTGACGGGCAAGATCGAAATCGAGTGCAAACCCGTTGCGGGCAAGGCGAATGGCCGGAGCCATCAAGCGCTTGCGGGACATCGTGCCATGCGTTTCGAGGAGCAGGAGCAACCCGTCCACAGACCCGGGAACGCCCGCAGCCTTGTGTGAACTCGTCGACAGGCCACGAATAACCTCACCGGCCTCGTCAAGGTACATGTCACGGTGCGCTGAGAGCGGCGCTTTCTCACGGTGGTCGAGTGTCACGACCTTGCCGTCCGGCAACCTGATGACGGCGAAACCGCCCCCGCCAATGTTACCCGCGGAGGGATAGGTGACCGCCAGGGCAAACGCGGTCGCCACTGCCGCGTCGACGGCGTTTCCGCCATCGCGCAGCACCTCGACCCCGACCTCCGACGCGAGCGCGGAGCGTGATGTCACCATGCCATTGGCACCGTAGGTCGCCTCCGGGCTGGCAGCGAGCGTCAGCGAGGGCACGAGACAGGCCAGCAGAATCAGGACCTGAGAGAGACGTGAACGACAGATCAACGCAGGCTCATCCAGGACGCGGGGGGACGCGCGAGCTTAGCATGATGGCGCTGTCTGTCGGGGCCGGGCCGCGCAGGCCCAACCGCTCCTCGCTCGACATGCCTGGCGCTTTCCGCAATGATCCCGGCATCTTCTTCGGACACGAACGCGAGCCATGTCAGAGACGAGTCTGTCTGTCGATGACGCCCGCAGGATTGCGCTGTCCGCGCAGGGCCTCCTGCGCAGCGCCCCGTTTGGACGCGGTGTGGATGCGGCCGCGCGGGCAATCGACCAGCTTGGATACGTTCAGATCGACACGATTTCGGTTGTCAATCGTGCCCACCATCATGTACTCCAAAGCCGCGTGCCTGGCTTCCGGACCGAGCTTTACAACACGCTCCTCGCCCGCAAGGAAGTGTTCGAGTACTGGTTTCACGCAGCCGCGTACCTGCCCCTGCGCGAGTACCGCTTCTACCTGCGCGCCATGCGCGCCGCCCGCGACAGGTGGAAGGTCGACGCGAAGACGAAACGCGAAGTCCTCTCGGCCATCCGGGCCGAAGGCCCCCTCGGCTCGCGTTGGTTCGAAAGCGAGGGGCACCGGTCGGACGGCTGGTGGGACTGGAAACCCGCCAAGCGGGCGCTCGAACTCATGTACCTGCAGGGCGAGCTCATGGTGACGGCCCGTGAGGGCTTCCAGAAGGTCTACGACCTCACCGAACGCGCGCTGCCGGACGACCTGGACACCAGCCAGCCAAGCGACGATGAGTGGGGCGAATATCTGGTGGGCCGGATGGTGCGCGCCCAGGGCCTCGTCTCGCGCCGGGACATCCTGCACCTGAAACAGGGCGCACGGCATCTGTACCCGGAAGACATCAACGCACCCGTCGACCGGGCGCTGACCAGTCTGTGCGAGGCAGGCGATCTGGTCGCCGTGCGGGCGATGGACGACACCTGGTACACCACTCAGGCAAGCCTCGACGCCCTGCCCCTGCGCGCCTCCCGCAAACGGGTTCGGTTCCTGTCTCCGTTCGACAATGCGATCATCAACCGCAGACGCACCCAGAAGCTCTTCGACTTCGACTACACGCTCGAATGTTACGTGCCCGAAGCGAAGCGCCAGTACGGATACTTCTGTCTGCCCATGTTGCTGGGCACATCGCTGATCGGTCGTATGGACGCCAAGGCGGACCGCAAGCGCCGCACGCTGATCCTGCGCAACCTGGTCCTCGACGAGGGTGTCGACGCGGCTCGCGTCGCTGCGCCGCTGGGGCTGGGGCTGCGCGAATTCGCGGAGTCCGTGGATTGCGACGCTCTCTCCTTCGAGCGGTTACCTGCCGGGCTCGAGGGCCTCAACCCGGCACTCTGACGGACCGCCATGAAGAACCCTCTCAGGAACCCGATCATTCCGGCCTTCGCGGGCCTGCTCGGACTGCTGCTCTTCTGGTTTTCCGTTGAGTCGGGGCCCGATGACATCGTCGGCAGCCTGGTGCCGGAGCTGATCGGATTCTGTCTCGAGGGAATCTTCTTCATCGGGATCTTCTCCTGGCTCCAGCAGAACAAAGACGACGACCGCAAGCGCGAGCTGAAACAGAGCCTCGCGGGCGCCATC
>PBVL01000237.1 GCA_002728675.1 Gammaproteobacteria bacterium
TGGTCCTCTCGCAACAGAGAGTTGTGAACTCCGCCAGGCCCGGAAGGGAGCAACGGTAGCAGCGTATTTGTGTGCCGGGATGTGGCTGGTGTGGGTTTTTTACGTCTGCACTCCGTGCCGCCCGGCGATCGGTACTTTTCATATGGGTCTGCGTTGGTATCTGGTCAGTACCGCATGGTTTCTTGTGCCTGGCGGTATTCAGATGGTCCTCTTCCCCTGGTTTGTCGCGGTCTATCTGAACGAGTCACCGGAACGGGTCGGCATTGCCCAGATGGCAGGGCAGTTGCCCATGGTCTTCCTCATCCTCTGGGGCGGCGCGATTGGAGATCGGCTGGACCAGCGCAAACTGCTGGTCGGGCTCCACCTCGCGATGGCCGTTCCCCCGCTGGTGCTGGCCGCGGTGGTGTTCTGGGGCGAGGTCCGGTTTTCGTTTCTGATCGGTTGGGTGGTTGCCGGCGCGATCCTTGGTGCCTTTGCGGTTCCCGCACGTGACGCACTCCTGACCCGGGTTGCGGGCCGCGATATTCAACGGGTCGTCACCCTGACGATTGGCGTGCAGTTCGGCGTCCAGATCGTCGGCTTCCTGGTCGGGTCGGGTGCGGACGCTGTCGGCCCGGGTGTGCTGCTCCTCGCGCAGGCGGCATGTCTGCTCCTTGCCGGATGGACGACCATGCGCATTCCGGATTTGGGAGTAATGCCGCCGCGCGCTCCGTCCAATCTCCTGGCGGACGTGCTGGAGGGGCTCAGGCACGCGTGGGCATCACCTGTGATCCGGCCCATCATCTTCCTCACGTTCGCGATTGGCCTGTTCTTCGGCGGCGCGTTCATGGTTGCGCTGCCGCTGATCGTACGCGACGTGTTCAATGGGGGCGCCTTCGAGATTGCCCTGATGTTTGCGGCGAACATGCTCGGCACCTGCGTGACGATTGGCATCCTGATGCGGATTGGCGGCATCGGCAGACCGGGGCGGGCGATCCTGCTGACGGGGGGCGTGAGCATCGTCACCGTTGTCGCGTTGTCGCAGCCAATGCCGTTCTGGGCGTTCCTCGGCGGGTGTCTGGCCTGGGGCATGTGCGCCGGTATGAGCATGACAATGTCCCGGTCGATTGTTCAGGAGGTGGCGCCCGAAGCGTTTCGCGCGCGGATTCTCTCGGTCTATTCTCTCGGGCTCATGAGCGGGATGCCCGTCGGTTCGCTGGTCATGGGCTGGTGCGTCGCTGCTCTGGGCGCTCAGCAGGCGATGCTCGTGCCCGCCGTCGGGATGGGCGCGGTCTACCTGCTCCTGGGACTGTGTACGGCGCTCTGGCGGACGTCGCGCGACATGCCGGTGAGCGGGCAGAACGGGTACACCTGAGAGATGCATGCAGAGAGGAGGTCAGCCAGTGGTCGCATCGATCCGCACCGAGTTCATCGATGCCCGGAGCATGAACTTCGAGGTGCTCACCTGCGGCGGCGGCAACCGGCTTGCGCTCTGTCTGCACGGCTTCCCCGAGCACGCGATCTCATGGCGCCATCAGTTGCCCGTGCTCGCACGGCTCGGCTATCGCGCCTGGGCTCCTAACCTGCGCGGATACGGCCGGACGACCCGGCCCCGGCGGATGGAGGAATACGCCGTCGAGTGCCTCATGGACGATGTTGCGCGCCTGATCGATGCATCCGGGTGTGATGAGGTTGTGGTCCTGGCCTACGACTGGGGTGCAGTGATCGCGTGGTATTTCGCCATGCGCGAGGTGCGACCGCTGAGTCGGTTGATCATCTGCAACGTGCCCCACCCGGCGCCGATGGCGCAGGCAATGCGCGCCGGGCTCGCGCAATTGCGACGCTCCTGGTACGTGCTGTTCTTTCAACTGCCGTGGCTCCCCGAGTGGGCGTTCGGTCGAAATCGTGCGGAGGCCATTGCGACCGTGCTGAGCCGGGGTCTCAATGATCCGCGGGCGATGGATGCCGAGCATCTCGAAGTGTTCAGGCGCAATGCCGCGGAGCCTGGCGCACTCACGGCCATGATCAACTACTATCGGGCGCTCGTCAGAGGGGGTGGTGCGTCCAGGCAACGGGCGCTTGGCTATCCCGTGATCGGCACCCCGACCCTCATGCTCTGGGGCGATGCCGACATAGCGCTGGGCATCGAGACGACGTACGGTACGGATGACTATGTCAGTGATCTGACGCTTCGGGTCCTGCCGCGCGTGTCGCACTGGGTTCAACAGGATGCGCCGCGGGAAGTGAACGCGATGATCGAGGCGTTCCTGACGGGCGAACCTGTGCCGCAAATGCGCTGGGTGGCGGAACTACACAAGGGTGAAAAGGACTGATGCACTGTTACGAGCTACTCGAGTTCCGCTGCGACACGGTCACGCGCAAAGCGCGGTGCATTGCCTACCTGCAGGACGTGATTGGTCCCGCGCTGTCGCGGGCGGGGGCAACGCCGGTTGGCCTGTTTGACCCGGGCGAAGCCCTCAGCCTCTTCGTACTCGCCGTGTACGGGTCGCTTGCGGAATACGCCGATGTGCGCGCCCGTCTGCACGAGGACCAGGCGTACATGGGGCCGCCGGATGCACCGGAGACCCCCGCGGACCGCGACTACGACGAAGTCGTCAGTTCGCTGATGACTGCGTTCCCCGGAATGCCGGAGGTTGCGGTGCCCGCGTCCGTCCCCGGGCGCATCTATCAGTTGCGCATCTACGAGAGCCCGACCGCGGAAGCCGGCAAGCGCAAGATCGGGATGTTCCACGCGGGCGAGATGGACCTGTTTGCCCGTGTCGGTCTCGATGCCGTCTTTTTCGCGGAATCGCTCACTGGGCCGCGTCTGCCGAATCTGACCTACATGCTCTCGTTCCCGGACCGGGATGCGCAGCGGGCCGCGTGGTCGATGTTCGTGCAGCATCCGGATTGGAAGCGCATGATCGGTCAGCCGCACTACTCGGATGAGGTGATCATCCGGAACATCACCAATATCGAACTGACGGCTCTGCCCGGCTCGCAGATCTGATCGTCAGCGCGCGTTGACATGACGTTCGATGAGCCGCTCCACGGCGCCGGAGGCGACGCGTTGTTCCAGCCACACGTTGACGGTCTCCAGCCAGGCCCTGTCGCCCTGGATGCGCGGTATGAGATAGGCCTTGTCGAGATAGGTGAGTGCAGGCAACGCGCCGCACAGGCCAGGATGCCGCACCGTCTGCAGGCGGACCTCGATGCCGTCGGTGAACATGACGTCAGCGCGGCCCGCCGCGATCTCGTCGAACACGGTCCGGTTGTCCGGCCAGACGATGACCGAGGCCTCCCGGATGTTTGCATCGACGAAGCGCTGGTTCGTGCCGCCCGGATTGACGATCACGCGTACGCCAGGTCGGTCGACGTCCCCGAGGGACGTGTACAGGGCTGCATCGGCACACCGGGCGATCGCGGTCTTGCCGTCCGTGAAGTAGGGACCCGTGAACCGCGCAAGCCGCGCGCGGGCGACGTTCCGGGAGATTCCGCCCATCGCGATGTCGAACCGGCCGTCCAGCACGTCGTCCATGAGCGTGGGCCATGACGTCGGCACGAAACGCACGGGAACGCCCAGCGCCCTGCCGAGGTCCCTTGCCTGATCGATGTCGACGCCAACCCAGGACTCGTCGTTGGCGGAGTAGGTGAACGGCGCGTAGTCGCCGGCGGTGCCAACCCGGAGTTCCCCGTTCGCGGCAATACGCGCCAGCGTCGACGCATAGCGATTCGTTGCGCCGAGCGCCGCGAAGAGCGCGACCCGACTGCCGGTACTCAGACCTTCGGTCGTGAGTGCCGCGTCGAATGCAGCCCGTGCCGTCGATGAGGCGGGTACCTGTCGCAGGCGGGCCACGATTTCATCGCCAAGTTCCAGGAGGCGCGGGCGGATGTCTGTTGCGAGGTCGGGCGCCTGTCGCCGCGGGGGCTCGGTGTCCCAGCGCCCGAACCAGTGGGACTGAATGGTTTTCGCGGCTTCGATCTGCGCGATGAAGAAGCGTTCCGCCCCGTCCCCATCCACGCCGTGCCTCACGGCGGCACGCCGGGCCGAGCGAACGACGACGCGTTCCCGTGCGACATCTTCGATGGGCAGTTGGTGGTGCCACTTGTGCAGCGCCACGTCGCGCATGTGGCGGAGGCGCTCGTCGATCAACCCGAAGAGCGCATCGTCTGCCAGCGCCGAGCCGCCGCCGAACACTAGCGTCAGCCCGAGCAGAAGCGTCTGGCCGCGCATCGGCCTCAGTCGAACTTGACCAGCATCTTGCCTTCGTTCACGCCGGTGAAGAGCCCGCGAAACGCTTCGCTTGCCTTCTCGATGCCGTCGAAGACGGTTTCCTGATACTTGATCTTGCCGTCCGTGATCCAGCTGCCCATCTCTTCGCGGAACTGCGCCTGCTGGTCGTTGAACGCGGACACGACGAAGCCTCGCAGCTGGACAAACTTGTAGATCGTCTCGGTCAGGTTGCGTGGACCCGGCGTCGGGGTATCGCTGTCGTTGTAGTGGGCGATCATCCCGCAGATGGGAATCCGGCCGTAGGGACGGATGTGCGTCAGCGCGGCTTCGAGCTGTGGGCCGCCAACGTTCTCGAAGTAAACGTCGATGCCGTCCGCAGACCCTTTGCGAAGCTCTTCGAGCGGGTCTGCCGTCTTGTAGTTGAATGCGTGATCGAAGCCGAACTCCGACGTGAGATGGGCAACCTTTTCATCCGAGCCCGCGCTGCCGATCGCAAGACCGCCCTTGATCTTCGCGATCTGGCCGACAACGCTGCCGACCGCGCCGGACGCGGCCGATACGAAGACGCGTTCGCCGTCCTTGTACTCTCCGGTCACCAGCAGTCCGCCCCAGGCGGTCAGTCCGGGCATGCCCATGATTCCGAGGTAGGTGGAGAGTGGCGCCAACGAGGGGTCGACCGGTGCAAGGCCACGGCCGTCCGAGCTGAAATACTCGCGCCATCCCCAGTTGCTGTTCACGTGGGAGCCTTCCGGGAAGTCCGGGTGTTTCGACGCGACGACCTCGCCGACAGCGCCGCCGACGAGCGGCATGCCGGGCTTCCAGTTCATGCGCATCTGCCCGCGCATGTACGGGTCGACGGACATGTACGCGTTGCGGACGACCACCTCGCCGTCAGCGGGGTCGGCGATCGTTTCTTCGCGAATTTCGAAGTCGTCATCCGTTGGCATGCCGACGGGCGTGGACTTCAGGTAGACCTGACGGGACGTGAATGGCATGGCTGTGACCTTGGCGGGTGTTCAAGAGGAGGGCGATCATAGCCGAAGGCGCGCGAGCGCGTCGCACCAAATCCGCAGCCTGTGTTAGTTTCCGCCGTTTTCACGCATCCGGAGCAACCGTGTCCGAAGACATCCTGCTGTACGAACTCAACGATCACGTGGTGACGCTGACCCTGAACCGGGACGAGTCCCGCAACGTGATTTCGGACGACGAGATGGTCGGGGCGATCGTCGAGGCGTGTGCGCGCATCAACGCGGACCCTGACGTGCGCTGCGCGATCATCACGGGCGCGGGGCGGGCCTTCTCCGCGGGCGGAAACGTCAAGGACATGCAGAACAAGAGCGGCATGTTTGGCGGGACGCCTCCGCAACTGCGTGACGGATACCGCAACGGCATCCAGCGCATCCCGATGGCAGTCTACGACCTGGAAGTGCCCATCATTGCTGCGGTCAACGGTCCCGCGATCGGCGCGGGCTGCGACCTTGCGATGATGTGCGACCTGCGGATCGCGTCCGAGAAGGCGATCTTTGCCGAAAGCTTCGTCAAGGTTGGCCTCATCCCGGGAGACGGTGGCGCCTGGTTCCTGCCGCGGGTCATCGGCGCCGCGAAAGCGAACGAAATGGCCTTCACGGGTGACCCGGTTGATGCGGCGAAGGCACTCGACTGGGGCATCGTCTCCCAGGTGGTTGCGCCGGACGACCTGCTGAACGCGGCCAACGCACTTGCGCGACGCATTGCGGTCAACCCGCCCGTCGCGCTGCGCATGACGAAGAAGCTGCTGAAGGAATCACAGCAGGCGAGCCTCACGGCGTTGCTCGAAATGTCTGCATCGCTGCAGGCGCTTGCGCACCAGGAACCGCATCACGAGGAAGCGGTCGCGGCCATCATCGAGAAGCGCCCGCCCGATTTCGGATAGGTCCGGCGGGCGGGGAGAGGGCGGTCTATTTGTCGAGCAGGTCGTACTTCTTCAGATACCCACGCAGCTGGTGATACGTCACGCCCAGCGCCTCAGCGGTCTTCCGCTGGTTGAACTGGGAGGCGGCAAGCGCCGACCTGATGAGGCCGATCTCGTAGTCCTGTACCGATTGGCGGAAGTCGATCGGGAAATCGCTGACTTTGGGGACCGACGGCACGATGGACGCGGTGCTCCCCGCGGGCGACTCGACATCGTCAGTGACTTCTATGGCAGCCGTCTGGATCTGGCCCGCGGCACGGGGGCGGAACGGCGACTCGAACGGATCAATCGCGATCACGTCGACCGGCGCATCCGGGTCCTGGCTGCGATACACGCTGCGCTCAACGACGTTTTTCAGTTCGCGGACGTTGCCTGGCCAGTGGTAGCTGCGCAGGGTCTTGCGTGCCGATTCGGTGAAGCCAGGAAAGTACTCCCGTTCGAGCGCGAGGGCCATGCTGATCGCAAACTGCTCGGCCAGGAGCATGATGTCCTCCGGGCGCGAGCGGAGCGGCGGCAGGGTGATGACGTCGAATGCGAGACGGTCCAGCAGGTCTTCGCGAAACTGACCCTTCGCGGCGAGTGCGGGTAGATCCTCGTTGGTCGCGCAGATCAGGCGCACGTCGGTGGTCAACGTTCGGCTACCCCCCAGCCGCTCGTATTCACTGTATTCGATGACGCGCAGCAGCTTCTCCTGCACCAGCGGCGAGGTGGTGGCGAGTTCGTCAAGGAACAGCGATCCGCGATCGGCGCGTTCGAAGCGCCCCTTGCGCAGCTTGGCGGCACCCGTGAACGCACCCGCCTCGTGGCCAAACAGTTCCGATTCGAGCAGCGATTCGCTGATCGCCGCACAGTTCATCTTCAGATATTCCTGGTCCCAGCGGTAGGACAGGTAGTGGATGCGGGCGGCGATCAGTTCCTTGCCGGTCCCGCGTTCGCCCACGATGAGCACCGGCTTGGCAAGTGACGCGACCTGGGAGACCAGGTCCAGCACTTCCAGGAACGCCGGCGACTCTCCCAGCAGACGATCAGCCTGTGCTCCTGCGGCCATTCCGACCCCTCGTACAAGCCTGCCAGCCAATTGTTGGTTGGATTCGCCAAATCTGGTGCCGACGCAGGCGAACCAGATCATAGCCCATTACGGCGTTTTGGAAAAAACATCAACTAAAACAGTGACCTAAAAAGTGGGCTTGGGGGTTGGCACGAATCATGAACTGTCTGCAACGCGCAGCCCAACACCCGGTGCGATACGGCAAGGACACCAAAGCAAAGAGGTAGGTAACAATGGGGATTTTTTCGAGGTTTACCGACATCATCAACTCGAACATCAACGCCCTGCTCGACAA
>PBVL01000238.1 GCA_002728675.1 Gammaproteobacteria bacterium
GCGAGGCCATGCTGGAAGAGTTGATGCGGCAGAACCCTCAGCCGGAACTGCGCCAGTTGTGCCGACTGATGGTCGAGCCGGCCTTTGCCCTCGCTCGCTCGCACGTCGGCTTTCGCCGCTACATCAAGGCATTTGGTCACGAACTGGCACTCTCCGAAACGTCGGCGTTCTCGCAGGTCGGTCGCCAGGGCGCCGGCGGCGTGAGCGGCGAGCGGCTCGGCGCACTGCTCCGCGGCGTGCTGCCAGATCTGACCGAAGCGTCCTACCGGCGCCGCCTGGAGGCCGCCGTCAGGCTCTGCTCGGCGTCCATGTATCACCAGGCGCGGCAGCGCAGCGCATTCCACGGCAAAGTGGCGATCCTGTTCCTGAACAGCCTGATCGATGCGCTGGTGGGGCTCCTGAGCGCAACCGAAGCCGAGGAAACACGGGCAGCCGCACGGGCCTTTGAAGGCGGCGAGTGAACATTCCAGCCACGGCATCCCACTCCCGAAGCAGTGGCAGGAGTCGGCATCACGAATGACCGCCCGACTGACAGCGCACCTCCCGCGGTTCGCGGGCAATGAGTTTTTGTGCTTTTCTGAATGACCGCCGGACCTCGGGCCCGGATGGGTGCAAAAGAAACCCGACGCCCGTCAGGCTGTCGACAACCGTCGCCTTCGCCGCTTGCGCAGAGCCACAGCCGCGGAGGTTCGGCACGAGGCTGGTCCAGAGGGGTCCTGCCAGTATGCAATGGTTGCCATCATCTGATCCCGTCGGGGCAAATACGACGATGTCATGGGGCCATCGACAGATGGGCACGCGCTCAGTAGATTCAACGTCCCTCCCGGGAGGAATGGAGAGCACCCGATGACCTACACGAAAGAAGCCATCAAAGCCGTCACATTCGTTCGAGACGCCATCCACAGTCCGCAGGATGTGCGCCACTTCATGGATATTGGTCGCCCCGCCTACACGGTCACAGCAACGATCAACGGCAAAGAGATCGCGCGGTCGAACCGGGCGCTGAAGGTCAAAGAGGTCGGCCGGGGCGTCTACGATCCCGTCCTGTACTTCGTGCGCGAAGACGTAGACATGTCCGCCCTCGAAGCCACGGACAAGACGACCCACTGTCCGCTCAAGGGTGACACCACCTACTTCGACCTGAACCTGGACGGCTCGCAGCAACAGGATGCCGCCTGGTCGTACACGCAGACTATCGATGACGCCGGCGTCCTCAAGGATCTCATCGCCTTCGACAATACCTGCGTACAGATCGTCGAGCATACGGCCAGCTAGCGGGCCCGTTCGCCTCCCTGCACGGGTCCCGTCCCGCGCAGCCATGCTGCCCTGAGTCGCAGACGATTTGCGCAGTGCTCCGGGATCAGGTTGACGCAGGGGGCGCGAAGGTTGGTGTGGCCCTCACCGAGACGGCCGCTCCCGGGGCGCCGCCCCTCGAGAGGGCACATCAAGTCGCGCTGCTAACGAAACGGATCACGCGTCTTCAGTTCCGGAAACAAATGGAAGTCCCTGTCGCGCGTCAGCAACTCATCAACGCCATGACTCAGGCAGATGGCTGTAATCCTTGCGTCATGGACAACGCCACCGCGGACTCGACTTCCGCGCAGGACAGGATCCAGCAACTCATGGAACCCGGCAGGTTCACTGAGAGGCCTGACGGTTGGCGAGCCGAGCCATGCCTGAATCTGGTCCCCCGCCTGGTGCGGAGTGCTTGCCGCTAATTGCCAGATTCGAGCATTGGTGACGACACTGAAGAACTCGTAGAGACACGGCCAGGGAATCGCCCAGGACCGCGAGCCGCCCGCCAAACTTCCAAGCAGGTCTGACGCGTCCGTGTGGTACTCGACTTCCCGTCGATGGGCATAAACAAGAACGTTGGTGTCAACGGCGATCAATTCGGCTCGTTGTAGATTTCGGCCCGAAGGTCCTGCCAACTGTATCGGGTCAGTGGATCAGGCCCGTCAGGATCGCCGACACTCCGGTCGGGCAGTTGATATTGAGCAGGTTCTTCCGCAACTGCGAGGGTCACCCTGAAGCTGTCCTCGACGAGCGCCTTGAGGGGCCTGCCCGTGTCAGCAGCGAGCTTCTTCGCTCTGATCAGCAGGTCATCCTTGATATCCAGCGTCGTTTTCATGGACCCATACTACCCATACCCAGTAATATGGGTAACCCATACCCACCTGCCGACGCAGAATACAGCGCACTCACCTTACGGACGATATGGATCGTAGCGCCGTACGTCTGCCAAGGATGGCGCCCTGTCGCGTGGCCGGCGTATCGGCAGGTGCCCTTCCATGCCTCTACTTGTCCGCGTCACCCTTGACCTTCCTGACTGCCGACTTGAGCGCGTTTTTCTCCTGGCAGAGCTCGGCTGCCGCGTCGTGCGCTTCCTTGCTCGACTTGTCCCTGATCTTGTCGTACTTCTCTTTCAGCTCCCTGATCTTGTCCTGTTGCGCCTTGGGCAGCTTCGATAGGTCCTTGCGGTTGTAGACCTTGTGATCACCGTCCTCGTAGGGCTTCGCGCTCGGCTCGTGCTCGTAGACGAAGTGGCTGGTGGACGCCTTGCCGCGGACAACCTTTGGCTTCCCCTTGTCGTCCACTTTTCGACCACCAGCACGATGTGATCGAAGGTGCGGCTTTCGATGCCGTACACGATGATGTTGCAGACCTCTGCCTTGCCGTCCGCGACCTCCTCGTAGCCGTCCTCGAGGATCTCGTCGAGGTCGGTGGTGCTGATCTCCCAGTCACCGCGCCCGAGCGAGAAGCCGACGCAGTTGGCCTTCTTGTCGGCGCGCCCGATGAAGGTTTTGCCGCGCGCCTTGTCATTCTCTTTCTGCTCGTCGGTGCGTTTTTTGGGTTCTTGTCGGTCAATGACTTCGCCGGGTCGTGCGCGATATCCCGTCCTTTATCCGTGACAAGGACTGTCTTGGTGGGCATCTTCGGCGCCAGAAAGTACCCGACGGCAATTCCGATTCCGATCGCGATGATGCCGATGGCGATGTCCATGACGGTGCCTCCTGTCCTGTGAGCCTGCCCTGTTCCTCGCCCTACTGAACAAGCTGTCAGCATGGTTGGCGGGGTACGCCCGGGTCTCCGCGATTCTGGAGCAAGTGCCCCGCAGCTTCTATGTCTTCCGTCGGAACACATGCAGCGTGTTGAGTTTCGCCGTCAAGCTGCACCAACCAGGTCAGGCCGCGCATCACCTCGGTCAGACGGGCACTTGATTGAACATCCCGCTGTGCGGCATGTACGCCGCCGCGTTCCATGTAAACTCCGTCCCGGTGCCCAGCCTCGGCCACTGGACCGGGGGACAAATGCTTTACGGCACCACCTGACCGCGGATGTATACCCTGATCACCGCAGAGAACATGACCAGCAAAGATCATTTGCAGAGAGACAGACATGAAGTACGACCTGGTTATACGGAACGGACAGATCGTTGATGGCACCGGCAATCCATCCTACAAAGGCGACGTCGCTGTTCAGGGCGACACCGTCGCTGCCCTCGGCAAAGTCGCAGAGGAAGGCAATCGTGAAATCGACGCGGCAGGTGCTGCGGTGACCCCGGGATTCGTCGATCTGCACACCCACCTCGATGCGCAGATCGGCTGGGACCCGTCCCTGACACCCGCGTGCTGGCATGGCGTGACCACGGTGCTGATGGGGAACTGCGGCGTGACATTTGCCCCCGTACGCAGCGGCGACAAGGAGTTCCTGGCCGAGATGATGGAGTCCGTCGAGGACATTCCGCGCGAAGCCATTCTCTCCGGCTTGCCCTGGGACTGGAATTCGTACGGCGAATATCTGGATTCCATCGAAAAAATGCGACCCGTCATCAACATGGTTGGGCTGGTCGGGCATGCCGCCGCCAGATTCTATGTCATGGGTGAACGCGCGGTTGACGAACAACCCACCGCCGAAGAAATCCAGCAGATCGCGGATCTCGTCGGCGAGTCCGTCAAGGGCGGGGCTGCCGGTTTTTCGACCAATCGCATTGAAGCACACCGTCTGCCTGACGGACGCTGCATGCCCGGAACGTTTGCGACCGATGAGGAACTGGTCGCTATTTCGCGGGCGGCTGGCAACCACGGCGGCATGTTGCAGAGCGTGATCAACAGCGGCAAGGACCGGCTACCCGGGGAAATGAACCTGATGCGCAAGCAACTCGAAGCCGCCGGCACACGGCTGCTGTTCAGCGCACCCTGGGAAACCGGCGAAAACGGCATGAGCGCCTATCAGCCGGACATCGAAGACATGCAGAAATCCGGCCTCAGCATCTGGGGGACAACGCAACCCCGCCCGGCTGCTTTCCTGTCGGGCCTCAAGACCTTCATTCTGTTCGGTGTACGCCTGAAAGACGCGGTGACATGGAGAGCGTTGCGCAATCTGCCTGTCGAAGAGCGCCTCGCGGCGATACAGGACGGTGACTTCCGCAGCCGGTTGATCGAGGAAGCCAAACGGATGGAACCGTCAGATTCCATCTTTCAGACGCTGGGCGCCCCAGGATATTCACTGCCGCCAGCGCGAACCTTCTGGATGGGGAATGGCGAGCAACCAGAATATCCGGCCGGAGAGGACAACTCGCTCGGAGGCCTGGCCAGGGCAGCCGGCGAACACCCCGGTGAAACATGGCTCAGGCTGATGCTGGAGTCAGACGGTGAGGGCCTGTTTCACGTTCGCTTTGTGAACCAGGACATGTCTGTGCTACCGGACTATATGCGAGCCAACTGGATCGTACCGGGTGTCGGCGACGCGGGCGCCCACATCAGCATGATTTCGGATGTTGGCTGGGCAAGCTTCCTGTTGTCCTACTGGCATCGCGAACGCGGGGAGTACTCCCTCGAGGAAGCGATTCACATGCTGACTGCCAAGCAGGCGAAAGTGCTGGATCTCAAGGACCGCGGCACGCTGCAGGTCGGGTTGAAAGCCGACATCAACGTCATCGACATTGATCGCGTTGGTGAGCTGCATCCCAAGCGTGTCTATGACTTTCCCCAAGGCGCGCCGCGACTGTTGCAGCGGGCCGTCGGATACCGCAACACGATCGTCAATGGTCAGGTCATCCTGGAGAACGACGAGCTGACTGGCGAACGCTCAGGCCGGGTGCTTAGAAACAGTGGAGGTGAGCTGTCCTGACCTCCACGTTGAGACCAACGCGGTAGCTAACCCAGCCGCCGCGCGCCGAACTCCAGCCATGAACGCTCCTGACCTGCGGTCAGGACGCTGGCGAAACACAAGGTGCAGGCCGTATCGAGCGGCACCATCGTGCGTTGCAGGCCTGATCAGCTTTGCCTCTTCCGGAGAGCTTCGCAGCACCGCGGACGCCGAGACGGATCAGCGCAGGAGTTCCATCGCCCCATGCGAGCGAATGCAGGCGAGACACTGGACCAGAGTCTGGAACCACAATGCAAAGTCGCCAACCCATCTGGAGCGGCAGGTGAGTTTGAAAACGTTGAGCAGCAGGCACCAGCGATAACGCTCGAAGACAACGTCAAACTCCAGCTCGAGCCCGTGCTCGTTCAGGGCACGAGCATAGGCCTGCAGGAGCAGCATCTCATGCTCATCGCGATAAGCCTGGCCAACCGAAGCACCCATGGAATAGGCAACGGCAACCTCGCCCATGCCCACCTGAACCTGGTTCCAGTCAATCAGGCGCAGATCGGACTCGCTGAACATCACGTTGGCGAAATGTGCGTCACCATTGAATATGCACTCCGGCCCGAAAAGTGCGGCTCAAACTCGGCCGCCGCAATTGCTTCCAACTGATCGCGCTCAACCCTCGCAAGGCAGTCCCCATAACCCTCCAGAACCAAAGGCAAGACTTCCTGATAGCCTGCCCGCAAGTTGGAAACCCGCACAAAGGGTTCACCTACCTGAGCCATCAGTTCGGCTCTGTCCGGCCACAGCGCGGTCAATGCGTGCAAACGCGCCTGGGCTTCGAGATAGCGCTGATATCTGTCTGGCGGTAACGGGATTCCTGGCGGTGAGCCAAGCTGGTGAGTATCGGACAGGCCTTCGAGTACGAGTGAGTCGTCCACGATGTGCAGGCACTCCGGCAACAGCTCTTCCGGAAATCGCGGTGCAACATGGCGATAGAAGTTCGCCTCAATCGAGTCACCACTCTTGATAAAAGGCTTCTTGCCGGCAACCGTGCACCTGATGGCGTTGGCGCTCGAGGTTCTCTGCCAGTCTGCCGCGCCCAGGTCTTTATCGAGAATCCCCGGCACGCTTCTCAGCAGTTCTTTGGCATTGACCATGTCCATCGACTTCACCTCGCAAGCCATCCGATCTTCTCGGGTGGAACGGGCGCGAACGACAACAAGCGTTTCGTCGCGCTACCCCGAGTCACGGGGTTCCGTCTTCCAACCGGGCAAACTATCACTAACGCGTAATGGGGACCGCACTGTGTGCCAACGCGACCTTGCTCAGGATCCCGCGGGGTTCCCAGCGGCGGCGACTCACGTGGTGTACGCATCAACACAGTCCTGCGCTCGAAGGACTCGAGGACGAGCAGCTGCTGCGGAATCGTCTTCGTGGGCCACTGCACCGGTGCTGATCTCGCATCACACTATGCGTCCGCGGACTTCCTCGTTTTCAGCAGCGTCACCGAGACATTTGGCAACGTCATGCTGGAGATCATTGGACGTCGTCAGCGAAAGACCGGCCCTCAAACCAGCCCACACGACCCTGCATCTGAGCGCTCCATATCTTTCCCATGTCATCCGTCTGACATGCGATGCCAACACGAGCGCGTGTGCCGTCTGCCGATCGGCGCCACCAGAAACAGGTTGTCGTCACTCGGCAAACCGCCGCCGAAGCTCCGGCGACACGAGTGGACACAACTCCGGCGGACGCGGCGCAAGGCGCCGGCGGATTCTCGCGAGTGCGTCATAGCCGCCATCGCGAAATGAACGCGGCACGGACCGGAGTGCGAGCGCCGCAAGACCCCACAGCCCTCCCGAATAGGTGAGCAAACGGATCACTGCGTCGGTCTTCGTATACGTCGCGTCACCCTCGACAATCTCCCAGGTGGAGACCGCAGCCGCGTCGACGCCATCCGCCTGCATGGGTCGAAACGTCAGGTCCGCGCCGTTCTCCGCAATCGCAAAACGGACGGCAAGGTGACAGACCCCACACTCGCCGTCATAGCGCAGGAGCGCAGCGGCGCGACGCGCCGGCAGCCAGCGCGGGTCGAAGGTGAAGAGGTGAAAGAGCAGCATCGGCAGCGTGAGGTCGGGGAAGCGCAGCAACAACAGGAACCCCAACTGCACGCCCAGCATCGCGCCCCACAGCCACGGTCGCAGCCCTTTCACCAGGTAGAGCGGCGCGAAGAGCAATTCAACGTAGAGCACGAACCATGTCAGGCCCTGCAGCGCACCTTCGGGCATGGCGAGAAACAGGTCACGCAGCACCCAGTCTCGCGCGAGCGGGTTCTGCAGGACGAGGCGGATCGTGTCGCCCGCGACCCAGGTGTCCGAGAAGAGTTTGGTCAAACCGCTGTAGCTGTAGGAGGCCGCCAGCACGATAACGGCCGCCATGAACACGGAACGCGGCATCCGCCAGCCACCCGCGGGATCCGCGCGGCCGAGCGCCTCGAGCGAACCGTAAGGCGCGCACGGCACGGCAAGGTGCGCGAGCAGCATGAAGCCCACGTACGGCATCGCGGGGTTCGCGATCAGGGGATTACGGGCAAAGACGCTCACGAGCACGAGCAGCATCCACGCGGCCATCAGCCGATCCCACCGGCCAGCCGCAAACGCAATCGCGGCAGGGACGCCGCTCGCAACAAGCAGCACGGCGGCCCAGGGCGCATCGGACAGGTGCAGCAGACTCGGGGCGATGGCGAAGAGCGGACTCACCGCAGCGTCAGGCAGCATTCCGGCGAAGGAGAACAGCTCCGCCGCGTAGGAACTGAGTTGCCAGAAGTGCACCGCAAGGTAGGCGCCAAACAGCACCCGGAACAGGCTGTATTGCCCGCCCGTGATGTTGGTCGAAGTCGCAGGCCCGCTCACGATGTTTCTCCAACGACGAACGAACCCGCTGCGGTGTACCCGCGGACGACCCCGGTCGCGCAGTCAACTTCGAAGCGTAGCGGCCAGTCCCGGCTCAGTTCGGCGAGCGGCACAATCGTGATTGCGTATCGCGACTCTCCGGCAAATCCCACGTCGGACGCGATGCCGTCCGGCGCGCAAAAGCCGTGGCGAAACGCGGCGGCAAACATCGGCGCGGTCGCCGGGTTGCTCGCAAGCACGGGACCGTAGGCGATGGTCGCACCGTAGGCGTTGCGGCGGTTGTAAGGACCGCGGACCAGCGCATTCAGCTCCGGCGTCAGCACAACCGGCTCGGCTGCCAGGCCGCCCGGATGGATCAGAAACTCGGGTGAGAACGTCTCGTAACCCTCGTGCGACGTGAATACGCGGGGCGCGGGCGACGCGTGCGTCACAAGTCCCAGCGCCTTGACGGGTTCGAGCCCGGTGAGGTCGCCAGCCGCGGTGAGACACCCAACGGTGACCAGCGCTGTGCAGACGAGCCGCCCTCTGACCAACCAGTCCGGCCAGATGCGGGACGCAATTGCTGTGATGAGCGATGACATCTATCTCTCCCGTACGGGTTTGCCAAGGATGAGATCGAACCAGCGTCGCTCGTCTACAAACCCGCAGAGGACCACGTCCTCGTGCGGATTGTAGAGGGTGCCAAAGAGGGCGTCCCAGAGCGGCAGGTCCGAGAAGTTACTGGTGTGCAGGCCGCGCTCGTGATGCACGCGGTGCATCTCGGGGCGCTGGAAGAACCAGCCAAGCCAACGCGGCGTGCGCACGTTCCAGTGATAGAACAGTTCCGCAAGTCCCGTGATCAGCACGACCGTGGTGACTGCCAGCGGGCTGAGTCCCAGCGCGGTGTAGAGCAGCAGACTCGACAGAACGCCATTCAGGACAAGCTCAACCGGATGTTTGTAGAAACTCGTCAGCACTTCGATGCGGGCAGGCGAGTGATGGACACGATGCACCCAGCGCCACAGGCCGGGCACGCTGTGACGCGCCCGATGCCACCAGTAGTACACGAACGTCACCAGCAGATAGCCGGTCGCGACGGCACCCGCGCCGTCATCCAGGCGGACCAGCACAAAACCGCCTTCGAGCAGGCGGTCCCAGGTTTGGACACCCACGTAGGCGATGAGCGCCTGAAGGGTGTTGAAGCCGGCCGCTCGCAGCAGCCAGCCCATGTTCCAGTCCCGCCGCCAGGCAGGGCGCCATTGCTCGACAAGCAGCATGACAAGACCGGTCAGGAGCACCGTGAAGGTGACGTTCATCTGTTGGTCTCTGGCGTTGAGGTGGCGGCAACCTTGTCGCCGAGTACCGTAAATCGCAACATTCAATCCGCCAGTGGCAATTTACTCACCACGGAGTACTATATTTCGGTACCACTTGATCGGAATCAGCCAATGCGACAGACCGACCGTCTCATGACCGCGCTGAAGCAGGTCCTGCGGCAGCGCGGCATCACCTACGACGACATCGCCTGCCATCTCGACCTGTCGACGAGCA
>PBVL01000149.1 GCA_002728675.1 Gammaproteobacteria bacterium
CTGGTGCGGCAGATGATGCGGCAAACGCAGTGTGCAGACCTGCCCGAGCGACTCGGCCCTGTAAACCTGAAGTTCCGAGCGGTGCGTGAAGCCGTCGTAGACAACTTCGAGAAGATAGCCATCACCCTCAGCGTCGCTTCCTTCGCGCGGCGCATACAGGGGCTCCGAGCCGTATAGCCCGGGCGCAAGCGTGCGCACCTTGGCGTCCCCGTCAAAGCTGACGCGCCCAATGCCGTTGAAAAAGCTGTTCGCGCCGTTTGGCATCGAGCAGGCCACGTAAGTGGCACTGTGTTGTTGTCCGGTCAGCCTCGGGTTGAAGGTCGGGAATTCACACTCGGTCTCGATCACCCGTTCAGTCCCAAGCTCCCCGGTCGAAAGATTGAGGCGATAGCGCCGGTACTCGCCGCCGTTGAACCGCCCTTCAGGGTTGAAGACATCGGCGAGCGTCACGCTGGCATCGAAATTGTCCGCAAACATCGCGTCGATCACGATCTCATCACCCGTCTCGAACGCGTTTCCGAAGTGGATGATCGCGCCTGGCTGACTCTCGAAACGTCGCACCTCCTGCAACGTGTCGAGATCAACGACGACCGCCTGCAACGGAACATCCGGATCGAACGCGACGACGTCAGAGATCGTCCTGAACCCCGCCAGCACACTGCCCATCCCTCCAAACACGATGGAGCCGAGAAAGAAGATCGCGTAGCGATCGGTCAGCGCAAAGTCGTGGCAGAACGGAAAGGAGGCGAGGAGTATGCGGTCCTTCCGGTAGAGCCGTCCCGATGGATCGATCCGGTACAGGTTGAGACACGGCTTCGGGCCCTTCAGTCCGAATCCGGCCATGCCGGCTCCGTAGTTGATGTAATCGCCAGTGCGGGGGTGAACCTTGCCGTGCGCGCTGAACACCATCGTGGCGTCGAGTTCACCGCCGTACGTGAACTCGCCAATGGTCTCGAGCGAGTCCGGCTCGAGCGCAAAGGGCCGCCCGCCCTCGTTCAGCGCCAGCAGATGGCCACCGTGCACAATGGTGTTCGTATTCGCGGGGTTGGCCGGCATCTTGCCGACGTTCTTCAGGAAGCCGCCGGGAATCTGCGTGCCGAACCCGCGGTGGACGATGGCGCCCGCGGCCGTCTCACTGACGTACTTGGGCGTGCGCACGTACCGATTGCGGAAGTGCACGGCGTCACCGGTGAACGTGAACCTCGAGAGCATGCCGTCACCGTCGAACCAGTGCCCGTATGGCGTGCCTCCGATCTTCTGGCGGCCGGGTCCGTTTCGAAAAAACGTCCCCTTCAGATCTGGTGGCAGTTCACCCTCGGTCTCCCCGATCCAGTAGTCGTATTCGGCGTCGAGGTTCTCGAGTCCTCCGTGACAGGTCGGAATCTCGTTCGCTCCCGCAACTTGCGCGCGCATGGCACCCCCTTACGTCGTTGCAGAGTCGTTGTGACAGAATACTCCCGCATCGCAAGGCAACCCAGACCCCCACAGGACCGCACATGGCACTCGACGTCTACACCGGAGCGACACCGAACGGCTGGAAGATCACCATCATGGTGGAAGAGCTGATTGAGGCTGGGGTGAACCTCGGCGAGGTCACTCTCCACAGCGTCAGTCTGAGAGGGGATCAGTTCACGCCGGAGTTCATGGCAATCAACCCCAATCAGAAGATCCCCGCAATCGTGCACAACGGCCGCCCGATCATGGAGAGCTGCGCCATCCTGCAGTATCTGGCGGAGACGTTCCCCACGAGCCTCATGCCGACCGACGAGCGCCGTTGGGACGTGATCCCGTGGCTCTACTGGCAGGCTGCGAATATCGGTCCGGTGTTCGGCAACAAGCTGAGCTACACCCGCTACATCACCGATGCGACCGATGAGCAAAAAGCCCATCCTCTCGAACGGTTCGGGAAGGAGGCGCTGCGCCTCGTTGGCGTGCTGGACAATCAGCTCGAAGCGCACGACTACATCTGCGGCGACACCTTCACGGTGGCTGACATCGCCACCTGGTGCTGGATTCGTTCCTACAAGTGGGCAAAGGTCGACATCACCACGAAGCCGAGAGTCGTCGACTGGGTGAAGCGCGTACGCGCGCGGCCGGGAGTCGAGCGCGGCATTTCTTTTGGCGTGCCCAAAGACGAAATCGACAAGTTCAGCAAGGAACGCCGCGCGCAGTACCGTCAGGGAGGAGGCAGTATCGCCTCCAACTCCTCGCTCAAGTCAGACGTCTGAGTCACCACACACGATGATGCGCAAATGACATCCCGCTCCCTGACCCGGACCAGCGGGCAACGGCGCATCGCGCTCCGCGCCCTTGTCGACTGACCCATCGAAGTTGATCGGGTCGATCCGGTCAGCGCGGACCCGAACCTCATCACCCGCGTCCGGGAGACCGGGGAATCTCTTTGTCCTGCGTGTTGCCCCGTCCACTCCATGGCAGGTTGGTCTGCGAGCGGCCGGGGCATGGAGGATCGGCGTGGATGGCAATTCGCTGAAACCAGCGTCTCTGTCTTGACTCCTGCCGCCGGATGGCCAGAATGGCGGCGCAAAGCCCCGCAACGAGCCACGCCCCGTTTTTCCTGACGCTCAGGTGCAGCGGAAACTCATCATCGGTGTCATTTTGGACGCCGGCCGCGCACAGGACCAAATCTTGACCGCATTCGATTCACTCGGCCTCGAGCCCTCGCTGCTGCGCGTCCTACGCGAAGTGGGCTACGACGCCGCGACCCCCATTCAGGCCCAGTCCATCCCCAATCTTCTCGACGGCAGGGACCTGCTGGGTATCGCGCAGACCGGCACAGGCAAGACTGCCGCATTCGCGCTCCCGGTGCTCCAGCATCTCGATCCTCTCGAGTCCGCGTCACCGAAACGGCCAAACGCGCTGGTGCTCGCACCGACCCGCGAACTTACCGTTCAGATTAACACCGAACTGGAGAAACTCGGTGCGGCATCTAGCCTGCGTCACGGACTGGTGATCGGAGGCGTCAAGGAAAATCCACAGATCAGGCAGCTTGCCAAAGGGGTCGACGTACTCGTCGCCACACCGGGCCGCCTGCTCGATCTCGCCGCAAACGGCCACGTCGACCTGTCGCACGTGTCGATCCTGGTGCTTGACGAAGCCGACCGACTGATCGACATGGGCTTCGTGCGCGACGTGCGCAGAATAGTCGCGCAGACGCCCAACTCACGTCAGTCGCTGCTGTTCTCCGCAACGATGCCGAAGGAAGTCCAGACCCTTGCTTCGGAAATTCTGAACGATCCGGTCCGCGTCGACGTATCCCCGAAACAGGTCACGGTGGCAAAGATCGAACAGCGCGTCGTGCACGCGGAGATGCCGGAAAAGCAGCAGGTGCTCGAAACGCTCCTGCGGGAACCGGACGTCGAGCGCGCAATCGTGTTCACGCGCACGAAACACGGTGCCAGCCGGGTTGCCAAGAAACTCGTGCGCGCCGGAATCGGCGCCGACGCCATCCACGGCAACAAGTCGCAGAACGCACGCCAGCGCGCGCTGCAGAACTTTCGAGACGGTGAGACCTGGGTGCTCGTGGCCACGGACATCGCCGCTCGCGGCCTGGACATCGAAGGCGTCTCCCACGTCGTGAACTTCGAACTGCCCCACGAGCCCGAAAGCTACGTGCATCGAATCGGCCGAACCGGGCGCGCCGGCGCCGAAGGCATGGCCTGGTCTCTGGTCGCCGACGACGAGGCGAAACGCCTGACCGCAATTGAGCGTCTCACAAAGGAACGCCTCGCGGTATGGACCTGCGAGGGTTCGGATCTGGCGGAGGTGTCACCGGCCAGCGCGATGCCTGCCGGGGACCCGAAGGGCGATCGCAAAGGCGGCCGCAACCGACGGAGCCGCGGACGCGGCAGTTCAGGCGAAGGGCAGACTCCGGAGCGATCGAACCAGCGTCGTTCCGGGCAGTCCCGGAGTTCGCAGGGGAACGACAACGGAGATTCCTCCGGGGGTGCGGGCGGTACAGGGGGACGTCGATCGCGTTCCCGGCGTCGCAACCGAAGCGCGGGAAACACACAACCTGCGTGAGAGTCGAATTCGGCGACTGTCACAACGCACGTAACCCTGTACGCTGGGGTTTTGAATCGCGGCTTCCCGAAACAATGGATCAGCGCATCAACCTGCTCGTCTTCTCAGACTACGTCTGACCCTGGTGTTACCTCAGTACCGGGCGTATTGAACAACTGCGACGGGAATATCCCGTCGACCTCACGTGGGTGCACTTTCCGCTGCACCCGGAGATCCCCGCGGAAGGGCAGAGCCTTGCGGACCTGTTCAAGGGCCGCAACCTGGACGTCTCGCGCATGAAAGCCGACATGCAGCAGCGTATGGCGGACGAAGGTCTCGAGTACGGCGAACGCACACACACCTACAACAGCCGTCTCGCCCAGGAGCTGGGCAAATGGGCCGACACGCTCGAGGGCGGCGGCGCGATCCACGACGCAATGTTCCGCGCCTACTTCGTTGACGCGCGGAACGTGAGCGATCCCGAGGTGCTCGTGCAGATCGCAGAGTCCGTCGGACTGCCGGGAGACGAGGCCGCCACGGTCCTGCGCGACCGCTCGTTCAGCGATGCGATCGATGCCGATTGGCAGCTGTCACGCCAATACGGGGTGACCGGCGTCCCGACGTTCGTCGCTGGCCGCTACGGCGTTGTCGGCGCACAGCCTTATGACGTGCTGGAGAGCCTGATCGCGCGCGTTCAGGAAGCCTGACAGGGCCGATGCGCGAGGCAGCTCACGCCGAGGCGCCGGAATAGAAACGCACACCGAACAACCAGAAGCGGCGCGACAGGAACAGGAACACCGCTGCCAACACAACCGCACCCAGCAGGTTGGCGTACTCCAGGCGTCCCGAAATCGCCTCCGCGGGTACGGTTACCGCAAAGGCAACCGGCACCAGAAGCGTGAGAATCCATTTGAGCCATGCGGGGTAGATCCCGATCGGCCAGCGCCCGGCGATATACATCGCCCAGAAGATCTGAGTGATGTTCTCGATGCGGATGAACCAGAACGCAAGTGTCGCGAGCACCATCCAGAAGCTGTAGATGATCGCACCTCCCGCGGCGAGCGCAATCACCAGTGACACGGCGTCCACCCAGCCGACCGCGTCGACGCGTCCGACAAGTCCGATCGCGAGGACCGTCAACCCAAGGCAAATGTCGAGCGTCTTCCAGAGACGAAACTCATGAATGCTGACGAGCACCTGCGAGTCCGCCGGCTTCGTCAGGGTGAAGTCGAGCGTGCCGTCGACAACCTGCTCCATGAACCGGTTGAGACTGGGCGCGATGACGAGATTGATCGACCCGAGAACGACGAAGTAGATCCCGAGCAGACTGGTCAGTTCACTGCGCGACCAACCCCCGAGCGTATCCGTCTGGCTGAACACCACCGCCACCGTCGCCAGTGCCGTCGCCGCGCCAAGGATGGACTCGAACAGCTGCAACCAGAAGTTGGCGCGATAGGCCATCTCGTTCATGGCGCCGATCCGCACGAACATTCGAGCGAGAGACAGGAGACGCCGCATCAGCCACCCACCGCGGAGAAGTTGCGCACCGCCCGGCGCCAGACGAGATTCATCAGGACAAGCGCGAGGACAAACCACGCGCCGAGCACGAGTACCCGGTCCAGTATCTCGCCACCGTCGAGACGCCCGGTGAGCACCTCGACGGGGAACGCCACCACGTAGTAGAACGGCAGCGCCGTCGCGACGTCCTGCAGCCACACCGGCATGAGTGCGAGGGGGGCGACCCGGCCCGAGAGGAACATCATCACCGCAAAATAGGTCTGGTTGATTGCCATCACCCTGGTCGTCCAGAACGCGACCAGCGCCAGCGTCCATTCCAGCAGGAACCGGGTGATGAACGCGAGACCAATAATGGGTATCGCGAGCACTACCGCATCCGACTCGAAGTTGAAGTCCGGCTCGAACAGCCACACGAGCACGGCGAGCGCCGGCAGCATCACCAGCATCTGCACGAGCTTGTAGGCGAGGTTGTCGGAGATGTCGCCGTGGATCGGGTGCACCGGGCGGAGCAGTTCGTAGGAGAGACCGCCAAACTGAATCCGGAACTGGAACACCTGCATGATCCAGCTGAACGTCAGGTGGTTCACGAGCATCAGCACGATGTAGTAAGCGGCAAACGACCCCGCAGTGAAGCCCTCGACGCTGCCGCCGCGTGCCTCCGCCACCGTTGACCAGACGATCAGAAAGATCGTCGGTTCGAGAATACCGCCAATCATCCAGATCATGCCGGAGGCGCGGTACTGGATGTTGCCGAGAATGGATGCCTTGAAAAATGCCTGGTAGAGCCGGGTGAAATAGCCTGGTCCACGCATCAGTCAGGCCCGCCGTCGTTTTGATCTGACCCCGCCTCGTCCTCCTGCTGACTCGAAAAGACGGCATCGATCACAGCCTCGATGGAAGGGTCCTCGACCGTCAGGTCACTCACCTCGTAACGCTGGAGAAGCTCCGCGGTGACCTGCGGCGCCTGCACCTTCGGAATGCGCAGCACCGCGCCCTCGGAGGACGCGCTGATGACCTCACCGAAGCGCTCCAGCCCTTCACCGGGTGACCCGAGTTTCACGCTCACCGTCTTGTACGCGGTGAAGCGATCCACGAGTTCGCTGAGGTCACCATCGAAGAGCACGGCGCCGTGGTGAATCACAATGACCCGCTTGCACAGCGCCTCGACATCCGCCATGTAGTGGCTCGTCAGCAGCACACTTGCCCCGGTGCGTTCGTTGTAGTCCCGAATGAACGCCCGCAGCTTGCGCTGCATGGTCACGTCGAGGCCAATCGTGGGTTCGTCCAGGAACAGCACCCGCGGCTCGTGCAGGAGCGCAACCGCCACCTCGCACTTCATCCGCTCACCAAGTGAGAGGTTACGCACCGGTTTCTGAATGAGCTCCGTAAGATCAAGCAGGTCCGTCAGGACGCCAAGCGTCTCCGTGAAGCGGCTCTTGCCAATGTTGTAGATGACCCGATTACGTTCGAGGGAATCGATGACCGGAATGTCCCACATCAACTGATTCCGGTTACCCATGACGAGCGTAATCTGCCGCAGGTAATCGTAGTGGCGCTGCGATGGTGTGAACCCGAGCACCTCCGCGACGCCGTCCGTTGGATGCAGCAGACCGGCGAGCATTTTGATCGTCGTGGTCTTCCCGGCCCCGTTCGGGCCAAGAAAGCCCACGATCTCACCTTCGGCAATGTCGAAGTTGATCGGGCGAACCGCGACGACGTCCCGGGTCTCCCGATGGATGAGCGAACGCAGCGCGGCCTTCACACCCGCTTCGCGAACAGGGACCTGGTAGACCTTGGTGAGATCCTGGACTCTGATCGCGCTCACGGTTCACCTCATGTCATGTCAGACGTCTTTGACGCACCGGAACCCCGCGTGCCCGGACGTCGAGTCGGGGGTGTTGGCGTACCTCGCTGCGAGACGATACCGATTGCAGTAGCTGTCGTGGCAGAGATAGGAACCGCCCTTCAGTATCTTGCTTTCGCCGCGCTCGGGACCTTTTGGATCAGGACCGTCGTGGTTCTCGCGCCACGTACGGCTGTACCAGTCCGAGCACCATTCCCAGACGTTCCCAGTACAGTTGTAGAGACCGTACCCGTTCGGCTCGTACGCGTCCGCCGGAGCGGTGCCAAAAAAACCGTCAGCCATGGAATTCCGCTCGGGGAACTTACCCTGCCAGATGTTGCAGTAGTGCTCACCCCCGGGTTTCAGCTCATCACCCCAGGGCAGCCGCTTCCGGTCAAGGCCGCCGCGTGCCGCGCACTCCCATTCGGCCTCGGTCGGCAAGCGCAAACCGGCCCAGCGACCGTACTCGGTCGCGTCGTTCCAGGAAACGTGCACCACGGGATGGCCGAGGCGCCTGGAGACGCTTGACCCCGGGCCTTCGGGTTTCTTCCAGAACGCGCCCTTCACCCCGTACCACCACGGCACCCGCTCGAGTTTCGACGTGCGTTCGAGCTTCTTCTGCTTCCCTTTGGTCAGCAGGCCTTTGAACACGTACGACCAGCCGAAGCGCTCCGCTTCGGTGACGTAGCCGGTTGCCTCGATAAATGCGCCGAACTCGGCGTTGGTCACGGTCGTTTTGGAGATGCAAAACGGCGACAGCGACACCTCGCGCAGCGGACCTTCACCATCGTCAGGGCGCGCGTCCGCATCTTCGGACCCCATGACGAACGTGCAGGCACCGATGTAGGCAAAGGTATCTTCCGCCGCGGTAGTCATGGCCTCAGTAACGTTCCCAGAAGCGGGCGCTGCGTTCAGTATGACCCGACTCCCACGCCTCGCGGTACTCCATCATCACTCCCCGAAGTTCCTCGACCACGTCCGGTCTGTCCGCCGCGAGATTTGTCAGCTCCCACGGGTCTGCCGCAATGTCGAACAACTGGGTCTGTCGGCCCCTGTTCCGCGGGCAATACTCGATCAGCTTGTACTGACGATTCTTGACCGCCCGCTGTGACGACACATAGGCGAAGAAGAGCGTGTCGCGAATGCGTTCGTCGGGGTTCGTCAACGCCGGCACGAGGCTGATCCCTTCGACGCTCGAAGGTACGTCGAATCCGGTCAGGTCACACAACGTCCGGTAGATGTCGAGCAGGTACACGTAGGCATCGCTGCTGCCGCCTTCCGGGATCCCCGGCCCCGAGAGAATCAGCGGCACCCGGATGCTGTGCTCGTAACAGTTCTGCTTGCCCATCAGGCCGTGCTGGCCCACCGCCAGACCGTTGTCGCCGGCGAAGACAATGATCGTATTGTCGGCCTGCCCGGTTTCGTCGAGCGCATCGAGCACCTTCCCGAACTCCGCATCGAGGTGGGTGATCATCGCGTAGTACTCGGCGTTGTGCTGTCTCAGTTCCTCGGGGTTCCTGGGGAACTCCGCCAGCATCTCATCGCGAATCTTCAGCGACCCGTTGTCGAACGGGTGCCCACCCATGAAGTTCGGCGGCAACTCCACCTCGTCCACCGGATACATGTCGAGGTACTCCTGCGGCATGGTCCTCGGATCGTGCGGCGCGAGCAACGCGACATAACAGAAGAACGGCCGGTCTTCGTCGTGGCCGCGAATGAAATGTGCTGCCGTGTCGGCAAGAATTTCGCTCGAGTGGACCCCCGCGTGAATGTGATCAGCCTCGCGCCAGTTGACGACGTTGTTGCCGAAGTTCGGCGGATCCTTGATCTCCGGAAGCCGCGCATCGTACTTGCCCGTGGGATCGTAGTGATAGGCCGGAACGTTCCAGTGATCGGCCATACCGCCGAACATGATCTCATCGCCTTCATCGAATCCGCGATTGAAGGCTGCCCGGCCGTTGTGCCACTTGCCGCAGCCAAACGTCCGATAGCCCTCTTCTCTCAGCATCTCGCCAAGCATCGTGTGTTCTTCCGGGATGTGGTTCCCGGAGTCCTCGAGGTGAAAGAGCGTCCGCCCGGTATGCAGCATCGCCCGGCTCGGCATGCAGACCGCGCCGTGCGTGCCGCAGGGGATGTGCGCCTGTGTGAACGTTGTGCCGCGCGCCACGAGACGGTCGATGTTGGGGGTGTGAATGCGGGAGTTACCAAGCGCCCCGATCGTGTCGAAACGCTGGTCATCGGTGAAGAAAATCAGAATGTTGGGCTTGTCCATGACACGATTGTACGCCCAAGGCTCTTTGGCCTCCTGCTTCCTGCCCTGCTTCCCGCCCTTCGCCGCCTGCCGCTTACCGCTCACGTCGCGAGGTGCGGGTCCCGGCGTCGATCTGTTTCGATCCTGACGCCGGGATTTTCGCAATTAAACGGATGCAGCCGCGTGATGCCCGCTACGCATGAGCCACAAACATCAGGCGAGTCGTCTCCCATGGTCTCGGTGCTTCGCTTGTCAGTCCATCGAAGACCTCGACCTCGCCAAACCCCGCGAGCCGCAGCATGAGCAGGATGTCGTTCTTGAAGTAGATCATGTGGTCCAGCCGATGCACCTCGCTCTGGATCACCTCACCGTCCCGATACAAGTCTGCGCGCATCTCCCGCACGAGGATTTGCTCCAACGGATCGAACGCGACCGTGCGCACGGCGATCGCCAGCGCGGTCCCGTCGCCAAGATCCCTCGGCGCTCCTCGCTCCGGCCATGCCTGGGGCAGTCTCGGTTCCTGAACCCAGCTCTTCCAGGTTGCTGGCTGCTGGGGCGTGTCCCCGATCGTGCTCGTGATCCTGGCGCTGGGGATTCCTTTCGGCCGACCCGCCCTGCTCGTCCGCTCGCGAATTCGTGCGACGAAGGAGGCGGAACTCGCCGCCGTGCGGCGCGCGCTCGCCGGCGACCGCTCTGCGCTCGACGCCACCAGCATTCGCCACCTGGCCGGCGAGTTCACCGCACCCGATCTGCTCAGCTACGAAGCAGCGGATCCAGCAAATCTGGGAGTGGCCCATCCAGGGCTCCGTCCAGCGAATTCTGCTCTACGTGATGCTGCCGCCTCTCGCGTGGGTGCTCGCGGCGCTGGTCGAACGGTTGGTCGACATGGCGCTCTGAGCCGCAAGAGGCACTGCATCAGGAGTCCAGTTCAAGCCGTTCAAACTGCTCTGCCGGGGCATCAGCCGCTTTCATGGCATCGATGAGTTGCGACACCATCTTCGACTCAAGTGCCGCGTCATCGAGTGCCGTCTCCTGCTCCGGGTCCGTCTGCGTATCGAACAGCTTCGTCACAAAGTCGTCCGCATCAACGGGCGACATCTGACTCGGTATGCGCATCACCGGGCAGCCTTTGGTAAAGGACAACGGCTCGTGCACGGTCATCTGTCGCAGTTCCTCCTTCCTGAAAGGCGTGCGCATGTGGGTGGGCATGAGGGTGTAGTGATTGAGGGGGCTGTTCGCCGCTCCCGGGGCGCGCATGTAGACGTTACGGCCGTCGGTGATGTTCACGTGCCCACCGAAGAGACCAAAGAGCGCGACATCCCTGACGGGGGTGTCGTCTTCGACAACCTGCCGCAGGGGGACGCCCATCATGTCCTCCGGGATGTCGATGCCGAAGTAGTCGAGCAGTGTCGGCGCAACGTCGATCGTCTGCGTGAGGCTCGAACGCCGCTCCCCCGACCTGCCTGTCCGCGGGTCCCAGACGAAGAACGGGATCCGCGCAATCTCGTCATACATAGGCATCCGCATCTTGGCCCACCAGTCGTGTTCGCCCAGCAGGAACCCGTGATCGGTCATCACGATGAGCATCGTGTCATCCCACAGGTTGTATTGGTCCATCGCGTCCAGCACTTTTCCGAGGTAGTGGTCGCACTGGGTCAGCAGAGCGGCGTACTCGTAGCGCAGGTGCTCGACCGCTTCCGGACTCTCGGAGACCCGCTCGTACTTCGGCCAGTCGAAGTGCGGCCCGTCCCATTCGTGGTTGTAGCGCTGCTTCCACTCATCGAGCGTGAAGAACGGCTCGTGCGGGTCGAACGTCTCGATCTGCAGATACCAGTTGTCCTCAGCGTGATTCGTCTCGAGAAATTCGAGCCCTTCGGCGAACGTCCTGGACTGGGGTGTGAGCTCTTCCCGCTGCATGTACTTGCGGTTGACCAGATCATGCCGATCGACGCGCCCAAGGTGATCCGGAATCTCCGGGTCCCGCACCTCCGCTTTCCACCGGTCACCTTCGTGACCGCGCACGTTGACCCAGCTGTTGTACCGATGGTGGTACGTGGCACCGCCGTCCTCCCAGTAGTGATAGTGGTCCGAAACCAGGTGCGTATAGACGCCGTTCCGGCTCATCTGCCAGAAGCAGGAATCGTCGAACGGCTCCCAGGGCCCCCAGCCGCGGTGCAGGAAATTGTAGCGACCCGTGTGCATCTCGCGCCGTGCCGGCATGCACGGCATCGAACCAACGTAATGGGTGTCGAACGTCACCGCGCGCTCGGCGAGTCGCGAAACATTGGGGGTAAGCGTCCAGTCACAGCCGTAACTCGACAAGAGATGGCGGTTCAGCGAGTCGTACATCACGACGATGGCTTTCATGGGTCGTCCCTCGGCATTGGTGGCCGGACTTTACCGTCTTTGCGGGTCGCTGGTGGATGACAGCGCCGCAACCTGATGACTTATACAATCGCGTCACCTGCTGACTGGAACTGCAACGATGCCTTACCGACTCTACGGCATACCCGCCGGACTCTACCCGGGTAAGGCACGGTCCTATCTGCGCAAGCAGGCAATCAACTTCATCGACGTCGCCCCCGGAAGCAGCTTCTTTCAGGAGCACGTGCTGCCCGGGGTTGGCCGCTGGATCAATCCTGTGCTCGAAACGCCCGAAGGCCTCCTCATCCAGGACACGGTCGACATCATCGATCATTTTGAACGCGGCCCGGCACAGAACCTGGTCCGCTGCCCGGCCTATCCGGCGACACCCGTCCACCTTGCCGTCAGCCACGTGTTCGAGATGTTCGGCGGAGAAGGTCTGCTCAGGCCCGCGATGCACTATCGGTGGAACTTCGATGAAGAGAATCTCGACTTCATCAAGTCCGAGTTCGCGCTCTGCTTCCCCAAAGACTTCACTCAGGAACAGGTCGACGCCGTTTTCGACAACGCAAGTCACAGACTGCGGCAGACAACGGTGAACGTTGGCGTGACGCCGGAGACGGCGCGGCTGATCGAAGCTGCATTCGGCGAGTGGCTGGGGCTCTTCAGTGCTCATCTCGAGGATCACCAGTATCTCCTGGGGGGCCACGCAACCCTGGGTGATTACGGTCTCATGGCCGCGATGTGGCAACACCTGTCGCGGGACCCCGTCCCAAGCTCTCTCATCAAGCGCACCGCGCCTCGGGTTGGTCGTTGGGTCGAGCGGGTATCGAGCGCCGAGCCCTATTATCTGGAACACGATGACCCTCAGGACCTGATCGCAAACGACGCGTTGCCAGAAACGCTACTCGCGATTCTGCGTTTCGTTGCGGAAGAATATCTCAGCGAGATTACGGCCCACGTGGCGTTTGCGAACGCATGGCTTGCAGAGCATCCGGGGATCGAAGACTGGACGAACGGCCTGGACGATCCGGCCGCACGGGGCATCAACGGCGGTTCCGGGCTGGGGGCGGGCGAGCTGACCTCCTTTGAGTGGCGGGGTCTCGAGATCGAGACGGGAGTGCAGCCCTATCGGTTCACCCTGCTGCAAAGGCTCCAGGACGACGTCGCGCTCGCAACACCGGAAGAGCAGGCCAGGGTCCGGCAGGTGTTGGAGTCGGTTGGCCTCGAACCCCTGCTGGACCTCAAGACCATCCGGCGTGTCGAACGCCGCAACAATCTCGAAGTCTGGGGACCAGTCGGCTGAGCCAACCGTCCCCGACCGGGTCTGGTCGTTTCGCGCCGACGGACATGTGTCGTTCCACACTGACGTCGCGGATCGCGAAGCAGCCGACCTTGTCGCGACCGCGCCACGAAGCCTCTCCCTGCCGGCGAATCCACCGCCTTTGATGCAGGTCAACCCGGCAGGGACGCCCCACCGTAAAGTGGGTCCATACTTCCCAATACGATCGCGCACTGCTGAGTCATGTTCACCTACCCCTCGCGGCACACCCGCAACCTCGGGCTGCAGCGAGAACTGAAGATGCAAAGGAAGGTTCATGACCGACGCACCCGACCAGGTCTACCTCGTGGGCGGCGGGATCGCATCCCTCGCGGCAGCAGTGTTTCTGATCCGCGACGCGAGCGTCGACGGGAATGACATTCACATCCTCGAGGGGTCCAGCTCGCTTGGGGGAAGTATCAACGGGAGCAGGGACGAACGCACCGGGTTTGTAATCCGCGGCGGAAGAATGTTCGAAGAGCACTTCGGGTGCACATTCGATCTCCTGCGCGCTATCCCGACACTCGATGGCAGCTCAACAGTGACGCAGGAAATCCTGGAGTTCACACGCGAAGTGCTGCCGTCTTCAAACTGCCGGCTAGCTGTGATCTGTCAGTAGGTTGTTCATCCGGGCCTCAAGCCCAAAGCTAATGAGTGTTCAAAGTCCATTGGCTAGGGAGAGACCCCGATGAATATTCATAACAATGCACGCCTGACGTTTCGAGGTCGAGAGCTTCTTGTGAAGCGGATCGTCGAACAGGGCTTGCGCGTTGAGGAA
>PBVL01000239.1 GCA_002728675.1 Gammaproteobacteria bacterium
CCCATCGCGTCGATCTACGTTGCACCGTTCGAGGTGAGCACCGGAACAGAAGATCCGTCAGGCGAAATCGCCGCGTCGCTCACGCGCATCCGCAACCTGCACGTGACCCGGGACGACCCAGGCATCGTGCTGCCGTTCGCGGACCCGGTGGCGCGTCAGACCTACACGCTGACAGGTACCTTTGACGGCACGAGCCTGACGCTTGCACTGGGGGGCGATGGTGACTGGTCGGAGCGCTACACCATTCGCCCCGGCGCGGAGTCGCGGGTTGTCCGCTCCATTGCTTCGGACATTGCAAAAGACCTGGGGCTTCGGATGCCAGGCGAGCGACCCGACACTGCGGTTCCCAGCGCCGCGTGGGCGGCCTATCTGAGAGCAAGGAACGGTATGGCCAACATGCCCTCGGCGGCATCGCTCGTCAGCATTCGGGCACAGCTCGCCGACGTCATCGAGTCCGCGCGGCGGTTTCCGCAGGCAAACGCGGCTGCCTGCCGCGTGGACCTTGCCCTGTACCGGGAAACGAGCGAGATGGGCTACTTCGAATCCGCCGAACGATACTGCAACCAGGCTCTGATCCTCGACCGTCAGGACCCCGAAGTGCACGTCGCACTTGGCGGGCTGTACCGTGCGTCAGGCCAGTTGGACCTTGCGCTGTCGAGCCTCGAGCTCGCGACGAGTCTCGCACCATTCTCGACCGCGGCCCTGCGCGAGCTTGCGTTGACGCTCGACAAACGCGGCGACTTCGCGGCTGCCGAGGTAAAACTCCTGAAAGCCCTCGAAATCGAACCGAACGGCTGGCGCAACTACCACGAACTGAGCGGCCTGCACTTTCGCGCAGTAACTACGCACAGGCCGCGAACTACTACGATCTCGAAGTGGCCCTGCTGCCAAACGACTCCCGGACGCTCAACAACCTCGGTGCGGGGCTACTCCGAGTCGCTGATCGAAAGCGATGCCAACTTCGATTCAGCCCTCAATCGGCCCGTTACCACGACCATGGAGGAACCATGAGACGACTGTGTTATGTGTTAACGATGTGTCTGTTGCTGCTCACTTTGGGAGCGTCCGCGAAGAAAAGCGTCATCCTGATCCACACGAACGGCAATCAGTGCCCGACGTACACGATTACATAGACGAAGAACTGCGCCGGCGATTCGCAACACCAACGCGACAAGAGTTGCCGAAAGCGCAAGCAACGCGTCACGTTTCCGTATGCTGACCGCAGCAACCGAATGCCGTTCGAAATCCAGATGAAGCCGGGTAGTCAGGACATCTTCGCTTCTGGCTGCACCAACAAGCGTCGCACCAAACAGAACTGCAAGATTCTGGCGAGCGCTCCCAATGGAACCTATGAGTACAACGTCGTCAACGACGCCTGTACGCTGGATCCGCGCATCATCATCTATTGAGTGCAGCGGCGAAGCCTGGCTCGATCCACTGATCGACTGCGAGACCTGCCTGAGCCAACCAGTGCTCCCGCTCTGCGGGAGCACTGGTTCAGACGTTGAACCGGAAGTGGATCACGTCTCCGTCAGCAACCTCGTAGTCTTTGCCTTCGAGACGCCATTTGCCGGCTTCTTTGGCACCGGGCTCGCCCCCAAGGTCGATGAAGTCGTCGTAGCCGACCACTTCGGCGCGGATGAAACCCTTCTCAAAATCGGTGTGAATGACACCTGCCGCCTGCGGCGCGCTCGCGCTCTGGCGAACAGTCCAGGCCCGCACCTCTTTGGGCCCGGCCGTGAAGAAGGTCTGCAGGCCAAGCAGCTTGTAGCCGGCGCGAATGACCCGGTCGAGGCCGGGTTCCGACATGCCCATCTCCGCAAGGAAGTCGAGCTTCTCGTCAGCTTCGAGTTCGGCAATCTCTGCTTCGAGTTTGTTGCAGATTGCGACCACCTGCGCGCCCTCGGCATCAGCGACGGACTGCACCGCGTCCAGTTGGGCGTTCCCTTCGAACCCATCCTCCGCCACGTTGGCAACGTACAGCACGGGCTTCATCGTCAGCAGATGGAGTTCGGCCGCGGTCCTCGCGTGATCGTCCGGGACCTCGAACGTTCGCGCGGGCAGTCCTTCATCGATGTGCGCCTGGAGTGCTTCGAGGAACGTCATCTCCGCCAGCGCGTCCTTGTCGCCACTTTTGGCGACGCGTTGCACGCGCGCGATCGCCTTCGCCACCGTATCGAGGTCGGCAAGCGCGAGTTCGGTATTGATCGTCTCAATGTCCCGCACGGGGTCCACGGTCTCGGCGACGTGGGTCACGTTCTCGTCGTCAAAACACCGGACGACATGCGCGATCGCGTCGGTTTCCCGGATGTTTGCGAGGAACTGGTTGCCAAGCCCCTCGCCCTTCGACGCTCCGGCGACAAGCCCGGCAATGTCGACAAATTCCATACTCGTCGGAATCACCTGCGCCGGCTCGACAATCGTCGCGATGGCGTCGAGTCGCGGGTCAGGCATGGGTACCACGCCGGAGTTCGGTTCGATCGTGCAGAAAGGGAAGTTCTCCGCTCCGACGCTTGCCTCGGTCAGTGCGTTGAAGAGGGTGGATTTGCCAACGTTGGGCAGTCCCACGATGCCACATTTGAATCCCATGTCTTCTCCTCTCGTCTACGCGTCCGGTGCAGGCGCATGGCCTTGTCCCGGGCGGAAGTCCTGGTTGTGCAGCTGGTTCATGGCCTTCTGCCACTCCCCCGCGAGCGCCAGCGGCAGTGCCTCTTCGACAGCGGCAATACACCGCTCGATGACTTCACGGTCAGTCTGGCTGCTGCGCCCGAGCAGGTGTCCGGTAACCCGGTCTTTCTGGCCCGGGTGGCCGACGCCAATCCGCACGCGGTTGAAGCTCTGCGCGCCATATTCGGCCGCGATGCTTCGCAGCCCGTTGTGGCCGGCAAGTCCACCGCCCTGCTTGAAGCGGACGGTACCAACCTCCAGATCCAACTCGTCGTGCGCGATCAGCATCGCTTCAGGCTCGATGCTGAAGTAGCGTGCAAAGGGTGCGATCGCCCTGCCGCTGTGGTTCATGAACGTCGTCGGAATCAGCAGCTTGAGGTCGCCCGCGGTCGCAATTCGCGCCTGCCACTTCTTCTCTTCGCGAAACGTCACGCCCCAGGTCGATGCGACCCGTTCGAGCAGCCACACCCCTGCGTTGTGCAGTGTGTCGCGATACTCGGCGCCGGGATTCCCCACCGCGGCAAAGAGCGAAATCTTCACTGATCAGACGCCAAGGCAGGCGGCGGGCAAACCGCCGCCTACAACCCCGGACGGGTCAGTCTTCGGAGTCGCCTTCTTCAGCGTCGTCGCCCTCTTCGACAGGCGCATCCTCGGCAGCGGGCTCGACTTCCGTCTCGGCCCGACCGGCATTGACGCTGACAACCGCCTGGTCATGCTCGTCACCCTGTGCAAGCACGGGAATCGTCACGCCGTCCGGCAGATTCAGCTCGGAGTAGTGCACGGACTCACCCACGTCCAGATTCTCGAGGTCCACCTCGATGAAACTCGGCAGGTCGCCAGGCAGACACGCCACTTCGACGCTCGTGATGTGACGGGAGATCTGACCGCCGCCGAGCTTGACGCCGGTGCAGGACTCTTCGTTGATGAAGTGGATCGGCACGAGGGCGTTGATGGCCTGGTCCATGCGGACGCGGAGAAAGTCCGCGTGCATGATCCGGTCTTTCGCCGGGTGACGCTGCAGCGCCTTCAGGACGGCATTTTCAGTCTCACCGCCGATGCTGACGCTGATGATCGAGGAGTAGAAAGCCTCGTTTTCCAACGCCTTGTGGATGTCCTTGTGGGCAATCTGCAGCGAAACCGCGTCTTTGCCCGCGCCGTAAATCACCGCCGGTATCTTGTCTGCCAGTCGACGCAGGCGGCGGCTCGCACCTTTCCCCTTGTCGGTTCGCAGTTCGGCGGAGAGTGATAGTTGATCAGCCATGACAGCTCCTCGTTGCTCCTCAATCGTGGTCCTTCGGACCCGTTGAAGACTCCTCTATGGTCCTTCGGACCCGTTGAAGACTCTCTCAAAATGGTCCTGTCGGACCGGTTGAAGCCTGCCTCGCGCCGCGACCTGCGCAAGGAGACCTATGTTCCTGTTCATCAAAATAATGCCGGCCGGATTCGCTTCGAGAAGAGCGCCGACAGCGACTCTTCATTGCTCACGCGGCGGATCGACTCGGCCAGTTCGTCCGCGATGCTCAGCTGGCGAATACGCTGACATGCGCTGGCCCGATCCGACAGCGGAATCGTATCGGTCACGACCAACTCGTTCAGGCTTGACCCTTCGACGTTGTCGACGGCCTTCCCTGACAGCACGGCGTGGGTACAGTAGGCCATGACCCGCTCCGCGCCGTTCGCCTTGAGCGCGTCGGCAGCGGCACACAGCGTTCCCGCGGTATCGACCATGTCGTCAACCATGATGCAGGTCCGCCCCGACACATCACCAATGATGTGCATGACCTCCGACTCATTCGCCTTCGGTCGACGTTTGTCGATGATTGCGAGGTCCGCATCGTCCAGTTGTTTCGCCAGCGCCCGGGCCCGAACCACACCGCCAACATCCGGCGACACGATCATGAGGTTCTCGAACCCATGCCGCTCGATGTCGAGGAGCATGACCGGCGTGCCGTAAATGTTGTCCACGGGAATGCTGAAGAACCCCTGGATCTGGTCGGCGTGGAGATCGATGGTCAGCACGCGATCGACGCCCACCGAGGTCAGCATGTCCGCAACGACCTTCGCTGTGATCGGCACTCGCGCCGACCGCACGCGCCGGTCCTGCCGCGCATACCCGAAATAGGGAATGACCGCCGTGATCCGCTGTGCCGACGCCCGCCGCAGGCAGTCGATCATCACGATCAGTTCCATCAGGTTGTCGTTGGTGGGCGCACAGGTCGGCTGGATGATGAACACATCCTTGCCGCGCACGTTCTCCGGGATCTCGACCGCGACTTCGCCGTCGTTGAAGCGCCCGACTTCCGCGTCTCCCAGTTCCATCCGGAGCCGATCGACGACGCGCTGGGCAAGCTGCGGGTGGGCGTTACCAGTGAAAATTTTCATTTCTGCCATGGCAACGCTTAGCAACTGTCAGTCAGGTCAGATGTATGGCTGGGGTGGCAGGACTCGAACCTGCGCATGCAAGGATCAAAACCTTGTGCCTTACCAACTTGGCGACACCCCAAGTGTCGTTGCTCATCAGAGCGAATCCAGCGCCGGTGACCGCGTGATCCCGCGAACGAGATAGGCACGCCACCGCTCCGGCATGTCGTGAACGACGTCGCGCGCAATCTCCCGCGCTGCATAGCGCTCGTCTCCGAGACCAGCCCACAGCGACTCGGCAAGCGAGTCATCCAACAGCGCAAACACGCACGAACCAGAGCCTGACATCTTAGCAGGGCCATAGTTGCTTGCCCAGCGAACGGCCTCGTCCACAGCGGGGTAGCGGCGTCTGACAACCGGCTCCAGATCGTTGCGGTGACGACCGCAGATCCATGCCGGATCGGGCGCTGCTACCCCTCCCAAAAGGCGCGCTATTGTGCTGACGGGGGTATTACGTGTCAAGGAAGGATCGGTAAAGACTGCGGGCGTCGAAACGCTGCAGTCCGGCCTCACCAGCAGGTAGTACGCCGGAGCGACCGCCACCTCGGTCAGCCGCTCGCCAACGCCTTCACCAAACGCCGTCACACCCCGCACGAACAGCGGCACATCCGCGCCAAGCTCCAATCCAAGATCCGCCAGCGCATCCACACGCAGATTCGTTCCCCACAACCGATTGAGCGCCAGGAGCGTTGCCGCGGCGTCCGAACTTCCCCCGCCAAGCCCCGCCTCGACCGGAATGCGCTTGTGCAGGTGAATGTGCGCACCAAGCTGCGTGCCCGTTCGCACGGCAAGCAGACGCGCCGCCCGCAGGACCAGATTGTCGTCAACGGCGAGGTCCCCGGTCATGCGGAGATCGCCGTTCGCTGCCACCTCGAACGTCAGTTCGTCGCACAGGTCGATCAGTTGGAACAGCGTCTGGAGTTCATGCATGCCGTCGGGGCGACGCCCGACCACGTGCAGGAAGAGGTTGAGCTTGGCGGGCGCGCGGACCCGGAGCGTCTGGTTCACGACGACGGCCTCATGACGCCGCCCCTCATCGCCATTCGCGGACCGCAAGTACAAACCGGACGTCCTCCCGGCGCATGACGACACGCGCAGGCAGCCCGTCCTCCTGGCGGCGGGCCTGAACGTTCCAGCCGGATTGCCGCCAGCCGGACTCCGTAGCCGTGAAGGCCCACGGGGCTGGAACGCCCCGAATCCAGTGTCGGAGGGCACCGAGCGGAACCGGGACGCCAAGCGCCTGGGTCGCGGCCGCATCGGGGTCCGCAAACGCCACCTTGGCCCCGCGCTGTTCGAGCGTCACCGGGCCGCCGACTGCGCCCGCAACCCGCGCCAGCGCAACGCCCAGTGCGGCACGGAGCACAACGTCGAATCGTTCCCGCGGGTATTGCCTCCAGTCGATGAGCACACTGCCACTCCCGCCCGGCGTGCGATAGCCAAGCTTGCCCTTGAAGCGCCACTCGGGTTCACCCGCGTGCCGATCGTGCAGGCCGGGACAACCGGCAAGGAACGTACACAGGCAAAGGATGACGGCGCGACGCCGCCAACCGCCGGAGGAGTTCGACAGCGCCCGCATTCGCACGGCGCTCAGCGGCTAAGGTCTTTCAGACGCCGCATCACCTTGCGGAGAATTTCACTCTCGGGTTTGCGTTCCAGCGCTTCTGCCCAGACCTCGTCCGCTTCCGCCTCGCGTCCGGTCACCCACAGGACCTCGCCAAGATGGGCCGCAACCTCGTCGTTGGGGAACAAGTCGAGCGCGCGGCGCAGATGTACGAGCGACTCCTCGTAGTTCTGCAGGCGGTATTGCACCCATCCAAGCGAATCGATGAACGCGGCTTCGTCCGGTTTGATCGCAAGCGCCTTGCGGATGAGCTCAAGTGCTTCCTCATGCCGATCCGTCTGATCCGTGAGCGTGTAACCCAACGCATTGAGCGCCGCGGCGTTCTCCGGTTCGAGCTCGATCACCCGCCTGAGGTCGCGCTCCAGGATCGACAGGTCGCCAAACTGCTGACCCGTCATCGCGCGGAAGTAGAGGAAGTCGGTATTGTCCGGATCCGCCGTAATCGTGGCGTCCAGGAATTCGAACACCTGCCGCTGGAAGCCGCGATCAGCCAGCAGTTGCGCTTCAACCATAATCAACTGGTCGTACAGATCCGTACGTGACTGGCGGACCTTGGTCAGATAGCTGCGCGCTTCCGACACCCGGCCCTGATCGAGCATCAGCGAGGCAATCCGGGCCTGCGCGGGCAGGAACTCGTACCCGTTGCCGGCCTGCATGTACTCATGGATCGCAAGCTCGGTCTCACTGTTTCGCTCGGCGATGCTCCCGAGGTAGAAATGCGCCTCCCCTGCCCGCTTGTCCCAGCGCACCATGTCCGACAGGTGCTGCCGCGCCGCGGTGTCGTCATTCTGCTCCATGGCAATCAGTGCAAGGGCAAACAAGACGTTGCCGTCCTGCGGTGACCCGGCGAGCACGATCTCATACTGACCTTTCGCCTCGGGGAAGCGCTGGTCCTCGAACAATTGCTGGGCATAGTGCATGCGCAGCCGTTTGCTGCCTTCGGGATTGCTGGCCGCGAGGGTACCGACCACGCCGTCCAGGAACTCGAGCAACTCCGCAGTGCGGCCAAGCTGTTTGAGGGCGTTCACCTTCAGGATGGCCGTGTTGACCGTCAACTCCCGTTCGAGCAAGCGCTCCGCCGTGGCGAGGGACTCCGCACCTCTGCCTTCGCGCAGCAGGATCACGGCACGCCCGAACATGAGCTGAGGGTCGTCCGGATAGTCCACCATCAACCGGTCGAACGCGTCGAGCAGCGCTTCGCGGGTTGCCGGGTCCTGCCCTTCCGACTGGATCGCGAACAGTTGGAAGTTGGCAAGTCCGCCGAGGCGCTTCACCGCTTCGAGATGCTCGATGGCGCCTTTCAGATCACGTCGCTTCATCAACAGTTCGACGAGCAATCGGTGACCTTCGAGTGCGGCCGGTTCCGCGTCTGTCCACACACGGGCGGCGTCGATGGTCTCCTGATCACGCTTGAGGTAGCGGGCGAGCATGGCGGCGCGGGACGCAACACCGACGTCGCCGGAATCGCGCGTGACCTTCATGTAGCCATCGAGCGCGGCATCGAGCTGACCGCGATAGACAGCCACTTCCGCAACGAGGAGATCGTAGAGCTGATCACCCTCGAACGGCGCGACGGGGTATTGGGGCTCCTCCGGAGTCGCCTCCACTTCACTGTCTCCGGCCCCGGACGCCCCCGAGGCATCCTCCCCCAGGTCGACGGAACCGCCGGCCGTGACCGCATCGTTCCCGGCGGCGCTGTCGCCTTCCGGCAGCGGGCCAGCGGCACACCCCCCTAGCATTACCAGAACTGCCGCAACGGCCACCCAGCGCGTACGGCCATCCGCAGGGCGCCGCATCGCAGGGCGCCGCATCGCGGGGCTCCGCATCTGTAACCGCTGCACGAAGCAACGTAGAATGCGCGATAGCAAAGTGGGCGTGGGCATTAAAAGTCAGCCTGCTCGTAATCTTGGAATTGTAGCGCTTAGGTGCGCCATCAAGTCGAGGCAAAACTCGGACGTGGCGTGGTCCGCACGCCCGCTCCGGGTCCAAGGACCCGGCGCTTCATTTTACGGACCGGCAACCCGCACGTCATGTGACGACTGACGCGCGACAGACCATCGGCTGATGCAGCCGCCTGAACGCAGACTCCTGACGAGCCTTTCATGATTCGCCCTTCATCATCAGACACGCGACGCACCCAAACCCGGGACGGCACCGGCGCGGTCGGGGGCTCGTGCTGATGGACCTGGTCGTCGTCGGTCTCAATCACAATACGGCACCCGTGGAGTTGCGCGAAAAGGTTGCGTTCGACCCCGGCACCGAAGCCACCGCGTTAGCCGACCTGCTCCAGCGCGGACGTCTGGCGGAAGCTGCCATCGTCTCGACATGCAATCGGACGGAACTCTACTGCGTTGGCGAGGAAGCCGACCCGAGCCGCGTCGCGCACTGGCTCGCACGCCATCACGGGCTGGACGACGATCTGTTGGCCGAGTCCATCTACGTCCGCACACACAGCGAAGCGGTCACCCACGCCATGCGCGTCGCGGCGGGGCTCGACTCGCTGGTGGTTGGCGAAACGCAGATTCTTGGCCAGATGAAGGACGCGTTCACCGCGGCGGAAGATCACGGCAGCCTCGGACCCTACCTGCACCGGCTGTCTCAGGGCACCTACAAAGCGGCCAAACTGATTCGCACGAGCACGGGGATCGGCCGGTCGCGCGTATCGGTTGCGTCGGTTTCCGTGCAGCTCGCCGGGCAACTCTTCGCCGAACTGGCGGATTGCAGTGCGCTGCTGGTCGGCGCCGGCGATACTAACGCCCTCGTCGCCCGTCACCTCAAGACGGCCGGGATTCGCGACCTTGTGATCTGCAACCGCACGCTCAGCCGCGCGCAGGAGGTCGCAGACGAACTGGGGGCACGCGCCGCGCCGTTGACCGATCTCACGAACCTGCTGAACGACAGCGACATCGTCATCAGCGCGACCGCGAGTCCGCTACCGGTGCTCGGCAAGGGCTCCGTCGAGAGCGCCGTGCGCGCACGCAGGCACAAACCGATCTTCATGGTCGACCTCGCGGTTCCGCGCGATATCGAGCCCGAGGTCGCGACACTCGCCGACGTGTACCTCTACACCGTCGACGACCTGCAGGGCATCGTCGAGCAGAACCTCGCCGAACGAGGTGAGGCCGCAAACGAAGCCGAAGCGCTGATCCGGGACGAAGCAGGCCACCTCGAGCGCGACTTCCGCGCCCTCGCCGCCGTGGATACCCTGGTCAGCTTTCGTCAGCGTCACGAGCGGCTTCGCGACGCGGAACTGGAGAAGGCGCTGACCCGCCTGCGTACGGGAGAAGACGCGGAGACCGTGCTCACGCAGTTCGCCCGCCAACTCACGAACAAGATCGTGCACACGCCCAGCGTCGAACTGAAGCGCGCGGGCGCCGACGGCGAGGTCGAAATCCTCGAGAACACGCGGCGCCTGTTCAGACTGGACGACAGCACATGATTCTCCCCTCGCTTCTGGCCAAGCTCACCGGCCTGATCGAGCGCTACGAGGAACTGGGGCATCTGCTCTCCGACGCCGAGACCATCGCCAACCAGGACCGCTTCCGCGCCCTCAGCCAGGAATACAAAGAGGTTGAGCCGGTCGTGCTGCACTACCGCGAGTACCAGGCACTGACCGAGGCCCTCGACGACGCGAAGCAGATGCTCACCGACAGCGACCCTGACATCCGCGAGATGGCGGAGGAAGAAGCCGGGGAACTCGACGCGCGCCTCGAAACGACCGCCGCCACATTGCAGACCCTGTTGCTGCCCCGCGACCCCAACGATTCACACAACGTCTTCCTCGAAATCCGTGCCGGCACCGGGGGCGACGAAGCCGCCATATTCGCGGGTGATCTGTTTCGGATGTACGCCCGCTACGCCGAGTCACGCAAGTGGTCGATCGAAGTGCTCTCGGAGCGTCCGGGCGAACACGGCGGGTTCAAGGAGATCATTGCCCGCATCGAAGGTCGGGACGTTTACGCCGCACTCAAGTTCGAGTCGGGCGCGCATCGGGTTCAGCGCGTCCCCGAGACCGAGTCACAGGGCCGCATTCACACCTCGGCATGCACTGTTGCCGTCATGCCGGAAGCGGACGACATCGACGCAATCGAGATCAGCAAGAGCGACCTGCGCGTGGACACCTTCCGTGCGTCCGGGGCCGGCGGACAGCACGTCAACAAAACCGATTCTGCGGTCCGGCTGACCCACCTTCCGTCCGGCATTGTCGTGGAATGTCAGGACGAGCGTTCCCAGCACAAGAACAAGGCCCGCGCGATGTCGCTGCTGCAGGCGCGGCTGCTGGACGCCGCGCAGGCACAGCAGCAAAGCGAACAGGCAGAGACCAGAAAACTCCTTGTGGGCAGCGGCGATCGCTCCGAAAAGGTCCGTACCTACAACTTCCCGCAGGGGCGCGTGACCGACCACCGGATCAATCTCACGCTCTATCGCCTGACCGAAGTGATCGGCGGAGAACTTGACGGCGTCATCGAGCCGCTCGTTCAGGAATACCAGGCAGACCAGCTCCGTCAGCTTGGCGAGGGTGCCTGATTGGCGGATGCCACAGTGGCCACGCTGCTGAGCGCCGCGACGCAGCGCATCGACCGGCTCGATGCCGAGATTCTGCTCGCGAACCTCCTTGGCACGACCCGGGCCTGGCTGTTCAGTCACGGCGAGGACCCTGTACCCGCCGACCGCGCCGAGCGTCTGCGGGCACGGGTCGAGCGGCGCGCCGCGGGAGAACCCACCGCCCTCATCCTGGGTGTCCAGGATTTCTGGACCCTGACGCTCAAAGTCACCGGCGACACGCTCATACCGCGGCCCGACACCGAACTCCTCGTCGAACTGGCCTTGCAGGCCCCGCAGTCCGGGCCGCTCACGGTACTCGATGCGGGTACCGGCAGCGGGGCAATCGCCGCCGCTCTCTCATCCGAACGGCCGGACTGGCGTGTCCTGGCGTCCGACTGCTCGATCGCCGCATTGCGGGTAGCCGCCTGCAACTGCGGCAAACGCGTGCCACTGTTCTGCGGCAGCTGGCTGCAGTGCGTCGCACCCCGTTCGGTCGACATGATCGTGAGCAATCCACCGTACATTGCCGAGGGCGATCCACACCTCGACGCACTGCAGTTCGAGCCGATCACCGCGCTCACCTCCGGCGCCGACGGGTTGGCGGCCATCGGTGAGCTCGTCGAGGGCAGCCGGGAAACGCTGCGTCCGGGTGGCTGGCTGCTGCTCGAACATGGGTTCGATCAGGGCCGGCAGGTGAAGGCACTGTGCGAAAGCGCAGGCTATACCGACGTCACGGTGCACACGGACCTCGCCGGGCATGAACGCGCTACCATGGCCCAATGGCCGTGACCGATCAGGGAGTACACAAACGCCGTGGATGACGATCAGCTGCTCCGCTACAGCCGGCAGATCATGCTGCCGGACATCGACATCGCCGGACAGGAGGCGATGCTCGCTTCACGTGTGCTCATCATCGGCCTCGGCGGTCTCGGCTGCCCCGTTGCACTGTATCTTGCGGCCGCAGGCGTGGGCACTCTCGTCCTGGTGGACTTCGACACGGTCGACGAGAGCAACCTGCAGCGGCAGATCGCTCACCGTACAGCCGACGTTGGGCGGCTCAAGGTCGAGTCCGTGACGGCGAGCATCGCGGCGCTGAACCCCGGTGTCGCCGTCGAGGCGATCGCCGAGCGACTCGAGCCGGCAGCACTTCAGGATGTCGTCGATGGCGTCGATCTAGTCATGGATTGCACCGACAGTTTCTCGGTCCGCTATGCGATCAGCGACGCCTGCGTCAACACAGCGACGCCGCTCGTATCCGGCGCGGCCATCGGACTCGAAGGACAATTGATGGTCTACGATCCCCGCGTCGCGGACGCCCCTTGTTACCGGTGCCTCTACGAGGGCGCGGACGACCGCCAACTCAACTGCGCCGAAGCCGGCGTCGCGGCGGCGACTGTCGGGGTCATCGGCACGCTGCAGGCGAGTGAGGCCATCAAACTCCTGGTCGGATACGGTGAGTCGCTCGTGGGCCACCTGCTCGTCTGGGATGCCAAGTACATGGACTTCAGGAAGCTCAGACTGAAGCGCGATCCGAACTGCCCGGGTTGCCGGGACCAGCACTGACAGGCCGCATTGATCCGCCGCCACGTTGGCGCCGCCTCAGCCATGTGCCGCAGTTCGTCACTGAAGTGCGCACTACGTCACACTTCGCTCCTCACCGACGCTGCACGAAACGGAACCGCCTCCCTCTGAAGCTCCTGTGATACGCGCCCTCCAGCGAATCTGACATCCCGCGACACGGCCCTGGCACGGCATTTGATCGCGAGTGCCCAGGCGCAACCCCCTGCCGCCGGGCAGGCCGATGCCGACCGGCCGGTCGCAGTGTACGAACTCCGCAGGCTGACCGTGATTCGCGCCCGCTCCATCGAAGCCGCTGCA
>PBVL01000240.1 GCA_002728675.1 Gammaproteobacteria bacterium
CCTTGTCCCGAACCACCGCCACACCGCCGAGCACCGCGGCACCGGTGCGTTCGAAAAGCAGCGGCCAGGAAAGGTCGAAAGCGACGGTCAGGCCGATCAAACCGACCGCGCAGAGGACCAGGGTCGAACCGACATAGCTGAACGCCGGCACGAGTACGTCGTGCGCCAGGTGGCCCACCATACCTCCGGAGCCACCGGGCAGATAGACGCCCGCAGTGTAGAAATGCAGGCTGGCGAGACCGCAGAGCGCACTAAACAGGACAAGCAGGCCAACGCAGCGGAACCCCGCCAACGCCCAGCCGACGCGACTGCCCTCACCTTTCCCTGCCCTGAACACTGACCATGCCTGCCAGAGCAGCAGGAACGGCAACAGATAGCCCGCAAAGCCGAATACGAAGAGCACAACATCCGCGGTCCACGCGCCGCTGGCTCCCACCAGATTCGCGACCTCGGAATTCTCGCCGGTAAACGACCAACCCGGGTCCCGCGGGTCGAAACTCAGGAGCGCAAGCAGGAACAGAACGCTGGCAAACACCAACCCGATGAGCCCGCCTTCGCGCAGCCGGTTCCGCAGCGTATTGAGCACCTCGCTGGTCGAATCGTCCGGATTCGCACGCGCTTTCGCCTGTGGCATTCTGGGTCAGCCCTCCCCGCCGAAGCACCGGCCGCGCACTGGAACGCGAAGCCGATCGAGATCACGGCGAATACGTATATTTTTCAGAAGTTTAGATGTTATACGCAGAATCAGTTTGAGAAAACCCCGCTATCCTCCTCATTTTGTGTCCGACGTCACGGCACGAGGCGTTAGGAGCGGCCGCGCGCCTGGGGTATTATCCGCTGCCTGACACACATCACAGGCTGGCTCGTAGCACATGGCTGGACCCACACAACCTCAGGTCTTCGATGAAGAATGGGACGACGAACGCATCAAAGGGTTCCTTGATCTGACACCCCACGATGCGGGGTCGGTCGATCATTACGCACTCCTGAAAGCGTATCGCGGCATGCGTGCGGACGACTTTGAACGGTTCCTCGCATTTTTCCACGAAGCCGGGCGCGACCTCACGGCACAGGACGAAGCCGGCCAGACCCTGCTCGACATCGTCCGTGACCATCGTCAAGGCACGTCGTACGCGGCCTCCCTCGAGAAGTGGATGAACGCATGACGGATGCCACGCATCATCGACTGATCATTCTCGGTTCCGGTCCCGCCGGCCTGTCTGCTGCCATCTACGCAGCGCGCGCGAACCTCAATCCCGTGGTCATCACCGGGATCGAAATGGGCGGCCAACTGACCACGACGACCGATGTGGACAACTGGCCCGGGGACGTCGAAGGCCTGCAGGGCCCTGACCTGATGATCCGCATGCAGCAGCATGCTGAACGTTTCGAGGCCACTCTGCAGTTCGACGAGATCCAGTCAGTCCAGCTGAACCAGCGCCCGTTTCTGCTGAAGGGCGACGCCGGCGAGTACACTTGTGACGCATTGATCATCGCGACCGGGGCATCGGCGCGCTATCTCGATCTTCCCAGCGAAGAAGCGTTTCTTGGCAAAGGCGTGTCGGCGTGCGCGACGTGCGACGGGTTCTTCTACAAGAACCAGCGCGTCGCGGTCATTGGCGGCGGAAACACAGCCCTCGAAGAAGCGCTGTATCTCTCGAATATCTGCTCGGAAGTGGTCATGGTGCATCGTCGGGACAAGTTCCGCGGCGAGAAGATCCTCCAGGACCGCGTCATGGCAAAGGACAACATTCGCGTCGAATGGGACCACGTTCTCGACGAAGTGCTGGGCGACGACAGCGGCCTGACCGGCATGCGCATCCGCCATGCACAGACCGACGCGACTCAGGACCTCGAGCTGCACGGCGTCTTCATCGCGATTGGTCACGACCCGAACACGTCGATCTTCAAAGACCAATTGGACATGGACAACGGCTATCTCGTCATCCGATCCGGTCTCAGCGGCAACTCGACCGCGACCAGTGTCGACGGCGTGTTCGCGGCCGGAGACGTGGCCGATCAGGTCTATCGACAGGCCATCACGTCTGCCGGTTTTGGCTGCATGGCGGCGCTCGACGCGGAGAAGTACCTCGACGAGATCGCCGAAACGCCTGCGGTTGTTGCCGCCGACTGACCGGCACGGCTGGCCAGCGGCCCCACTGAACAGTCGCCCGCGTTCCTGGCATGCCCTCGCTGCACTGGTTGGACGACGACAACCCCAACTGGTTTCCACCAACCTCGACCGCGCTGGCAGACCCTGAAGGGCTGCTTGCCGCAGGGGGCAATCTGTCGCCGGAGCGTCTGTTGGCGGCATATCGCCGCGGCATTTTCCCGTGGTTCGAAGACGGTCAGCCGATTCTCTGGTGGACGCCTGACCCGCGCTTCGTGCTGAGGCCCTCCGAACTCAGAGTATCCCGCAGCCTGCGCAAACGCATTCGCGAGGAGCGCTACGAAGTTCGGGTCGACACCGCATTCGCGGACGTGATCCGTGCGTGTGCCGCGCCCAGGGAGGGACAGAACGGAACCTGGATCACCCGCTCGATGTTCGCGGCCTATACCCGGCTCCACGACCTGGGCTTTGCGCACTCCGTCGAGGCATGGGAGAACGACCAGCTCGCTGGCGGCCTGTACGGGATCGCCCTCGGCCGCGTGTTCTTCGGCGAGTCCATGTTCCATCGGGCAACCGACGCATCGAAAGTTGCGTTCGCGTGGCTGTGCGGGCGCCTGGAGCAATGCGGCTTCGATCTGATCGACTGTCAGGTGGAAACGCCGCACCTGGCCTCTCTGGGCGCTGTCCCGATGGCGCGCGAAGCCTTTGAGGCATGCCTGGCGGACTCCGTCGACCGAGACCCGACGGGCTCGCCATGGAGTCACGCGTAGCTGGCGTGGCGCCGGTCGCCGCCAGACTCCGGCCATGCCCCGTCCGGTAGATCGGTCGCCGTCGGGTGCGCCGACAGCCCTGACGCCCGTCGCGACGCTGGCTTCGCCAGAGCATTTCCACTAATTTTAGAGACTCCTCCCCGAGCGGTCCCGGTTTTGGCTGAAAATGGCACCTGATGTTCATGATGGGTCTGACCTGCGAGTAGTGCCGGTATGACGTCGCTGTCCGAACTGCGGTTTTTCGCCACCCCGCCCCACGCCTGCAGCTACATCGAGGATCAGCAGGCCACGACGATCTTTGCCGATCCCGCGGCCACGATCGACACGACCCTTTACTCAGCGCTGTCCGCCGTTGGCTTCCGGCGCAGCGGCAACCACATCTACCGGCCCCGCTGCCAGACCTGCAACGCGTGCGTTTCGGTGCGGATTCCGGTCGGCAGCTTCAGGATGGACCGACGCCAACGACGTATCTGGAAGCGGAATCTCGACCTGACCCTCACCCGCAGGCCGCCCGCACTCACCACTGAGTACTACGATCTGTACGAACGCTACATCGTCGGCCGCCACGCGGATGGAGACATGTATCCGCCGGAGGTTGAGCAGTTCCGCAGCTTCCTCGTCGACGGTCGGGCCGAAGCGGCGTTCTACGAGTTTCGGGACGCAGGCCGCCTCGTGTCCGTAGCCGTTGCAGACCAACTCGATGACGGTCTCTCGGCCATTTACACGTTCTTTGATCCCGATGACAGCAAGCGCAGCCTCGGGGTGCAGGCGGTCCTTTCGCTCGTCGAACTGACGCGCCAGCTCGGGTTGCCCAATCTGTACCTTGGCTACTGGATCAAGCAGTGCGCCAAGATGAGTTACAAGACCGACTATCAGCCGTTGGAACTCTTCGTCAACAATCGCTGGATCGCAACCGACAGAGCCCCCTGATCCGCGTGTGGCCTGCCCAGGATGCACCGGGCGCCCGTCGGCGCCAATGCCGGCGCTGAATATCCCACCATATTGTTTCGCGTACGTGGTTTGGTGCACAATGCGGCCCGTTCGCAACCGAGTCAGGACCGAATGGCGAAAGAAGAACAAATCCAGATGACAGGTACCGTCGTGGATACGTTGCCCAACACGGTGTTCCGCGTCGAGCTGGAGAACGGTCACATGATTACCGCGCACATCTCGGGGAAGATGCGGAAGAACTACATCAAGATCCTCACCGGCGACTCTGTCAAGGTAGAGCTGACGCCGTACGACCTGAGCAAAGGTCGGATCACCTTCCGGGACTGAAGCAAGACCCGACTCGGGCCAGATCTGGTGCTCGGCCCGGTCGGATCAGCGCCACCGGTCAGGCAGAGACGCCGCGCTCCTCCATCTCCATGACCAGCTCGTCGTCTTCGACGTCGACGTGCACCGTACCGCCGTTCGAAAGCTTGCCGAACAGGATGTCTTCCGCAAGCTCCTTCTTGATCCGGTTCTGAATCAGACGTTGCATTGGGCGCGCGCCCATCGCTTTGTCGTAGCCGTGCACGGCGAGCCACTCCCGCGCCGCCTCGGACACGTCGAGCACCACCTTCTTGTCATCGAGCTGCACCTGGACTTCCACCAGGAATTTGTCGACAACCGTCTTGATGACATCACTCGTGAGGGCCTCGAACTGGATGATCCCGTCGAGCCGGTTGCGGAACTCGGGGGTGAACATCTTCTTCAGCACTTCCATGCCGTCAGTGGTGTGATCCTGTTTGGTGAAGCCAATGGAGGCGCGGTCCATCTCGGTTGCGCCGGCATTGGTCGTCATGACGAGAACGACATTCCTGAAGTCCGCCTTGCGGCCGTTGTTGTCCGTCAGCGTGCCGTGATCCATGACCTGCAGCAGCAGATTGAATACCTCGGGGTGCGCTTTCTCGATTTCGTCCAGGAGCAGCACGCAATGCGGTTTCTTGGTGATCTCTTCGGTCAACAGCCCGCCCTGGTCGAACCCGACGTAGCCGGGAGGCGCGCCGATCAGGCGGGACACGGTATGACGCTCCATGTACTCGGACATGTCGAACCGCACCAGATCAATGTTCATGATCTTGGCAAGCTGGCGACAGACTTCCGTCTTGCCGACACCGGTGGGACCCGCAAACAGGAACGAGCCGATGGGCTTCTCTCCCTCCTGCAGCCCTGCGCGGGCGAGCTTGATCGCGCTCGCCAGCGTGTCGATCGCCCGATCCTGTCCGAAAATGACCATCTTCAGGTTGGCGTCGAGGCTTCGGAGCGCCTCCTTGTCGGATACTGACACCTGTTGCGGCGGAATGCGCGCGATCTTGGCGACCATCTTCTCGACATCGCCGACGCTGATCTGCTTCTTGCGCTTGGTTGGCGGCTGCAGGCGCTGAAATGCACCCACCTCATCAATCACGTCGATCGCCTTGTCCGGCATGTAGCGGTCATTGATGTAACGGTCGGCCAGTTCCGCGGCGACGCGGAGCGACCGGTCGGTGTACTTGAGGTCGTGATGTTCTTCGAATCGCCCCTTGAGGCCCTTCAGAATCTGGTACGTGTCGTCGACGGAAGGTTCGGTCACGTCGATCTTCTGGAAGCGACGGGACAGCGCGCGGTCCTTGTCGAAGATTCCCCGATACTCCTGATACGTGGTGGAGCCCATGCAGCGGATCTCGCCGGACGCGAGCAGCGGCTTCAGCAGATTCGACGCGTCCATCACACCACCGGACGCAGCACCGGCGCCGATGATGGTGTGAATCTCATCGATGAAGAGAATCGCGCCTTCCTGCTTCTTGAGTTCGTTCAGCAGTTTCTTAAGGCGCTTCTCGAAGTCACCGCGATATTTGGTTCCGGCCAGCAATGCGCCCATGTCGAGGGCGTAGACCTCGCTCCCCTCGATCACCTCGGGCACCTGACCATCCACGATCAGCTTCGCCAGACCCTCGGCGATTGCGGTTTTGCCCACCCCGGACTCGCCCACGAGCAGCGGATTGTTCTTGCGCCTGCGACACAGGATCTGGATGACGCGTTCGACTTCCTCGGTCCTGCCGACCAGCGGATCGATCCGGCCACTCTTGGCCTGCTCGTTGAGATTCGTTGCAAACGATTCGAGTGCGGCCGGCGCCTTGCCCTCCGGCGACGCCTCCTCATCGGTCACTTCGGCCGCCTCGGGCTCTTCCTGACCCGGGACCTTCGAGGTGCCGTGTGCGATGTAGTTCACGACGTCCAGACGATTGATGTCCTGCTGCTTCAGGATGTAGACCGCGTGACTTTCCTGCTCGGCGAAGATTGCGATCAGCACGCTGCCGCCCGTAACCTCCTTCTTGCCAGACGACTGCACGTGGAAGACCGCCCGCTGCAGGACCCGTTGAAAGCCGATCGTCGGCGTCGTCTCCCGGTCGGTCTCGTTCTTCGGAATCAGTGGCGTCGTCGCCTCCATGAACTCTTCGAGTTCCGTTCGGAGCTTTTCGATGTCCGCCCCGCAGGCCCGGAGAACGTTCGCCGCGACCGTGTTGTCGAGCAATGCGAGCAGCAGATGCTCGACAGACATCAACTCGTGACGTTTCGACTTGGCATCCTTGAACGCAAGATTGAGGGTGACTTCGAGGTCTCTACTTAGCATGCTGTGTCCTGTTGAATAGGGGTGCCCCGTGTGTGGCACGCAGCAAAGGGGCGGCCCGCACCGGGGTGAGCGACGTCACTCCACCGCCTCCGTCTCCGAAACGAGCGGATGCTGATTGTCCTGTGCGTACTGATTGACTTGAGCTGATTTGGTTTCGGCAACGTCTCGGGTATAGATACCGCAGGTTGCCCGGCCCGTACGATGGACCGCCAGCATCACCTGGGTGGCCTTTTCGCGGTTCATCCCGAAGAACGTCTGGAGGACTTCGACGACAAACTCCATTGGTGTGTAGTCATCGTTCAACATCACCACTTTGTACATCGGTGGGCGCTTGAGCTTCGGCTTCTCCGTCTCGACGAGGAGTCCGCCGTCGCGGTCCTCCTGGTCCGGATCGTCGTCGCCGGCAGCACGTATGTGCCACCCCTTGATTGAGTCTAGCTGAAGTTCTTCCACCGCTGTTCCGGACCGTTGCCAAAGTGCGCCGCCCTGCCCGCCGGACAGCGGCGAAGCGAGGGTGTCACGCACGCTACGAGGGCCACCCAAACAAGGCGGCCAATGGGTTGGATTCTACCTGAATTGATTGAGGCTACTGTAGCATTGAAGTGCCCTGAGTAGCGGCGGTGACCAGTTCGAATCGGACACCGGGTACGCTTGACGTTTGCCGGCGCAGGGAGGATAAAGGACGTGTAGCTCGCCATTCAGGGGCGTCCCAGCGCAGTCGCCGCAGTAGCTGAATGGTGGAAGGAGGCAGACATGCCTACTGGGAAAGTGAAGTGGTTCAACAACGCCAAGGCTACGGGTTCATATTGCCGGATGACGGTGGCGAAGACTATTTCGCCCACTACTCATCGATCGTCATGGACGGGTACAAGACGTTGAAGGCGGGACAAGGCGTCACCTTCGACATCCTCAAGGGCCCCAAGGGCACTCACGCGATCAATATCCAACCTGCTGACGCGCCGGAAGAGCGCGCTGATTGAGCGCCCGTTGTTGTCAAAGAGCCGGCGTCGCAGAACGTCCGCACTGGAGTGTCCGCGACACACCCGCGGGCGGCGTGCAGAACGAGAGGTCAGCGCCTCCAACGCGACGCCGCTTCGACGTCGCTCTCTCTGGTCGTCAGCCAACGATCCCCGTCGGCCGTCTGCTCTTTCTTCCAGAACGGCGCGCGTGTCTTGAGATAGTCCATGATGAAGTCGGCAGCCTCGAACGCGTCCGCCCGATGCGGACTGCATGTCCCTACGAAGACGATCTGGTCACCCGGGACCAGCAATCCGATCCGATGGATGACGCGACTCGCAATCACGCTCCAGCGATCCGCGGCCTCATCGAGGATCGCGAGGATGCTCTTCTCCGTCATGCCCGGATAGTGCTCGAGGAACAGACCCTCAACACCGTCGTCGAGGTTGTTGTCGCGCACGAGGCCCGTGAATGTCACGATGGCGCCGATGCCGCGACTCGTCGCGCGCAGCCGGTCGATCTCGATGCTGTGATCGAAGTCGGCTTCGGCAACCAGCACAGAATGGGGTCCGTCCACGCTCATCCGCCAGTGACCGGTGGGAAGAACGCAACCTCGTCCCCCGCGCGCACGGGGGTGTCCGGCTTCACCATCACCTGGTTGACCGACACCAGCATGTTTTCCTGCCCCAGCGCTTCGCGAAACGCTTCATCACGCACGATCAGCGCATTGATGACGTCCGCCACGCTGCCAACCCCTTCGGCGTCGACCTGCGTGGATTCGAGTCCAAGCGTCTCCCGCACGCTTGCGAAGAACCTGACGTCAATCACGACTCGCCCCGCTGCCAGTGGCCCGATTTGCCGCCAACTTTCTCGACCAGCCCGATGCGCTCGATCACCATGCCGCGATCAATCGCTTTGACCATGTCATAGACGGTCAGGGCGGCGACGCTCGCGGCCGTCAGCGCTTCCATCTCGACCCCGGTTCGCCCTTCCAGACGGCAGGACGTCGTGATTTCGATTCCGCTGTCCAGAACCTCGAACTCGACAGACACGTGCGACAGGGCCAGCGGATGACACAGTGGTATCAGATCGGCGCAACGCTTGGCGGCCTGAATCCCCGCGATACGGGCGACCGCCAGCACATCACCCTTCCTCGTCGTGTTCTCGACGATGGCCCGGACGGTGTCTGGCTGCATCGAAAGCAGCGCGCCGGCGCGTGCCTCCCGGCGCGTCACAGCCTTGTCCCCGACGTCGACCATTGACGCCTTGCCCGTGCTGTCGACGTGTGAAAGCGAGTTGCCTGATCCGTCTGTCATGTGATTTCTTTCGCTGTCTGTTTCCGCTTCCGGACACCATCCCATGACCTGGCCGCCGCACATCACCGTTGCAACGATCGTCACCCAGGACGACACATATCTCATGGTGGAGGAACAGCAGTTGGGTCGCCTCGTCCTCAACCAGCCGGCCGGCCATCTCGAACCTGGCGAAACGCTGTTCGAAGCGGCCCTGCCGGAAACCCGGGAAGAGACTGGATGGGACGTCACTCTCCAGGCGATCAGTGGCATCTACCACTACACGCTGGCCGAAGCGGGAATAACGTACCACAGAATCACGTTCACAGCGGCCCCGATCGGCCAGCTGACGACGGTACTCGATGCAGATATCGAACGCGCGGTGTGGCTGACGTGGGACGAGGTCATCGAGCGCCGGCAGCAACACCGGTCGCCGATCGTGGAACGCTGTCTGGCCGACCATCGCGCCGGCCGGGCATTCCCGCTGACCCTGCTCGAGCACGGCGCGGGCTGAATTCGGGACTTCCGCGCGGTACGATGGGCGCCCTCATGTGTCCTGGCCTGTCTCACCCGTGACCAGCCCTCGTGTTCTCGTTGGCATGTCCGGCGGCGTCGATTCGAGCGTCGCGGCGCTCCTGCTGCGCGACGCAGGCTACAGCGTTTCGGGCCTCTTCATGAAGAACTGGGATGAAGACGACGGCACCGAGTACTGCACAGCGGAAGCCGACCTTGCAGATGCACAGGCGGTTGCCGACCAGCTTGGCATCGAGCTGCATCGGGCCAACTTTGCAGCCGAGTATTGGGATGACGTGTTCGAGGAGTTCCTCCGCGAGTACCGCGCGGGCCGTACTCCCAATCCGGACGTGCTCTGCAACCGCGAAATCAAGTTCAGGGTATTCCGCGAGTACGCGGAGATCCTGGGCGCGGAGTACACGGCAACCGGGCACTACGCGAGACTGCAAACAGTCGACGGGCGTCCCCAATTGCTGAAGGGCATCGACACCGGCAAGGACCAGTCGTATTTCCTCCACGCGGTCCCGGAATCCGGGTTTGCCAACACGCTGTTTCCATTGGGCGACATGCCGAAGGACGAGGTACGGGCCGTCGCCGCCGAACACGGGCTGCCCACCGCCGCGAAGAAGGACAGCACCGGCATCTGTTTTATCGGCGAGCGACGTTTCGCGGACTTTCTCAGCACCTGGGTCCGACCCTGCCCGGGCCCCGTCGTCGACGAGGGCGGCAACGTGATCGGGGAGCATCAGGGCGTCGCCTTCCACACGATTGGCCAGCGGCAGGGACTCGGTATCGGGGGCCGCAAGGGCGCCCGCGAACAACCCTGGTACGTTGCCGCGAAAGACCCGGACGCGAATACCGTGACGGTCGTCCAGGGGAACGATCACCCAGCCCTGTTCTCGCACGAACTCCGCTGCAGCACGATCCACTGGATCGACGGCGTGGGGCCGGAGCTGCCCTTCGAAGGCGGCGCCAAGTGCCGCTACCGCCAGCCCGACCAGGCCTGTCGCGTCAGCAAAGCGCCGGATGGATGGCGCGTCTCGTTCCGGGTTCCGCAACGCGCGGTCACGCCGGGACAATCCGTGTGTTTCTACAGCGGCGATCGCTGTCTGGGTGGCGGGGTCATTGAAGAAGTGGCGCGGGCCGCCCTGTCATCAAACGAAGGAGTCAGTCCATGAGCCTAGAGGAGCTCAGCACGTTGTCGGCGGTGTCGCCGGTCGACGGCAGGTATGGAGCCAAAACGGTCTCGTTGCGCTCGATTTTCAGCGAGTACGGCCTGATCCGGTTGCGCGTGAAGGTCGAGATCGAATGGCTGCTCAGCCTCGCGGCGGAGCCCGCGATTGCCGAAGTGCCACCGCTCGACGAGGCCGCGCAACGGTCCCTGCGCGCGTTGTACGAGAACTTCACGACGGACGACGCCGCGGCCGTCAAAGCGCACGAGGCACGGACCAACCACGACGTCAAAGCCGTCGAGTACTTCATCAAGGACCACCTGCCCGAGTCGCTCGCGGCGGTTCGTGAGTTCGTGCATTTCGCGTGCACTTCAGAAGACATCAATAACAACGCCCATGCGCTCATGCTGCTCGAAGCGCGCGAGACGGTCCTGCTGCCCGAAATGCATGCCGCGGTCGCGCGGCTCAACGCCATGGCCCGCGACTTTGCCGCCATCCCGATGTTGTCGCGCACGCATGGCCAACCCGCCTCGCCCACGACCGTGGGCAAGGAACTCGCCAACGTTGCCGCGCGCCTCGAGCGCCAGCGTGACGTGCTTGCAGGAATCGAGATACTCGGCAAGATGAACGGTGCCGTCGGTAACTACAACGCACACCTGTCAGCGTATCCCGGGGTCGACTGGCCGGCGCTGGCCGCTCGTCATGAGGCGGCGCTCGGGCTCTGCTTCAACCCGATGACGACGCAGATCGAACCCCACGATTATGTTGCAGAACTGTTTCACGCCCTCTGCAGGTACAACACGGTGCTGATCGACTTCTGCCGCGATGTCTGGGGTTACATCAGCCTCGGTTACTTCAAACAGCGACTCGCCGAAGGCGAGACTGGCTCATCGACGATGCCGCACAAGGTCAATCCGATCGACTTCGAGAACGCGGAAGGCAATCTGGGCATCGCAAACGCGCTGATGGAACACCTTGCTGGCAAGTTGCCGGTTTCCCGCTGGCAGCGTGATCTCACCGACTCGACGGTCATGCGCAATCTTGGCGTGTGCGTCGGGCACAGCCTGATCGCGTACCAGTCCCTGCAGCGCGGACTCGGCAAGCTCGATCTCAACCCGGCGGCGACCCGACAAGACCTCGATGCCAGCTGGGAGGTCCTGGCAGAACCGATTCAGACCGTCATGCGCCGGTTCGGTATCGATGAACCGTACGAGAAGCTGAAGGCCCTTACACGGGGCGAGAAACTTGACCGCGCAGCAATCGAACGCATCGTGAAGGAACTCGATCTGCCCACGGAGGCCGCGGCTCTGCTCAGCGATCTGACACCACATAACTATCTCGGCCACGCGGCGATGCTGGCCAAGCGGGACTGAGGCGCCCTGTGGAGATCCGCGACTTCAATGTCGTCGAAGCCGACTGGCACACCCGGAAGCGGGTCCTGCAGGAAATTCG
>PBVL01000241.1 GCA_002728675.1 Gammaproteobacteria bacterium
CGTGCATTGTGATGAATGTTCATCTGGGTCTCTCCGTAGCCAATGGACTTTGAACACTCATTAGCTTTGGGCTTGAGGCCCAGATGAACAACCTACTGACAGATCACAGCTAGTGTTCGGCTGGTGAGCCGGTTGCGCTGGATGGCAGGGCATTTGCGGCGGTGACGCGCGGGGACGCGGTGGATCGGGAATCGCAAAGCTGAGCTACGAAGCGGCGGCCGATCCGGGTCGAAACGGCTGCTCACTCACGCTGCGAACCGGCCAGACACGACACCAGGCGTCGGAATCCCGGGCAGCGCCTGCAGGTCTGCCATCAGCCTGTCAGAGATAGGCGGCGATAGGCGGTTCGTGAATCATCGCCCACTGCTCGCGCAGTTCGAGGACGTGCTCGGACCAGTAGCGCTCGCTGCCCCACCAGGGGAATGCCTGCGGGAACGCGGGATCGTCCCAGCGGCGTGCGATCCACGCGCTGTGGTACAGCATGCGCAGAGCACGGAGCGCCTCGATGAGGCGAAGTTCGCTGAAATCGAAATCACAGAACTCGAGATAGCCGCGGATGATGGCGCGCAGCTGGATCTCCTGGTCGGATCGTTCACCCGAGAGCATCATCCAGAGGTCCTGCACGGCCGGTCCGTTGCGGGCATCGTCGAAATCAACGAAGTGCGGCACCTCCTCGCGCCACAGGACGTTGCCCATGTGGCAGTCGCCGTGCAGCCGAATCCTGCGGTAGGGTGTCGATTCGAAGACTGCGTCGATGTCCCGCAACATCTGCTCCGTCACCGACTCATAGGAAGCGCCGAGCTCAGCGGGCAGGTAGCCGCATTCGAGGACCGCGCTTCGCGCGTCGTGGCCGTGGCTTTGGGAGGCCAGTTCGGGCCGGTGCCCGAACGGTCGTTGACCGGCCGCGTGGATTCGTCCGATGGCGCGCCCGAGAACAGAGAGCGCGTTTTCATCCTCGAGGTTCGGGGTGCGTCCCGCCTGCCGTGGATACAGTGTGAAGCGAAAGGGGCCACTTTTGTGCAGTGTCTTGCCGTTGATTCTGAGTGGCGCGACGACCGACAATTCGAGGGACTTCAGTTCCTCCGTGAAGTCGTGCTCCTCGAGGATCTGCGCATCGGTCCACCGCGCGTCCCGGTAGAACTTGCCGACGATGGGGTCTTCGTCTTCGATCCCGATCTGGAAGACCCGGTTCTCGTAGCTGTTCAGGGTCAGGATGCGGGCATCCGGTCGCAGACCGACGGACTCGACACAGTCCATGACAGCGTCGGGATCGAGCGCTGCATACAGGTGCGCCATGTCCGGTGTCCCCGTCAGTCCTGGCAGCGGCGCACGAAGTCGTCGATGAGCCAGCCGGAAATGGACGCCATCGCCGGTCGATGTGGCAGATTGTCATAGCGGAACCATTGCGCGTCGGCGATCTCTTCCTCCTGCAGGACAAACTCCCCCGACTCGTACTCGGCGTGAAAGCCGAGCATGAGGGAGTTGGGGAAAGGCCAGGACTGGCTCGAGAAATACTCGAGATTCCTGATGCTAAGGCCCACTTCTTCGAACACCTCGCGGTGTACCGCGGCTTCGACCGACTCGCCCGGTTCGATGAAACCGGCGAGTGTCGAGTAGAAGTTGCCACGGGCATGGGCGTTCCTGGCCAGCAGCAATTCATCGCCACGGGTGACCAGGACGATGATGGAGGGCGAGAGTCGCGGGTAGAACATCTGGCGGCATGACTTACAGCGCAACGAGCGGTCCGCGTCAGAACTTTCGGTGGGGCCGCCGCACTGCCCGCAGAACTGATGGTTGCGATGCCATTCCACGATCTGCTTGGCGCGTCCGATCATGTAGAAAACCGGCTCGTCGACCTGGCCGAGAAAGGACCACAGCGTCTCGAACTCGTAACCTTCCGGATTGTCCGCCTCCGGGTCGACTTCACACGCGTAGATTGGCGCGCCTCCGATATGCCCCAGCGGGTGTTGTGCCACCCGCTCGAGATCGAGCCAGCGCCACTCGTCCTGGTTCAGCGGACGCCATGGATGCTCACCGTCGATCGTCAGGATCTCGTCATCCGAGATGACGATGTGCCAGGAGGTGTCGGCGCCTTCGGGAACATTGTGATCCGAGACGAAATCTTCCAACAGATTCAGGTGCTGCCAGTCCATCGATAGCCGGGGCGGAAAAACCAGGGTCAATCATCTATTGAAGGACGGAGTCCGTGCAAGCGTCACAAGATCCACCGTGCAATTGCCCATGGCCCGGGCGGCGGCTTCAGCGGTGGCACCCGCTGTGTAGACGTCGTCAACGAGAAGGACATGGCGCCCCGTGACCCGGCTTGCGAAGGCGCCCTTGAGGTTCTGCCGGCGGAGCGTTTTGGAGGGCGACTTCTGTGTAAGCCTGCCCGGTTTGCGTCTGATGGCGCGCGGAGCGTGCGGGCAGTCGAGTGCGCTGGCGATTGCCGCCGACAGCCGGGCAGCATGATTGAAACCACGCTCGCCCATACGGCGTCGGTCGAGTGGAACCGGCGCGACGACGTCCGGACGTGGCAGATTCGCGTAGAAGACCGCGGTGGCCTCGGCGAGGTGGTAACCAAGTGCACGCCCGGTCGCCAGGTGTCCAGACTTTAAGCGAAGGATCAGGCGATCAAGCGGGGCGGCGTACCGGAACGGCGCGAACGCCCGGGCGAACCGGAGGTGGTGGTTGCGGCAGACCCGACAGTCTGCCGCCGTGCTGGCCCGTGCGAGCGGTTCGCCGCACCGCCGACATGCATGGTGGTTCCACGGCAATTCGGCGGCACACGGCGCACACAGGTCGACGACGTCCGCGGGACCTCCGCAGACGCCGCATGTGGGCGGCAGGAAAAACCGGGAGACGACGGTCGCAACCATGTGCTGATCTGAACATCGGGCGCGCGAAAGTGCTGCAGGAAGAAGCCCGGACGTTCTGTCAGTCAGGGCAGGGATGTTCCGGCGCAGATGGATGACACACTTTGATCCGGCGCAGCCAGCCGGATCAGCCTGCCACCTCGTCCTTCGACGTTGCCTCGGTCCTGCCGGGCTCGAACGGGTCCATCCGCCGCGTGGTGCGGATGACGTAAACCCGCTCCGGACTCGAGATCGCTTTCACGATCTTGGCTCCACCCATGCCTGACGTCTGATTTTCCCCGCAGAACATCAGCCGTACCGGGGTGGGATAGCCGTTCTCGAGTCCCGCGGCCAGCGAGAGATGGTTCAGGAAGGAACAGCGTTCGGCATCCGTGTCCGCCTCGGTGATCAGCAGATCGATCGGACTGATTTGCTCCTCCGTGGCGAATGACTCGAAGTAGACGAGTGTAGTCCAGTCCTGCCCGGTTTCGCCCCGGGGCTCGAAGTCGGCGATATGTATCGCATCGGTCAGGTGCCGCGAGCAGGCGTGTCGCGCCTGCCGACGTGCTCTCGATCGCAGCCGAAGGAGCTTCCGCCGGCCAGAGCCAGAAGGCTGACTGCTATCGTGTGCACACTGCGCATACGGGGCTCCCACAGCGATCCACCACGGAGCATACTCCTGTGCAGTGACCGCGCGGGCCGCGACGGGTTGAAGGGTGTGTTCCCCGCGACTGGCGGGGCGTTTCAGGGAGGTTCAATGCTGTACGTCATCGACGTCGAGTTCCTGCTGCACGGGTGTCAATCGCTCAAGGAGAAACGTTCCCGGTTGGCGGGCTTCCGGCAGCGTGTCGGCCGCCAGACGGGTGTCGCACTCATCGAGAGCGAGCATGCAGACTCCCACGGGCGATCGGGATGGACCCTTGCGGTACTGACGAATACGGCGCGGAGTTTCGACCCGGTACGGGACGCAATCCTGAAGGAGGCGGAACGGGTGGACGCTGAACTCGTCCGGTTCGACTGCGAGGCGCTGTAGCGCGCTGGTTCAGCCGAAGAGCGTCTCCGCTTCCTGCTCGAGGGATATGAACCGTTTGACCCAGGTCTCGCAGGTGTCGAAATCCTGGTCGCTGATATCGAAGGCATGGCGCAAGTCCTGCAGGAAACATTGCTCCTCGATCTCGTAGGACCGGTCCGCATACGCGACGCGGATCAGGGAAAGGAGGGCCGCCAGGCGCGCGCGCCTCGAACTGAACAGCGTCCGAGCCTCGCCGACCGCCATGTAGCGCGGTTCGAAGTCGTCCCGGATGCGCATCTCCCGGCGGAGGTCCTCCATGATCTGAGTCTCACCCGGTCGCAGGTCGCCGTCGGATACCACGACATCGTGGGCGAGGCACAGCAGCGCTTCCTGTTGCTCAGCGCTGAGATTCTCGAGGAACATCAGTCAGGTCTTTCCAGACGAATCGGCATGGTTTGCGTCTTCTCGTCCCGCATCGTCGTCAGTTGTACAACTTCGCCGGGTTCGTACCGTTCGAGCAGGGACAGCAGTGAGTCACTGTCGGTGACGGGGTCGCCGTTGATCGCGATGATGACGTCACCCAGGTAGATGCGGCCCCGCCGGTCCTCGCGGATGCCCATCAGGCCCGCCTCACTTGCCGGGTAACCGGGGCGCACCGACATGAGCGCGACGCCGTTCACGGCGCCCATGCGCTTGGCGTAGTAGTCGGGTAACGTCTCGACTCCGAGTACCGGGCGGAAGAGGTTCCCGTGCTCGATGAGTCGCGGCATGATCCGCTTGAGCGTATTGACCGGGATTGCAAAACCGATACCGGCACTCGCGCCGCTCGGACTGTAGATGGCGGTGTTGACACCGACCAGCTGTCCCTGCGAATTGAGCAGTGGACCGCCGGAGTTGCCCGGGTTGATTGCGGCATCGGTCTGGATGACGTCTTTTATGGTTCGGTTCGTGACGGACTTGATCTCCCGACCGAGTGCCGAGACCACTCCGGTGGTCAGGGTGGTGTCCAGCCCGAACGGGTTGCCGATGGCGAGGACCTTGCGGCCGACCGACAACGAGCCTGAGTCACCCAATGCAATCGGCGTGAGCGAGGCGCGTGGCGCGTCGATACGCAGCACCGCAATGTCCTTTTACGGAGCGATGCCGACAACCTCGGCTTCATAGTCCTCGCCAGATTGCAGCGTGATCACGATGCGGTTGGCCCGCGCCACGACGTGATAGTTGGTCACGATGAGCCCGCTTGCGTCCCACACGAACCCTGTGCCGCTCCCCTGGGGAATCTCCATGACGTTGAACGAAAACAGGGATCGGCGCCGCAGCGCCGTATTGGTCACGAACACGACCGATGGGCTGACGTTGCGGAAGATGTCGATATTGTTCTGTTCGTCAGACGTGACCGCGACGCCAGGCGGCGTCGCGTCGGCAAGCGCCGGGCGGTCCGGCAGGGCGGTGGCGATCAGCGTTGCGGCGAGTGCGCCGAACAGCGCGGCGGCGAACAGCTCCAAACGCGAGAGAGTCATCCGGTGCTCCCAGAGGCTGGTGGTGAGGGCGTCCTTGCGGTCGTCCTGGCAGCCAGGTGTGTCCGTTTAGACCCTGTCACCGGCGACCGGTTCCCGGCGACCAGTCGGCTGGTCGCCGGGAGGACAGTGCTCAGTTCGACTTGACCCGCTCGATGCCGGTGTTGCCCTGGATGAACTGATTCAGGTCGTAAATGTCCTGCGGGCTGAGCGAACCGACAATCTGCTTCAGGCGCAGCGTGTCCATGATGTATTGGTAGCGTGCGCTGGCGTATTGGAACTGGGCCGCGAACAGTCGCTGTTGCGCGATCAGCACGTCGACGATGTTGCGTGTACCGACTTCATAGCCGGTTTCGGTCGCGTCGAGCGCGCTCTGACTCGACTCGATGGCACGGAGTCGGGCCCGCACCCGTGCGACGTCCGTGTTGATGGCGGAATACAGGTTCCGCGTCGTCTCGACGGTCGTCCGCTGGGTGAGATCGAAGTTGCGTTGTGCCTCGTCGAGTCGATAGGCGGACTGTTTTGTCCGGGACCGGGTCGATAACCCGGCGAACACCGGAATCGACATTTGCAGACTGAGGTTGGTCGAGTTGTTCTTCGATCCGAAGAAGTCGCCACCGCCGGATACGTTGTGCGAGTAGCTCGCCTGCGCGCCAACGGTGGGGTAGTGGCCGGCGCGGGATATGTGCACCTGCTTCTCGGCCGAGCGCACAGCTTCGCGTGCCGCTTTCAGATCGAAGTTGTTCTGCAGGGCGGCCTGCACCCAGGCTTCTTCGTCACGCGGCTCGGGGTACTCGACAGGGAAGTCGTCCGCCAGACCGGAGATTTGGCCGTAGCTGCGCCCGGTCAGGCGCAGAAGGCGCTCGAAACTGATGTCCTGCGCACCCTCGTCGACGATGACGGTGACCGACGATGAGTCGTATGCGGCGGTGGATTCGAGTACGTCGGTGATGGCGACGAGGCCAACGTCGAAACGCTGGCGTACCTGTTCGAGCTGGCGTTCGACGGCTTCCTGCTCTGCCATCGACGAACTCAGCTTGTCCTGCGCCTGCAGGATGTTGAAGTAGGCCTCGGCGACGCGGACGATCAGCTCCTGTTGCTGGCCCGCGAAGCGTGCGGCGGCCTGAGCCTCGAGATTCTTCGACTGGCGCCACTGAAAGAAGCGCGAGACGTCGAACACGGCCTGCTGTATCGATGCGTTCCAGCCGTGGTTGTTGAAGCGGGCGGTCGGCCCGTGTGAGGAGATGACCTCACCGAAGGTTGGGCTCGTCGGATTGGTGTCGACAAACGGCTGCGGGCTGAAGCGGCGACCGTGGGTCGTGTTGCCCGAGATCTGCGCAAACGGCAGAAGCTGCGCTCGCGCCTGGGTGACCCCTTCGCGGAGGGCCATGTAGTTGGCCTCCGCTGCGCCGATCTGCGGGTCGTTCTGAATTGCGAGTTCGTAGATCGTTCGCAGGTCGTCAGCGTGAGCATGTCCGCTGGTCAGTCCGGCAAACGCGACGCAGGACAGCAGGGCCAGACGTTGAACGGCCTGCTTCGTACTACTTGCTCTCATGTGGCTGTCCTCGGCCCGCAGGGCCGCTAAGGATACGGATTTCGATGCGGCCATTCCAGTCTGTCTCCGCATGCGTCGACGGTCTGAATGACGGTTTTCTACGGGATTACGTCGCACGCGGCTCGTCGGATTGTGCCTGAGTCGGGTTGAGCCCTGACGACGTTACCCGGTTTCCAGCGGGAGTTCCTGCCGGCTTTCGTTCGTCATTCATGGGCATCTTGTGCTGCCAGTGTCAGCGTTGCGTCAGCGTCGCGACGACCGCGGAGGATCGGCACCTGCAGTAAGAGACGTTCGAGATGCCGCTCGGGTTTACATCGACTGTCAGATTTGTGGTCCGGGCATGTCGCCCAGTAACGACTCCAGCACCCGGCCCACCGCGATGCACTGATCCTCGCGGAACGGGCGTGCGAGAATCTGGATGCCGATCGGC
>PBVL01000252.1 GCA_002728675.1 Gammaproteobacteria bacterium
CGTCCTGCGCTGGGTCCTGACGCGCTACGAGGAGCGCGGGCAAGTGTTTGACGAGGTTTGCTTGATCGTCGCGACGGCCCCGTTGCTCGAAGCTGCGGACCTGATTGCAGGGCAAAAGTTGCTCTCCGAGACAGACGGACAGCACCCCGTTCTCTCGGTCGCAAGTTTCCCGGCGCCCGTCGAGCGCGCAATGCTTATCGATGCTGGAAACATATTGCGGTTCGCTCAGCCGGAGCTCCGTTTCAAACATTCGCAGGAATGTCCGCCCCAATATTTCGACGCAGGCGCCTTCGCTTTTTTCACGACTGGACAGATCGTCGACAACGAGGAGGCTGTCTACACAGAGTACAGCCCTTATGTTCTCGACCGGCACAAGGCGACGGACATCAACGAGTCCGAAGACCTGGCCATGGCAGAGGTTCTCTACCTGGGCCAGCGTGCCCGCGCGAAAGACGGGGCGAGCGATTGACCTGTACACCGCTCAGCGTGCTGATCGTGGGCTGCGGCAATATTGCAGGCGGCACAGGACTGGTGTCCCTTGAAGGCGAGGCACTCAGCCATGCTGCGGCCTACACGTCAGACGGGCGTTTTGAAATCACGGCCTGTGTCGACCCCGATCCGGCGCGCCGCACCTCGTTCGCACAAAACTGGAATGCGGCGTCTTCCTTCGAAGACCTCGATTCCGCTCTGTCGAGCAATGCGCAGTACGACATTGCGAGCGTATGCGTGCCAACCAATCAGCATGCAGACATGCTGTGGAAGCTCCTAGATAGTCCGGTGAACCTCGTCCTGTGCGAGAAACCGCTAACGGTGGACGTCGACGAATCTGAACGGCTGGTTCGCGCCTACGCCGACGCAGACAAGCCCCTCGCGGTCGCCTTCATGCGCCGCTGGCATCATGCGGTGCAGGATGTCGCGGACGAACTGAGCGCCGGGGCATGGGGCGCGGTTCGATCAGCGCACATACGCTACTCTCGGGGCATACGGCACACCGGCAGTCACGTCATTGATCTGATGCACCAATTTCTGGGCCCGCTGACAGTGCGCTACGCCGGTAACCCGCGCCATGACTTCGACAAGGACGATCCCACCATCGATGCTATCCTGGCGAGCGACGAGGCCATCCCGGTGCATCTGATTGGACATGATGGGCGCGACTTTGCGCTGCTTGAGGTCGAGTTATTGACTGCGAAGGGAGCCATCACGCTGGAGGACTGGGGAACGCGTGTCCGCCGGCGGCATACGGTCGCTTTTCGCCACGCACCCGACATACTGACTCTTGATGACGGCACATGGCAGGACTATGGGGCTGGCGCGGCATTCGAGACTATGATCGACAACGTCTACCGGGCGGCCACAGTGGGAGCTCCGCTCCTCAGTGATGGCATGAACGCACTCGCGGCCGAGCGTCTCATCGGGGAACTGATCGCCCGCTCGACAGGCACGGGAAACGCAACATGAGCAACCTCGCGATTCTTGGCGGCACTCCTGTCATCGATGCGCCGTTCGAGATCTACAACCGCATCGGTCCGGCCGAACGTCAAGCCGTGTTCGACACACTCGAGACCGGTGTTTTGTCGGGCTACATCGGAGCCCCGGGCCCGGAGTTCAACGGCGGACCGAAAGTTCGTGAACTCGAAGAACGTTGGTCGGACGCATTCGAAGTGCGCCACTCGGTCGCGGTGAATTCTGCAACTTCGGGCCTGTTCGCCGCGATGGGAGCGTGCGGCGTGAGCGCCGGCGACGAGGTCATCGTGCCACCCTACACCATGTCGGCGACCGCAATGGCTCCGCTCGTCTATGGCGCAACACCAGTCTTTGTAGACATCGAGCCGGAGACGTTCTGCCTCGACGTCGAACTCGTGCGCGCGGCAATCACCGATCGCACACGTGCAGTGATCGCGGTGAATCTCTTCGGACACCCTGCGCAACTCGCGGAGCTGCGCATTCTTGCGGACGCGCGAGGCCTGCGCCTGATTGAAGACAATGCGCAGGCACCGCTGGCGAGCGAGCATGGCGCATTCGCCGGAACCATCGGCCACCTCGGCGTGTTCAGTCTCAATCGACACAAGCACATCCAGACCGGCGAAGGGGGACTGTGCACGACTGACGATGATGACCTTGCGCTACGGCTGAAGTTGATCCGAAACCATGGCGAGAATCTCGTCGATCACTACGGTATCGATGATATCGCGGGACTAGTCGGATTCAACTACAGGCTGTCCGAGCTTGCCGCCGCCGTCGGCCTTGCGCAGTTGGACCGGGCACCCGAGATCATCGCCGAGCGGGAGGGTTTCGGCGTGCGACTGTCGAAAGGTCTGGCAGGCCTAGACGGCCTTACGCCACCGACGGCACGCGAAGGATGCCGCCACGTTTTCTATGCTTGGCCGTTGCGTTTCGACCCGGACGTCGTTGGCATCTCACGCAGTGTTTTCGTTCGCGCGATGGCCGCCGAGGGCGTTCCGCTGAACGAAGGCTACATCGAGCCGCTCTATCTACTGCCCCTTTTCCAGCGCAGGACGGCGATAGCCCGGAACGGGGCACCGTTCAATACGGACAATCGAACATATGCGCCCGGCCTATGTCCCGTGACTGAGCGGATGTACAACATCGAGGAAATCGGGTTCGGCATCTGCGCATTCGAGTTGTCCGATCAGATTATCGACCGGATTATCGAGGCCTTTCACAAGGTCTACGACGCGCGTGACCATCTGCATGGCCTGCAGGACGCATCGTGAACGGCCCGAACGAACAACCCGGCACCCTGCTGCTTTTCGCCCGAGACCCGGGAAGCGCCAATCAGGTTCTTGCCCTGTATGAAATGCTCACAGACCAGATCTCAGGCGCCAGGCCGGACTCGGATTCACCTGTCGCGTCCCTGGTGCGGCGATTGGCCACCGGGCGAAGCATTTCGGACATACGCGTGGCAGCAAGCCGTGCTGCTCTGGCTTTGCTGGGTGATGCCGGCATCGCTGTCGAAGACTGGGACTCCGTCCGTGATATTGACGCGATCTCCGCCAGGCTCGCTGACGGGCAGGTCGCAGAGATCGTGACAGGTCTTTCGGATCGTGACGACCGAACGCCTCAGAAGCTCTGGTTCGCCGCAAAGGCCCTTGGCGCACGTACGACGGCACTGCTCGATGATACGACGGTTGCCCACCGCATGGCGCGCGCGGACCTCGACCAACGATTTCGCCTACCCGACGGCGAGCTAGTGCTGCCGAGCGTCATCGCGGCCATCGACGATCAATCGCGAAATGCATTGATCGCCGCCGGCATCACCGCCGACACTATCACCGTCATCGGTCATCTTCACATCCATCGATTCCGGCGCATCGCCGCGGATATGCCCGAGGACAGCGTGCGCGCTTTGCGCGAATCATGGGGCGCGCAGGACTCAGACCATGTCGTTCTATTCGCCTCGGAGCCGTTACGCGAGATGGCCGCGGAGGGCAAACAGCGGGACGTCGACGAACTCGCCGTCCTGACAGACCTGTTGGAACGAATTCGTGTCGGCGATCCCATCACCACGAATCGCGAGCCCGACTCCACGATCGTAGTGGTGAGACCACACCCGCGCGAAGACGATTCAAAGTTTGCCGCACTCCCGCATGATATGAAGCCCCGCACACTGGTCAGCCGTGACGGCTCCAGTGCACAGGCCATTCTCGCGGCGGATACTGTGGTCGGCATTTCGTCGATGATGCTGGTCGAGGCCGCATCCATCGGACGCCCGGCCCATTCAATGATCGACTTCGACCCCGCCGCGGCGGCGTGTCCTTTCTGAGGTAGGCATGTCCAAGTATCGCATCATCATTCGGGCCTTCACGCTGCGGCGGGACATCGCCTCATCGGCAATTCTTGCGCGCCTGCTCGAGCGCGCCGGCGCAGAGGTCATCATCGCCTCGGGGCGCGATTTCACACGCCTGCTCAAGCACTGGAACCCCGACGCCGTCCTGATCAACACCGTCGGCCAAATAAAGCGCTGCGCCCAACAGGCGCCGAATGCCTCGATCATCCTTTGGCCCGGCGAAGGTGCGCAGCCACTGCCAAGCAGCGACGCGACCCAACTGGCCAAGTGGCCGGACGCGTATGATCGGCTTGATCTCGCGCTGCTCTGGGGACCCCGAAATCTTGATTTCTTCGCCCAGACACTGCCCGGAAAGGACCGCACCAAGCTGGTCATGTGCGGCAACCCGCGACTGGATATGGTCAAGTTTAACCCGGGCCTCTTTGACGTCGACAAGACAACCGTCGGCTTTATCGGGCGGTTCCACTCGCTCAATCGATACAACGCGGTGCCTGCGATTTTCTCGCTACAGTATCCCGAAAAGCGAAATGGCGTGGTCTGGCAAGTCGAGAGTTTCATCACGACCATTACCCTCATACATCGCATCATCAAGGAAACCGATCTCACGATCTCCATCAGGCCACATCCGCTTGAGGCGCCGGAAGGTTACGACTTCGTCAACGAGGGACCCTTCGCCGGGCGTATCGAAATTGATGATTCGTTCGATGTCGCGGACTGGACTGCACGCCAACGCGTGATCATGACGCCGTCGTCACAAAGCTTCTACGAATCGTATGTGCTGGGAACGCCGACGATCCAGATTGACGCCCTCAGCAACACCACTGACATGATTCGCCAGATAACACCCTTCGCCGCCATGTCACAGCTGGTCGGATACCAGCCCGAGAACTTCGATGAAGCGGTTGAATTGATCAAACGCGACCCGCCCCCGCCACACCTCCAGAACGATGAGGTCGATGCGCATCTCGAGGAGTTTCACGATTGGTCATCGGGAACTTCGTCCATCATGCGGGCCTCTGACGCTATCATCGAACACCTCTCGCAAAGCACGCGACCGTCGGGACCGGCGCTGCCCAAGGCTTTGATGCAACTCTGGGACCGGATTTCCTTCGCTCGGGTACACCGGCGCGACCCGCTGCACCAGAACTTCAATTATCACGAGGGCTACCACGTCATTCCGGACTATTATTCGGACGTCGTGGACAATATCGTCAATGGACGATCGATCCATTCCGTTGGCGTCTCCGGCATTCCCGCTCGCACGGATGCGGCATGAACGACGAGCCCATGACGGACCTGTCGACGACACCAAAACGCGATTCCTCACGCGTCATCATCTATCTCGGCTACCACAAGACCGCGAGCAAGTGGATCTGGAAGCATTTCTTCACGGAAAACTATCCCCATCGGCAGGTGAATCTGACGCGCGAATCGGCCAGCGAATTGTGGGACGAAATTGACAATTCCAGTGGCCCGTTCATCGTTCGCCAGCGCCTGGAAGACGGTTTGATGGGCGAGGAGGTGCCCGATCTGGCGGCAACCGTCGCCGAAACATTCCCCGACGCGCGGGTCGTCCTGGGGATTCGTTCCCAGCGCTCAATGCTTGCATCACACTATGGACAGTACATCACCAACGGTGGACGCATGGGCCTCAAGGCTTATCTCGAGGAAGCCGTTAAAATGAAGTGGCACTACCAGGCGGTTCTGGAACCGTTCTTCGAGCGGTTCCCCGGCAGGGTCCATGTCTATCTGTTCGAGGACTTGCGCCGCGATTCGTTCGAATTGCTGCGGCATTTGCGTGACTTCGTCGGGCCGCCGGACAGCGGACTCTCCGACGACAAGGTTCGGAGAATTGCCAATCAGCCCCCCATGAACCCTCAGCGTCACGACCTTGTCATCGACATGATGCGGGCGCTCAACCGCTTGCGCATGCGACACCGCAAGAACGCAATCATCCCCGAAATCCGCCGACCCGGACATGACCATATTCTTGTCGAGCTCGCCGAATACATCGCGCGTAAGTATACAAACCGAACCGGCCGGCCGCTGCGCTACCGGACATTCGATGATCATGGCCTGCTGGAGGATGTCTATGGATCCGAGAATCGCGCCCTGTCGGATTTTCTGAAGCGCTCGCTCGCCGATGACGGATACCCGTGTTGAATTCTCAAAGCGTGGTACTCTCCCATGACCGATCCTGACGGCAGTCCGACAAGCAAAAAATTCATGCAGTATGCGCGCGCGCTGCTGCCACTCGTCCTGCTGGCAAGCTGGCCTTTCGTTGCGTTCCTGGCCAACAACCGCGACCAGACGCTGCGCGCGAGCGACGTGATCATCCCCTGGTTTACTGTCGTCGCCGGCGCGGTTGCGGGCACGCTGATTTTCGCGTTGCTGTTGCACAACCGACCCATCAATCGGATCTCGATCGTTGTCGGCGTCCTCTGTGCCGCATTCTTTAGCTTCGGAAGCGTCGCACACGCACTCATTCTTTTCGGGGTGGAGCTGGGCACGATTTGGCTTGCGGCGTGGTTCGTCATATTCGTCCTCGCGGGCTGGCTCAGCTGGTCCCTCGCAAACCGCCCCGCCTCCTCTTTTGTGACCACGGTCGTGGGGCTCGCGCTTCTCGCCTGGCCGGCGTTACAAGTGGCAACAAGCAACATCGGGGGCGTCACACCGCGCACCGATCTGGTGCACAGTTCGGAACAGCCGATCGTACGCGCGGCTGGCACGAATCGACCCAACGTCTACTGGTTCCTGCTGGACGGCTATGTGCGCGACGATGCCCTCAGACGCTACTTCGGCCACGACAACGGGCCGTTTCTTAAGTTCCTGACCAGCCGCGGGTTTCAGGTCGCACGCTCGGCCCTCGCGAACTACGACAACACGACCCTGTCGCTCACATCGACCCTGAACACGACCTACCAGCAGCTCCCCGGCGGTGACCGTCCCGACCCCAAGGTGCAGATCAGCAACCTGTCCGGGTTCAATCCCGTGGTTCGCGGATTTGATGCACTCGGCTATCGCTACCTCCACGCGCCCTATGCCGGGGCCGCCAAGACCCAATGCGGAGGTGCCGAGGATCGCTGCATTCACGCGCGGCCAACCGGCAGTATCCCGCTCAACGAGGTCCAGGTTAGCCTGCTTCAGCTTACCCCACTGTTCCGGCTGTCCCGAAAGCTTCTGCCGAATGCGTTTCGCTACGATCACATCTTCGTCGAGGACGTCATGGGCGCAATCGGCCCGAAGGAAGTGTCACCATTCTTCCTGTTTGCCCACATACTTTCTCCACACGCCCCGCCCCGCTATGCAGAAGATTGCACGCGCCTCGACGGCGTCATCTCCGCCATCGATGTCGGTGAGGGGGCTTATGACCCAGCGCAGTTCCGTACCGATACGGCCTGTACAAACCGGTCCATCGAGAAGGCGATAACCCAGATTCTCGCGAGCGACGACACCGACCCCATCATCATCATTCAGGGCGACCACGGCTTTAAGTTCCGGCTCCCCAACGAACCACCGATCACGCCCGAAGACATGATTCGCGGTGACCAGCCTGTGCGTCGCCTCGCGACGCTGAACGCAATCCGCCTGCCAACATCCTGCAGCGCGCAGTTCCGTGACGATCTGTCACCTGTGAACACATTCCGACTCGTTTTCGCCTGCATCGACGGCAGCAAGCCCGAACTCTTACCCGATCGCCACTTCTTGCGCCCGCGCGGCGCGGCCGGCGGTGTCATCGAGATTGATCCGACATGAACGGGTTTGAGACCAGCCGAACAAACTTTCGTCCCCCCGC
>PBVL01000242.1 GCA_002728675.1 Gammaproteobacteria bacterium
GACCCGATCAACTTCATCCCCGGTCCGCTGCTTGCGAACGACCCGACGGGCAACTGCGGCTCAGGCCCTGTGGGTAACGTGCTGATCGTGAACCAGTCCTTCCAGAACTCTGGTGGCACCGACATCGCGTCGATGGACATCAGCACGCGCTATGCGTTCGATTACGGCGACGCCCAGATCACGCTGCGCACGGAGACGTCCTGGATGCTGGACTACGAGATCCGCATCAACCGCGGCGATCCCATCACGGACGGCGTTGGCTACACGAACGACGGCAACCCGGGTAGCCCGGTGCCTGAGTTCCGCACGAACTTCTTTGCGACAGTCAACTACGGCCAGCACACGGGCAACATGACCGTGCGCTACATCAGCGAACTGAAAGACGACATCTTCGGCGATCGCAGCCCAACCGCTTCAACGGTTGACTCGCATGTCGAAGTTGACCTGCAGTACGCGCTGAACTTCGGCGACGAAGAGCAGTACAACGTTGCTGTTGGCGTCATCAACGCGTTTGACGAAGAGCCGCCCTTCTCTCGCTTCGAGGGATATGTGACTCGCGTTCACAACCCGTTCATGCGTCAGCTGTACGCACGTTTCAGCATGAGCATGTAACTTCACTTTCCATGTAAATTCTGAGCTGTAAAGAGAGGGGGCCGTATGGCCCCCTCTTTTTTTGCGGCATACTGAACCCCCGGAACCCATCGAGATCCAACAGGTCATGACACGAGTCCGGACTCCGCTCATTGCGTTGTCATTCACCATGCTTGCCACACCGACGGGTCCGGTGGCCAGCGAGCTGGGTGACGCCCTGAAGGACTGTGCCGCGATCGAGTCGAGGCTCGAGCGCCTGAGCTGCTTCGACCGGCTCACCCGTGAAAGCTCAGTCACACAACCTGCGGCACCCGCCTCCACGGAAGCGGAAGCCCGGGTTGCAACACCGGTTCCGGCGCCGCAGCCCGCCCGGAAAATGGAAAACCATCCTATTCCGCTGGCGGCTCGAAAAGAAACGGAAGCGCCCGCGGCGAGAGCGGGAGATTCGGAGTTTGGCCTCGCAGAGGGCAGCAGGGGTCAGGTCATGCGGGCCGCCATCGTGGGCAAGCGCAAACTCGCCCATGGCCAGTGGGTGCTGACTTTGAACAACGGGCAGGTGTGGCGCGAACTCGAGCCCAAGCGCCGAGCGCGCTATCGCGAAGGCGACAACATCACCATCCGGCGCAAGCTGATGTCCTACCGCCTGATCAACGACCGGACCGGTTTCTCCAACAGCGTCCGAAGGCTGAAGTAGACAAGCCTGGCTCTGGCCGGCCACCCCCGATGACCCATCCGGTTGATCCCAGCCGGCCTTAGGAACCCCGTCCCCGACGCCCGGTCTCCGGCCCCGAACGCAGCTCATCGCGGCCGACAAACCCGCTCGCCGCACCCCAGGCATTTCGTCTCCCGCTGACCTGCTTCCAAGTGCACCTGGACATCAGAATTGCCGGAGTTTATTGGGGTTTATTGGTAGTTGCGGCCTCTCATGTGTTGACGTAATGTCCGCATCGCCAAGGAGGCCGCCAATGCGGCTACCAGGGCTCCTACAATCCTTTCAGGGGGGAGAAAGACATATGAAGCCATTGCACAAGCCGTGGCGCCGGATAGGAGAAATGACGGGCGCCGTTGCCCTCGCACTTTCCCTCTCCAGTCCGACGCTTGCTGAGCAGGAGCTTGAAGAGGTGGTCGTAACCGGCTCTTATATCAAGCGGACTGCACAGGACTCGCCTTCACCACTATCGGTCATTTCGTCCGCAGACATCGAGAATGTCCACGCGGTCGACGTGCAGGAACTGATTCAGCGCCTGCCGTATGAGTCCGGTGGGTGGATTCGTGCCAGCACCTTCGACGGTGGTGGCGGACAAGGCAGGATTCCCATCAACCTCCGTAACCTTGGGGACTGCTCTACGCTGCCCCTCGTGAACGGACGTCGTCACGTCACCGGTTGGCTGAACCCGTCAGGGTGTGCCGCTGTTGATACCAATTCGATGCTACCGACGCTCATGGTCGGCCGTGTCGAAATCGTGAAAGACGGCTCTTCCGCACTGTACGGATCTGACGCGATCGCCGGAGTGGTGAACTTCATCACGAAGGACGACTTCGAAGGCGTCGATCTCGACATGCGCTATCTCGTTGACGAAGCGACAGAACTGGGTGACGAGTATTCGCTCGGCTTCCTGATCGGCACGCAGAGTGACCGCGGCGGTTTCGTTGCCGGCGGTGACTACCTCGAGCGTAACGAGATTCCGACGATCCACCCTGATGTCTTCAAGATCCAGGGCGGCTTCGGCTACTCCGACACGGGTCAGCCCGGTTGGTACCAGATTGCCGGTGGCAACACCGCTACCTGGGCTGCGAGCGGCAATCCGGTTACGGTTCCGGGTGGCATTCTCCCCCGTTCTCCCGCTGCCGAAGGCACCGACCCGACCACCAACCCCGACCTCTGGGGTAACGCCGACCTGAACTGTCTGAACATTTCAGCCTGGGACGGCCCCGGTGCATCGCTGGGACTCTTCCCCGCGGGCGACACCGAGAACATGCGCTGCTCGATCGACTACGGTCCGTTCTTCTCGATTCAGGAAGGCGAACTGATGCACAAGTTCTACTCCAAAGCGCACTACAGCCTGACCGACAACCTCGAAGTGTTTGTCGAAGGTGGTTTCGCTGAGCAGGAGTTCTACCGTCGCAACTCGCTGGCACCGCAAACGCGTGCGCCCACGATTCCCGTGCACAACCCTGCACTGATCGACGACGCGGGTCGTCGCGGTATCAACCCTGTGCCTCTGGTCAACCGGTCGCGCCTCCTCGGCGGCACGCCCCGCACACCTGAGCACCTGCGTCCCATTCACACGGAGCAGGACGGTGACCGTGACACGATTCGACTCGTGGCGGGCTTCACCTGGGATACCTACTTCGGCGACAAGGCCTGGACACTGAACGGTTCGTTCACCTCCAGCCAGAACTCTTCGTTCCAGTTCAACGTGGAAGATTCGCGTGCAGCTGAAACGGTGTTCGCACTCGAAGGTCTCGGTGGCCCGAACTGTAACTATGCCGGTAAAGACGAGGCATGGCGCGACGCGAACCGCGGTAGCGGCAACCAGAACTACGCTGGTGCCGGTACGTTCGAAGACGGCGACTGCTACTACCTGAACCCGATGGGCAGCGGCCTGTTTGACGCAAACAACACGTTCCGCGACACATGGTCCAACCCGCACACGATCCCTTGCCCGGATGCAAGTCAACCGCTTTGCAGCCGCGTGGATCCGACAACGGGTCTTCTGCCGACGAACATCTCCCTGGCGAATCCGCCGGAACTGTTCAACTGGCTCGACGGCACCTGGACCCAGAACGACGAGTACCAGCAAGACGTACTTGACCTCGTATTCGCCGGTGACCTGTTCGAGATGCCTGCCGGTATGGCAAGTCTCGCGGTCGGCTATCAGCGTCGTCACGACAGCATGAACCGTCAGTACGATATCAACTTCACCCAGTTCAACGCTGCATTCCGTTTCGGTGCATCGAACGTTCGTGGTGAGTTGACGACCAACGCACAATTCGTCGAACTGGCTCTGCCGCTGCTCGAAACGCTGGACCTGCAGGTTGCGGTCCGTCGTGAGGACTTCAAACAGCTGAACCAGAGCACGACGGATCCGAAGATCTCTGTGATCTGGCGGCCGAATGACTCCTTCTCAGGGCGCCTGTCCTGGGGCCAGTCGTTCCGCGTCGGTTCCATTCTGCAGCTCGTGGGCCCGCAGACGATCGTAAGTAACACTGACGATCCGTTCGCTGACACCTCGTTCTTCATCCCGTGGATCTCGGAAGGTCAGCCGAATCTGCAGCCGGAAATCTCGGAAGCATTCAACATCGGTATCTCCTGGGCACCGGTTGAAGGCATGTTCGAAGGCTTCACGGTCAACGCTGACTACTGGACCTACACGTACGAAGACCTGATCACGAAGCAGAGCGCTCCGGCCATTCTCTTCGAAGACGGTTGTGCACGTGCCAATGCGCGCGCCGCTGGTGGTGGCCTCGCCGCACCCTCCCGCTGCGACCGCTCAAGCTGGTTCTCCGGCTCGGCTACGGCGCAGGTGCAGCCGCAGGTCGTGCGTAATGCGAATGGGGCTCCAGTGCGGATTCTTCCGGACTTCATCAACGCAAACGAAGCGGAAGCCGCTGGTCTGGACTTCGACATCGGCTACACGTGGAACACCGAGTCGTTCGGTACGTTCAACTTCCAGGCGATGGCCGCGTGGTACCTCACGTACGACGTGGAAGCTGGCGGCGTCAACTATGACGGCATTGGCAGCATGAACAACGTGACGCCAATCGCACGCCCGCTCCCCGAGTGGAAGGTGAACTACAACATCAACTGGACCATGGATCGCCATTCGGTCTTCTGGCAAACACGCTTCGTCTCCGACGTCGAGTGGGACAGTGGCTGGAGTTCGGCACGTCGCCTGAGGGTTCTCGCAGCGACAGGTCGTGACATCGGCACCTACGCTCCCGGTGAGCACGAGCTTGGCGGCTCCACGTACTCCGACGTCTACTACACCTACCAGCTGCCGTGGGGAGCGACCGAGTCGTCGATCACCGTCGGCTTCCGGAACGTGTTTGACGAAGGTGTTGATGTTGCCAACAACGCAAACGGCTACTCGGCCATCATGCAGGACGCTCGCGGCCGCATGTGGATGGTTCGGTACCGCATGGGCTTCTAAAGCTGGTTAACCAGCTTTGGCGACAAGCCTAAGGAGAGGGCTCATTGCACTACGCAATGGGCCCTCTTTCTTTGTGGGACCCGCAAAGTGCTTCAAACGTAGTAATTTATGCCGCCGTGAACGGCGTCTCCCCAAAGGCGTCTAATGAACGACCCAGTGAAAGACATCTCGTCCCAGAGTGTGCAATGACCAGAATCCTGACTGCAGGCGCGGTGCTGTTCGCGCTGTCGATGTGGAATCCCGAAGCTGCCGCGGACTCCGTCTGCGCGCAGATCGAAGACCGGGAAGTCCGGCTGAAGTGTTACGACGCCGAGTACCGTGCCGCCCCCGAGACAGACGACACCGCGGCCACGGATGCACCCGGCAAGCGCGAATCGAGGACATCGTCGGAATCCCGCATGGCCGTGCCGGTCCGGGAACGCAAGACTGCGAAACCAGGCAAGCCGCCCAAGGTCAGCGGTTTCCCCCATCGGGTTGTCAGCATCACAACAAGTGGCACTGACAGGAAGCTCGTCTACGTGCTGGATAACGGCGAACGCTGGGTTCAGACCAAGACCCAGGACGCGACGATTCGCGAAAATGACGCGGTCAGGATCAAGGAGTCGATGACCGGCCGCAACCAGATCACGACGAGACGCGGTGCGCGCGCGTGGGTCAAAAAACTGCGCTGAGGGTCGGCTGAGCAACCAAAGCGACATCGCCAGGGCAGCGGTCTCAATACAACGCTGCCGGATACATCCAAGTGAAGATCAATGAACACGGTGCCGATCTCGCGATTGACATCACGTCACCACGTTGGAGATCTGGTCAAAGCTGCGTGCCCTGCGCGAGCTCTTTGAGGCAAATCGAAGCGACGCGACGTTTTTCGTCTATGACGACGAACGTTACACCTACGACGACATGTA
>PBVL01000243.1 GCA_002728675.1 Gammaproteobacteria bacterium
CAGCGTCGGTCTCGCTCCATTGCTGGTCGGTCACATGACGCGTGCCGCGACGGAATTCAATCTGCTCCCCGCGAGTTTCTTCACGGAACATGCGGCGTCGACCGGATTGATACTCATGATCCTGATGCTGAGCTTCATCCTTGCCGCCGAAGCTCGTCGCCCCGAGGGTCGGCGCATCCTGCCGATCGCCCCGGAAGACGATGCAACGCCTGGTCAGCGACGGACTGCCGACCTCGAAGGCATGGTCGCGGAACGCACTTCAGAGCTGGAAAACGCGCTGAAAGAGCTGTCCCAGGCGCACGAAATCCTGAAGGAGATCAATACGATCGACTCGGTGACCGGTATCAAGAACCGGCACTACTTCGACACCATCTTCGAGCAGGAGTGGAAGCGGGCCAGCCGGGAGGGCTATGCCATCTCCCTAATGATCCTCGACATCGACCACTTCAAGTCTGTCAACGACACCTACGGCCACCTTGCCGGCGACGAATGTCTGCATGAGGTTGCCAATACGGTTGGTGGGGTCCTGCGCCGCCCCGCGGACATTCTCGCGCGATACGGTGGTGAAGAGTTTGTGGTCGTGCTGCCGTACATCGAAAACGAGAATGCCCTGTACCTCGCCGAGCAAATCCGCAAACGCGTCGATCTGCAGCCGATGCAGGCTGACGGCAACGAACTGCATGTCACGATCAGCATCGGTGTGTCGTCTGTCACACCCACCGACCAGGACGACCGCAAGGACCTGATCGCAGCCGCGGACATCGCGCTGTACGAGGCGAAGAACACCGGGCGCAACAAAGTCTGCAACGCGGGCCAACTGACGGTCCACGAAGGTTCGTCGGCCGCGAGCTGAGTGCCTTGTGGAGCCTGACACCGTCAGCCCGTTCTTGCCTGGGCATCGAAGCTCTGATAAACGTGCGCGACACGTTTCGCAGGCCGCCTCATGACCCTCAACTGGCGCAATCCTTACCCCTCCGCACGCTCACCCGTATTCGCACGTAACGTCGTTGCGACCTCGCAACCGCTGGCGACCAGCGCGGGCGTCGAGGCCATGCGCAGGGGAGGCAACGCGGTGGACGCTGCCCTTGCTGCCGCAATCACACTGACGGTCGTCGAGCCGTGCAACAACGGGATTGGCAGCGACGCGTTTGCGATCGTGCATCACGACGGCGAGCTCACCGGCCTCAACGCCTCCGGCCGCTCGCCCGCGGGCTGGACACCAGAACGTTTCGCGGGCGGCACTTCGATGCCGCTCCACGGTTGGGAAACAGTGACGGTCCCCGGCTGCGTCAGTGCGTGGGTCGCCCTGTCCGGGCGGTACGGGAAACTCGACTTCGCCGACCTTTTCGACGCCGCGATCGGCTACGCCCGGGACGGCTTCCAGCTTGCGCCGATCACCGGCGGCCTGTGGGCCCACGCTGCCGAGCGGCTCGGGCAATTCGAGGGATTCCGGCAGACGTTTCTGCCTGACGGCATCCCGGCAATCGGCAGTACCGTGTATCTGCCCGATCACGCGCGCTCACTGGAGGCAATCGCCGCCAGCCGCGGCGAATCCTTCTACCGGGGCGAATTGGCGTCAGCGATGGTGGCGGACAGTGCCGCGCACGGTGGTGCATTGTCGATGGACGATCTCGCCGAACATCGCGCCGGCTGGGTCACCCCGATCAGCCAAACCCTGAACGACACCAGGCTGCACGAGATTCCACCATCCGGACAAGGCCTGATGGCGCTCATCGCGGTTGCGATCGTCGAGCGACTTGGTATTGGCGACTTTGCGCTCGACAGCGCGGACAGCGTGCACCTGCAAATCGAAGCGGCCCGGGGGGCATACGCCGAGATCGAGCGACACCTCGCCGATCTCGATCACATGCGAGTGACGCCGGAGGAGCTGCTCGATCCGCAGTGGATCGTAACCAAGGCGGACGCAGTGTCAATGGAACGGGCAAACCCGCGCCCGACGACGCTCGGCGCTTCCGCCGACACCGTCTACCTGACGGCAGCAAGCGACGACGGCACCATGGTGTCGCTCATCCAGTCCAACTACATGGGTTTCGGTTCCGGGGTCGTGGTGCCTGGAACCGGTATCAGCATGCAGAATCGTGGGCACGGGTTCACGCTCGAGCCGGGGCACCCGAACCAGGTTGGAAGCCGCAAGCGTCCCTACCACACGATCATCCCTGGCTTCGTAACTCGGGAGGGCAGCAGCGGCATTGACCCGTTGATGAGCTTTGGGGTGATGGGCGGCCACATGCAGGCGCAGGGACACCTGCAGATGATGGTGCGGGTCTGTCTGCACGGCCAGAATCCCCAGGCGGCGAACGACGCGCCGCGCTGGTATCTGCACGAGAACGGTCAGGTGTCACTGGAGCCCGGCTTCGACGCGGGTGTCGCGTCTGAACTTGCACGGCGCGGGCACGACGTGATCATCGACGAGCCCGCGCCGCTCTTTGGCGGCGCGCAGCTCATCTACAGGCTCGAGGACGGTTACTGCGCGGGATCGGACAGCAGAAAGGAAGGACACGCAGCCGGCTTCTGAGCGGCCGTGCGTCGGGACTCGCTCAGGTGCAGACGCGGTTGCACCCGGTGGACTTTGCCTTGTAGAGCGCTTCGTCGGCTGCCGCAATCAACCGTTTCGGGTCCCCTCCGTCCGCAGGCAGCAGCGTCGAAACGCCGATACTGATCGTCACCTGGATTGCCTCAGCCTCACCTTCGAAGGTCAGCTCCTCCACCCGCTCGCGAATCTGCTCGGCCAATTGACACGCGTTGACCTTGCCGACGTAGGGGAGGATCCCGACAAACTCCTCGCCGCCGAAGCGCGCGACGACATCGGACGGCCGGTTGAGCATCGAGTCGATCGCCGTCGCAACCTTCGCGAGGCACTCGTCCCCCGCCAGATGGCCGTACGTATCGTTGACGCGCTTGAAGTGGTCAATGTCCAGCACGAGCATGGAAATCTCGTACTTCTGGCGGATCGCGCGCTTCCACTCCTGCTCGAACACCTCATCGAAGTACTGTCTGTTGCGGATGCCGGTCACCGCGTCGATCGTGGTGAGCTCCTTGAGGATGATGTGTGCTTCGGTCAGCTTCGACAGAGCGGTCTTGAGCTCTTCGGTACGCTCGTCGACCTCGACCTCCAGCTTCTTTCTTGAGGTCCTCCTGCTCATCCAGCAGATAGCGATTTTCCAGCGCCACAGCCGCCTGGGACGCCAGCGCCTCGATGAGCGGCTCGGCCTCGGTCTCGAACGGCACGACGTGACCCTGGCTGTCCTTCGCATTGAGCAGCTGCAGGACGCCGATCGACTCTGCTGAGAAGCTCTGCAGCGGCACCGTCAGGAACGACCTGGACTCATATCCCGTGAAATCGTCGAATTCCCGGGCGCCGAGCGTATCCATCCCATCAGCGGTCGAAAGATCGGGAATGTTGATCGTCTTGCCGGTAATCGCACTGCCCGTCGCAATGTTCTGGAGGTTTGGAACGCCTTCCGGCAATTCGAAAGGGATGTCATGAAACGCCACTGGAACGGGCGCGTTGTTCCGCCCTGCGCGATGCCGAGCGTATCGTTCAGCACGATCGCGAACATCAGGGTGTTCTCGGGGGTGCGCAGGTAGAGGGTGCCGGCGTCCGCGTTCAGCATCGACTTGGCTTCGCGGAGAATCCGCTCGAGCAGGCTGTCGATGTCTTTCTAGGCCGACAACGCACGCCCGATGTCGATCAGACGCCGATACTTCCTCGCCAGACTGTCATCGCCCTGCCCGGCATTTACGTCTTCATCCGCCATGCCGGATTCGTTGAGATCTCTCGCACCAGACTGCGTGTCATCTTAACTCAGGTGCCTAGTGAAGCCCCCTAACTCATTGATTTTTTTGGCTGAGCACCCCGCACGAAGCCGGCCTAGAGCCGGCAATGCCCTGCCGGGCGCCTTAGTGATCAGGCACATCGCTCTCGACGGGATCAAAATGGGGGGCGTTGCGCCTACTAACGATCGAGGAAAAACAGACTCAGTTCAGGCACATACGTAATGATGGCCAGTGCCACGAGGAGCACCACCATGAACGGCAGTGTCGCACGATAGATCTCCAGGATGTGACGCCGAAAACGGTAGCTCGCGATGAAGAGATTCATGCCGATCGGTGGCGTGAAGTAGCCAATCTGCATGTTCGCCAGAAAGATGATGCCAAGGTGCACCGGATCGACGCCAAAGGCGATCGCAACCGGCACGATCAGCGGAATCATGATCACCAGCGCCGAGAAGATGTCGAGGATGGCTCCGAGTACGAGAAGCACCAGGTTCAGAAGGATCAGGAAGGTCACCTTGGAATCGATGAAGGTCTGAATCCACTCGAACAGGGCCTGGGGTACCTCAGCGTCGATCAGGAAGTTTGTGAACGCGAGCGACACGCCGAGGATCAGCAGGATGCCCCCCACCATCATCATGGCCTCGCGCGCCACCCGGGGTAATTCACGAACCGGCACTTCGCGGTAGACGAAGACCTCGACCACGAGCACATAGAACGCGGTCACCGCTGCAGCTTCAGAAACCGCAAAGAAGCCCGAGTAAATGCCGCCGAGCACGATGACCGGCATCGGTAACTCCCACCTCGCCTCATGCAGCGCCGCGAGCGCCTCCGCTCGGTCGAAGCGCCCTCGTTCGAGCGCCACCCCGCGGTTGGCGTACTGGCTGTAGAGCGTCAGGAGGACGATCATCAGTATCGCTGGCAACACACCCGCGATGAACAGTTCCTGGATCTGAAACGGGTTGGGAATGTCCATTTGCTGGACGAGGACGCCGTAGAGAATCAGCGGGAGCGACGGGGCCAGCAACAGACCCAGGCTGCCCGACGTCGTCACCAACCCGAGGGAGAACCGGTCACGATAGCCCGCCTCCACGAGCGCCGGGAACAGGAGCGCGCCAACCGCGACGATCGTGACACCCGATGCGCCGGTGAAGGCGGTGAAGAACGCGCAAGTGATGAACGACACCAGCGCCAGCCCTCCCGGCAGCCAACCAAGAAACACCTGCGACAGACGAACGAGCCGGCTGGATACCTGGCTCTCGGCAAGCACGTAGCCCGCGAACGTAAAGAGCGGCAGCGCAACGAGAAGCGGCGTATCGACCAACCGGTAGATCTCGATGGCGATGACTGTGAGGGGGATCTCCGAGTAGTGGAAGCCGATCATCGCGGCCGCCAGGATGACGACGAAGAGCGGTGTGCCAAGCAGAGCAAGGACGCCGATCAGGGTCGAGAGAACGCTCTGCATCAGCCTTCCTCCCGCGGCGTCACGAACAACGCGATGACAAACCGCAGCGCCATCACACCAAAGCCGATCGGCAGGATCAGCTGACAGACCCAGACGGGGACGATCCCGAACGCGATCGTTCCATCCTCGCGTTCAAACTGCATGAACTCCCAGGTGTACCAGGCGGCAACGCCACACACGACCGCTGCCAGCACACCACAGAGCGTGTGCACGATGCACTGCGGCAGCGGGCCGAGATAGCGGGCCACCGCGTCGATCGTGATGTGGCTCTGCTGGCGGGTTGCCGCCATCGCTCCCAGCATCGTGACCCAGAGAATCAGAACGCGAACAAACGGATCGGCCCAGGCAATGCCTGTCGAGAAGAACTCACGCAGCACGATCTGCATCAGCGCCACCGCGAGCATCGTCAGTAACGCGACCACGAGGACACCGTCCTCGAGTCGATGAAGCAGAAGCAGCGATTGCCGGAGTTTGGTGGCCATCTGTCGTGTGGTGGGAAATTCGGTTCGGCTGCGTCAGCCTTGAAGCGACGGCGCCGAGGCTACCAGCATCGGGTCCTTGTCACACGGTTTCACGTCGGGCGGAGATCGGGCGTGCCCTACTCGCCAGTCCCCGTCCGCTGTCCGAGGCTTGCCTGCGCGCTGTTAGCCCGCGCCCGCTGCAGCAGTTCGTCAAACGCAGTGACACCGGCGCCCGACACATCGCCCGAGGCGGTGAGGTCTTCGATGGACTGGCGTGCAACGGCGCGCCAGCGATCAAGAGCCTCCCCCGTCACGGGCACACGTTCGATTCCGGACGCCAACAATGCATCGAAGGCCTTGAGGTTGTCCTTCCTGTTGTCCTGGTCGACTTCCTCGAGAACCTGGTTCAACACCTCGGTCATCACCGCCTGATCGGGGGCGGAGACGCCGCGGAGCGACTTCTTGTCCAACGCGAGGGTCGAATAGACGTACATCACGGGCATGTCGGTGACGTACTTCACCTGGTTGTGCCACTGCAGTGCAATCGCGACCAGAGGCGGCACCGCTACCGCGTCGATCAGCCCCGTCTGCAGGCCCGCCAGGACATCAGTGATGGCAAGCGGAATCGGGCTGACATCGAAGTGACTGAGAATGCGCACCGAGATCGGGTCCCCGTCGGGGACCCAGGCCTTCACCTTGCGCAGATCTTCAATCGAGCGAACGGGTGTGTTCGAGAGGACGTACGCAAACCCGGTCTCAATCAGTGAGAAGCTGAAAATGCCGTTGTCCGCCAAGCCGGAGATGATCTGTGCATCCATCGCCTGGCGCACGCCGTCCACCTCGTCGAAGGTGCGGAACTGCAACGGCAGGTTGTAGAGCTGCAAGTCGGGATAGAAGCGGGTCAACGTCCCTGCCGCTACCGCGCCACCGTGCAGCTGGCCAATGCGCATCTTGCGCAGGACCGTCGAGTCATCACCCTGGACACCGCCAGGATAGAGTTTGAACTTCACCCGGCCGTCGGTGCGTGTCTGCACCTCCTTCATGCCGACGCGCAGCTTCTTGATCCAGCCAAGGCCGTCGGGCGAGATGGTCGCGACCTTGAGCGTCTTGGCCTGGGCCGGTACCGCCAGCACGACTGCCAGCAGTACGACGGAAAGTAGTTTGTGCATCAGAAATACTCGTCCGAATCCGCCAGCAGCACGGCGGCGCGCTGCTGAGCCAGTACATTGGTGAGCGTCATTCCCGGAAACTCGGGATCCGCGTTGATGACTTCCGTCAGCAGGCGGTCGTGTAACGATTTGTCGAACACGAGGCGCGCATATTGTTCAGCATAGATGACCTTCGTCATGAGATACCGACCGTCCGCAATCTCAATCGCTCGTTCGAAGTGCCCTTTGCCCTTCTCCGGGCGTCCGCCCATCGATGCCGGCAACAGCGTTTCCATGCCTCCCAGATACAGGTGCCCGGCACCGTCGGAGAACGTCTCGTCGAGTTCCACGACCCGGGACATGACATATTTTGCCCGATCGAGCTGACCGATCGCTGCCCAGTCATCGCTGTGCGCCTGGAGCCATCCGGTCCAGGCGACTCCCAGCTGATAAAACACCGGCACGTCACTCGCCCCGATACCGTCTATCTGTTCCCTGAACTCGGCAAACGGGTCACCCGCAAGGTTGCAGAATCCGCTTTCCGTACACACTGCCTGCTTCGCGTAGTCGAGCGATTTTTGCGCCAGACGCTTCTGCTGCTCACCCGTGGTGAACACGGTGAACGCCCCGTTGAGCGTGGACGCGGCCACGAGGAGCGAGGTGTTTTCGGGGTCGCTGCGCAGAAAGCTGTCGACCATGAGGATGTACGCGGGAATACCCTCGCGCACCGTGTCCGGATCATCGCTGTTGAGTATGGTGGCGGACAGATCGGCGGCGAGCGAATTGGTCACGTTCGACATCAATGCCGCACAACCGCAGAGCGAAACAATAAGTGCCAGCACGCTGGCTCGAAGTAGGAACTGCAACCGTGAATCGCCGTCGACTGAGGCTGTCCTATCTTAGCCCGGTGCCGCCGGGGCACCAAGCGCCGAACGTCGGCGACGCGGGCATGGGTGACTAGCTGTGATCTGTCAGTAGGCTGTTCATCCGGGCCTCAAGCCCGAAGCTAATGAGTGTTCAAAGTCCATTGGCTACGGGGAGACCCAGATGAACATTCATAACAATGCACGCCTGACGTTTCGAGGTCGAGAGCTTCTAGTGAAGCGGATCGTCGAACAGGGCTTGCGCGTTGAGGAAGCAGCACAGGCATCAGGTGTGAGTGTCAGAACGGCCTACAAGTGGCTCAGGCGTTATCGC
>PBVL01000246.1 GCA_002728675.1 Gammaproteobacteria bacterium
ACCCACCCTTGACCTTCAGGCGCTTGGCACGGACTCGCGGAGGCGTGCACAGAGTGGGGCTTCTTCAAGCTGACGGGGCACGGCGTGGATCCGGCGCGACGCGCGCGTTTCATGGCCGCGACGCGAGCCTTCTTCTCCGCGCCGGCGGGGGTGAAGCAGGCCGTTCTGCGGACGGCCGACAATCCCTGGGGCTATTTCGACCGGGAACTCACCAAGAACCTGCAGGACTGGAAGGAGATCTTCGACTTCGGTATCGATCCGGTCGGGAGCGATCAGGACCTATCGAGCGGACAGAGCGTCTCCCAATGGCCAAGCGGAATCCATGACTTCCAGCCCGCGATGTTGGACTGGTTCGACGCGTGTTATCAGCTGTCGCTGCGCCTGCTGGAACATCTGCTGCCGACGCTCGGAGCCGCGCCGGACGCCCTGCATGGCGCGTTCGCCCCAGCGCATTCGAGTTTCCTACGCCTCAACTACTACCCCCTCTGCGACGACCCGGCGGACCCGGCGGAAGATGAACCCCGTGACGGGCATCTTGGCATCTCCCATCACACCGATGCGGGAGCACTCACGGTCCTGGTCCAGGACGACGTACCCGGCCTGCAGGTCAAACGTGACGGGCGGTGGTACACAGTCAGTCCCGACCCGGATGCGTTCATCGTCAACGTCGGTGACCTCGTGCAGGTGTGGTCCAACAATCGATATCGGGCTCCGCTGCACCGCGTGCTCGCCAACGCGCGTGACGTGCGCTACTCGGCGCCGTTTTTTCTGAATCCCTGTTTCGACTGCAATGTTGTCCCGCTCACGGACGAGCCTGCCGCCTATCGCGCGGTGAACTGGGGAGCCTATCGGAGCGGCCGGGCGGCAGGAGACTACGCAGACGTCGGTCAGGAGGTCCAGATCAGTGACTACGCAACCGACTCCTGACGTCCTGAGGATTTAGGTGTCCTCGGGCCTGCCCACCCAGGAAGGCCCGAGGACGGGGGGTGGAAAGAGGAGATCCTTCCGTGTGGGAGTGCCCACTATCGCAGCGAAACGTGAATCCGCAAGAAAGATTGCGCGTGGATTGTGTTAATCCCGGGCGCCTCCCAAGAAGCTTGACGATGCGGATTCAGTCAGACGCTTTGGCCAACTGCTCCGTAAGATACGCCCTGGACCGGGCATCGATTGGCTGCGCCAGATAGGCGCGCAGCGTCGCGACGTCCATCCGCCGGCGATAGTCCTCGAAAAAGCGGCGCACCGAGAGCCGCTGACCCGTGTGCCGTTCCAGCACAACGTCGTCGCCCACCTGCAAGGTCCCCGTTTGCAGGACCCGGCAATAGAAGCCGCTGCGGCCGGCTGCCATGAAACGTTTGGGGAACCGGGTATCGCCCATCCTGGCGGCGAACACGTTGCAGGGGATGCGCGGCGCGGTGATTTCGAGCACGACGCTTCCCACGGAGAGACGGTCGCCAACGGCGAGTTCCGACTCGTCCGGGAGCCCGCTGACCGTCAGGTTCTCACCGAAGCCGCCGGGGTGGACGGGGCGGGCATCCAGATCGTCCCAGAGTCCGCCAAGCTCACGCTGCCACCCGTCGCAGGCCTCCTCACGATAGACGTAGACGGCCTGGTCCGGCCCGCCGTGAACGGATTCGTTCAGTACGTGATCACCTTCGAGACCCAGTTCACCCACGGCGACGCGACCGGACCGAGGTTCCTTGAAGATCCCGGTCCGGACGTCGCGCCCGCCCACGCGGAGCGAGCGCGGTTCGCCAACATTGACGCTGACGAGGGTTGCCAGGGTCAGACGGTCTCCAGGAGCTTCTGCATCCCTTCGCCGAGCTGGGCAACCTTCTGGCGATAGATGAACCGGTCCCAGCCGATGCAGAAATGCTTCACACCCATGTCGATGTAGCGCTTCGCCTGCTCAACCTCACCAATCTCGATACGCGGCGGTACGCCGTACTCGATCGACTTCCTGATGACGATCTCTTCGTACTCGCGGATCTCGGGCGTTCCCTGAATGGAGGGATTGCCGGTCGAGAAGGCAAAGTCCGCCGGCCCCCACTGGGTCATGTCGACGCCTTTCTCTTTCGAGCGTTCGAGCACTGCATCGATGTTGTCGAGCGTCTCCTGCTTCTCGATCATGATCGCAAACACCACCGACTTGAGATCCTGCATGTAGCCTTCGATGTCGTAGCTCGACAGCGCGGGGCGACGCAGTTTGACGCCCATGTGGCCCCCAATATCCGGCGTGTCGCAGGAGATCAGCCGATGGCATTCGTCGACGTCGTCCGCGGTCCGCACGTCCGTGAACAGGACCGACTTGAAACCGGCACCAAGCGCGGCCTGCGCCCAGAAACCCTGCCCTTCCTGATCGAGCTTGAACATCAACGGCAGGTTGCCGCACTGGGCAGACCGCGCGATGTGATACAGCGTCGTCATGTCGAACGTCGAGTACTCGCCGACGTACTCGGCGTAGTCGAAGAGGCCTGTATCGCCGATCATTTCGGGAATGTCCGGATCGTGAAACAGGACGTGGGTCCCGATCGTGCCTTTGCCCTCGTTCAGTTTGTCGCGGAAGGTGTTGTGCAGAATCATGCAGGCTCCAATGGCGTTGCGTTGTTGTTGGGAAGGCGGCTAACGATACAGCCGCCCGGTCTCGCTGAACAGTAAGGCGGAGGCTGAACTCGCCAGCGGGCGCATCCACCGGCATCATCGTCGCTCAACGTTATCCGGAACACCAATCATGGATGTGGAGACCTATCAGGAACTCGGGCTGCATCGCCGCTTCGCGGGCGGAGACTTCAACGCGAAGGTCAACGGGCACTCCAACTCCGAGATCCTGCTGGCAACCGATGCGCCGGAAGATCGCGTGTATCACCCCTGCGCAGAGGCGAGGCCCGGCGCGGACGTGCCCCGGTCCACGGTCAGGCGTCTGCGGGACTGGCAGAGTGAACGCGCATTTCCAGACACCAAACGGGACATCTGGATCTCGACGCCACCCGGGCTCGACGACTCTGACGAGCCGCCTGCCGTGCTGATCTGCAATGACGGCGGGGGCTACGTGGATCGCAACGGCGCCGTGCGGGTCGTCGAAGTGCTGGACAGTCTGCTGCACAACGGTGAGATTCGTCCCACGGTCAGTGTGTTCGTCAATCCCGGATTGCCGCTCGATGCCGACCCGGATCCCACCACGCGTGACCCCCGGTCCGCCGGGCAACGGAGCCTGGAGTACGACTCGATGACGCCCGCCTACGCCGGGTTTCTGGTCGATGAGATCCTGCCGCTCGCCAGGGAACTCACAGGGCGGGAACTGACATCGGAGCCCGGACACACGACCGTCTGCGGCGCTTCGAGCGGTGGAATCTGCGCCTTCACCACAGCATGGCATCGTCCCGACGTGTTTGGCCGGGTCATCAGTCACATCGGCTCCTACGTCAACATTCGCGGTGGGCACAACTTTCCGTACCTGGTCCGCTCAACCGCGCGAAAGCCGATACGTGTCTTCCTGCAAAGCGGCGCCAGGGATGCAGACATCGTCGTCGGCAACTGGCCGCTCGCAAATCGAACGATGGCCGATGCGCTGGCCTATGCGGGATACGACCATCGGTTCGAGTTTGGCGTGGGTGGACACAGCCTGCGCCATGGCGGCGCGCTGTTTGCCGAAACGCTGCGGTGGCTGTGGCGGGATTGATCCGCGATCTGCGGGCGAACCTCGCGGCGGCCATGGCTACGCAGATTCCTCCGGGACCTGATCAGCGCCCGCGTTGCCGCTCAGCCTGAAGTGTTCAGTGGTGCAACCTGCACTGGAGCAACGCCCTCTTTGGGTCGAGGATGATCCCCTTGAGCAAGCGTGAGGCGTCGCGAAGACCTGATGCTCACGCCTCGAGCCGGGCCCCAAACGACGTCTCCCAGGTTTCTCCGGCCTGAAGCACAACCAGACCATCGCCGTTGTTGAAGCAGTCCGTCTGCCCCGACATGGGCTCAATGGCGAGTGCGCGCCGCTCCCGCAGCCCTGTATAGACCTGAATGAAGCGGCACTGCGCGTCCTGCCACACCACCACCGTGGAGCCTTGCCCAACGCTGTCTTGCACCCGGGTCTCCAGCGTCGACACGTTTCGGCTACTTGCCGTTGCCTTGAAGCCGTCGTCCCAGTACCGGACTCCGAGGGTCCGCCCCTGTGTAAAGTCGTCGGACGGCACGGTACTTCCCGTTGGGTGCGAATCGCGTGCCGGACCGGCGGGCCCGCCACGCTCGGGCACCGACATGTTGTAGCCAGACCGGGGGTCGAAGGCAAGCACGGTATCCGCCATGCGGCCTTTCAGTTGAACGTACGGATGCCACCCGACCATGAAAGGCGCGGCCATCCCGTCTGGCGACCGGTTGGTTGCCGCCACGTCGATCGAGAAACCGCTGTCGACCTGCAGGCGGTAACTGAACGTCAGGTCCACGCGAAACGGATAACCCTCGTCGCTGCCGTCGAACGATGTCCCGAGCCTGAGGCACGCGCCGCCTTCGGTGTCGACAGACAGAACGTCCAACTCACGGGGCAGCAAACCGTGAATGGCATGTTCGCCGGAACGCGTTATCCGCGTGGCGGTTTCGTCCCAGTTGCACGGTAACTGATGCTGAACACCGCCAAATGGGTAGCGACCGTGCCTGATCCGGTTGGCAAACGGGGCCATCAAGCCACCGACGAAACCCCGCCTGTGCGGCATCACCTCACGCAGCGCTCCGCTCTGCGGGTCTTGCAACAGCAGGCCGTTGACCGCGCCGGAGCCTGTGCTTCGGTTGTCCCCGCCCGGTGTGTTGAGCAGTATCTCCGCAAGTTCGCCGGTTCCCGTGTTGCGCAAAGCCATGACCCGGACCTGCCGACCAGCGTCATCGTCGTACGACTCTTCGGCAACGTCGAACGTCTGTCGGTCCACGGTCAGCGAACCTTCAGTTCGTACTGGCCCGTCTTGTTCGCGGCACGATCAGCCTCTGCTTCGGACACCGTGCGGCAGACGCGACGGGAAAAGTGCGTACCGGTGTCGCGCTCGTGGTGACACACGACCTTCTCATTCTCCCGTTTGACGCTGACGTTGCCTGGCTCGGCCTCGGCGCCGTCACCTGCGCTGACGGCTGCCGCCGGCTCCAGATCCGCAGGTTCCGGGGTTGCGGCGCAGCCGGACAGCAGCAGGACGAAGAGCGCAATGAATCTCAACGGACTTCCCCAGAGTGAGCTTTCGCCCAGCATAGGCGAACGCCAGCCGCCTCGAAAGGGCGGCCGCATGGCCGACCATCAGACTGTGCCATCGCTCGTGAAGCCCTGCCAAACAGAGAGCGGCGCACGAGCCTCCGCCTCCAACAGGGCGCCGAACGAAGGCAGCTGGCGTTCCGCCGCGCACGCGTCGTCCCGGCAATCAGGGGTTCGCGCGCGTCAGCCAGGCAACCAGCAGTCGGACCTGCACCGCATCGAGTCGTTCACCAAATGCCGGCATCTCTCCCTGTCGCCCGACGCCGATCGAATGCCGCAATTCCGCGGAACCCGAGCCATAGTGCCAGACCCGGTCCGTCAGATCCGGAGCACCGAGCAGCGCGTTACCTTTGCCTTCCGGTCCGTGACACGCGGCACAGTACATCAGGAACAACTCAGCGCCTTGGGCATTGGCAGCGCCGATACCCGCCATTGACTGCACATGAGCAGTGATCTGGTCGACTCCCGTGTCACCCACAGCGTCAGCCCACCCGGGCATCACGGCAACGCGGCCGGCAACGATCGACTGTTCGATCTGGGCGGTCTCTCCGCCCCATTGCCAGATCGCGTCCGTCAGATTGGGAAACACCGACGCCTGTCCCTCGGCGTCACGGCCGTGACACGCAGCGCAATGCTCGCGAAACACCCTTCGAGCGCTCGCCATGGCTTGTTCGTCAGCGTGCAGGGCCGGGAACGATGCGTCGAGCACAGCGCTCCGTCGCCCGGCGAAGTGCTCCTCGTAACGCGCCTGACTGCGTTCGATGTCGTGGCCCTGTGACCACTCCAGCAAGCCTGCAGAGCTGCCAAGGCCGGGATAGAGCATCAGGTAAATCACCGAGAATACGAGCGCGGCGAGAATCGTCCAGAACCACCACATGGGCGCGGGGTGCTCGCCCTCCGTCAGGGTCTCGTCCCAGACCGGGGACTCCTCGTGGTCGGACGCGCCTTTACCGAAGTACAGGCTCAAAACGAACCAGGCCAGCCCGCCGAGGCTGGACACCGTCAGCACAACAATCCACCCGCTCTAGAAATCGGAAGGCATGTCAGGCATCAGGGTCACGCTCGTCGTTCAGAGAGATCGACGCAGCTTCTTCAATCTGCCGGGCAGATGACCTGAGCGACACCCAAACGACAACAATCGTCATGAACGCCATGACCAGCATGTCTCCGGCGAAGATGAAGTAGGTCAATGGGTACCTCCCTGTCCGGCTGAGGTACCCAGCATCTGCAGGTACGCGATCATCGCGTCAAGTTCAGTTTTGCCGGCCACCGCCGCGTCGGCCGAATCGATGACCTCCTGCGTGTAGGGGTGACCAAGCAGCGTCAGGGCTTCGAGTCGCAGCCGTATGTCACCGGCCGGATCCGCAGTCCGGGTTGCGAGCCAGGGGTATGCCAGCATGATGGACTCGGGTACCACCACTCGGGGGTCAACCATGTGCAGCCGATGCCACTCATCGGAGTACTTCCCGCCAACCCTGTGCAGATCCGGGCCGGTCCGTTTCGATCCCCAAAGGAAGGGCCGGTCAGCGTCCGCTTCAACACGTTATTCGCACACCGGTGCGGGTGCGGCGTTCGCTCCCGTGCACTCGTCCCTGCCATTGAAGTTGGGTGTACCCAACACGCCATCGGGGGCAGGTGGCCTGCTTCTCCTGCACCGCAGGTGCCGGCGGCGCGTCATCATCATTGCGGCAGGCACCTGTCAGGGCAAGTCCCGAGACGACGGTCACACGCGCAATCCATTGCAATCACCCGGCAAGATC
>PBVL01000150.1 GCA_002728675.1 Gammaproteobacteria bacterium
ATGGCTGCCCGACGCGCGAGGATTCTGCGCTGGCCGGCCGAAAGGCCCGGCTTCGCGGTGCCAAACCCGTGCGCAAACACCACACCTTCGGTCCAGTTCACGCCACCGGACGGATTCTCCCTGATGACGTCCTCGGCCCAACAATGGCCCGCGAACGCCAGGAGGGCGCCGATGAGGCAGGTCCGCAGTGGTCTGCGGGCCGGGTGAATGGGGGCCTTGCGGTCGCTGCGGATCACCAGAGTCCTCCTACGCTAGCTGTCGCTCATGTCGTCGTATTGAGCGTATCGTTCCTGCGCCGCTGTGACCTTGCGAATGTAGTTCCGGGTCTCCTCGTAAGGCAGGTTGTTCCGTAGATGATTGTATACGGCGTCCGGGTCCATCGCATTGATGACCTTGGCGGCCTCGGGCACGCTGCGCGTGCCTGTGAAGGAGCGCGCGACGTTGCTGGCGCCCGTGTTGTAGGCAGCGATCGCGCAGAGCTCCTTGCTTTTCGGATTGTCGATGTGCCGCAGATAGCGGTTCTGCAGGAGGGCCAGATAGGCGCTGCCGAGCTCAACGTTCTGATCGGGATCGTAGAGGTACTCGGGGTCGAGCAGCATGCGTTCGCCGTAGACATACAGGTACGCGTCGAGGGCGCCGGATTTGGGGACGAGTTGCATGAGTCCGTAGGCGGGGACGCCGGATGTCGCGCGCGGATTGAACGACGACTCGGTTTCCATCACGGCAAGCAGCAGCGAGGGCGCGAGATCCCGACGCCGGGCTTCCCTGGCGATTGTGCCAAAGTAGCGCTCGGCGAGGGTCTGCGTGAAATTCTTCGCGAGCGGCACCGTCACGGAGACCTTCTGCTTGCCTTCGCTTGTGACAACTGCCGCAGTTAGCGGCGCATTCACGGGTGTGGGCGCTTTCGCCTGGAACGCGGCCGCAATGGTGTCCGCGAGGCTGGCTTCCGCGATCGGGGCGATCACCCGTTCGAGGACGGGTTCGTCGGGCAGTTCCGCGATGGGGGCTGTTGCGACACCCTCGGCGGCGAGGCTCTCGCGTGCGTATTGCATTGCAAGATCCTTCTCGGCCAGATCCTGCTCCGAATCCGTCCGCAGAGCCTCCAGTTCGTCGTGGATGACCGCCGCCACCTGCACGGTGTCGACAGCATCGTCGAGCATCTGCTCGATCTGCACGGTGCCGGCTTCGAAGTCGACGATGCGCCTGGTCTGCATGTCCTCGGCGTAGTCTACCCACTGCTTTCGGGTCGGCAGGATGACCTCAGCCTCGCCCCAGGTGTCGGCCACTTCCCGGGACAGGCGTGCGTAGGCGTCTTCCAGGGCCTGATCGAGCAGGCGGTACTGTTCTTCGAGGCTTTGATCAACGCGCTCGAATTCGGCCTCGAGGCGTGCATCGATGGCGTCGAATGGGTCAGCCTCCGCCGCGGACAAGGCAACCGGCATCCCTAACGCGGCAGCAAACAAGGTGACGGGCAGGAGGCGCACGGGTCAGTTCGTGACCAGGATGACCCGGCCCTCGGCGAGGAACTGACTCCCGGCGTCGGCGGCGAATACCTGTTCTGCATCGGCATCGCCCAGCGCGATTCCCGGTTCGCCGGGTGACGTGGTGGCCTTGACCACGAGCGGGGTGGACCCAACCACCTCGTGGTTGCGCTCCGCCTGCTCCACCGATCTTGCCCAATGCAGCCAGTCGCCGCCCCGGCCCTTGTAGTGCCCGGGTCCGTACAGCTCTTTCCCTGAACCGTCAACGAGACGGGCATCGAGAAGCGGCACGAAGTCGCTTTCTGTCAGGTCGACCACGAGTCCCGAGAAGCTCGTCTCCGGTGTGGCACTGGACTGATACAGCCCTGATGGGACGGTACGTTCGAGTTGATCGAACACGGCGTCATTGATCGTCGGGGAGTTCTTGCAGGGAGGTGCAGTCCGGCTGACGCAGATCCCGAGCGTCACCTCCGCCAGCCACGTGCCTTCTTCTTCGGTGAGATTCTCCGAGAGTGTGAAGTAGTTGCGCAGCAGTCCCTTCACCCGGTTTGCGATCACGTCGCTCTCGAGTTGGGCGTCCTTGACGGTTGTGCCGCTGGTGATGCGTACCCCCTTGACCACCTCCAGCAGCGCCCGCTGGGCATCCGCGACGGCGGCCCGTCGTGCGAGCATCTTGCCGTGAATCCGGTTGCGGGCCATACCCGGGTCGGCGGTGCCGAGACCGGTCGCCGTCGCAATGCCGTCGGCAAGTGGATTACCGTGCACAACCGGTGCGAGAAAAAGCCCGATCAGCGCAGAACAGAGCAACGTGCGCATAGAAAAGCCCCCAAAAACGACGAGCGCTGAAGCTGGTAGCTCGTCCTGAAACTGTGCCGGTCATCCCCGCGGTCAGACCGTAAGGTACCTGCGGGGCCGCCGCGCCGAACCCGGCTGCCCCGGCGCCGCACCCCAACGGTTTGCGCAGGTTTGAGCTAGTTTACCGAATGCCGGTTCAATCGCCATGCGTGACAGTGGCAGGGGTTTGCCATGTGGCGTTGTGGCATGGGGCCGCCATGAGGCTCGGTGGAAAATCGGGGGCCCAGGCCGCAAACTAGGGAAGCCGGACACGGCATTGGCTGGACTTCACAACTCGATCGAACCTATGCAGCGACTCATTGCTATCGCCGCCTGCTGGCTGCTTGCCCTGACGCCCGTTCTGACGGAAGCGGCAACGCGCGGTATCGCCGTGAATCTGAAAGGCTCCGAGAGCAAAGATGCAGCGGTCGTCGACACGGTGGAGCTCTACCAAGAGAGCTACGCGCTGATTATCGGGATCGACGGATACAGCAACGGCTGGCCCCGGCTGTCGAACGCCATCAAGGACGCCGAGCTCATCGCCGCGCTCATGGAGGAACGCGGGTTCAACGTCGAACTGCACACCGATCTTGACTCGGCCGACCTCGACAAGGTCTTCAAGGAATTCTTCATCATCCGGGGCGAAAACGAGGGGGCCCGACTGTTCGTCTGGTTTGCTGGTCATGGTGCGACTGTTGACGGCGAGGGCTTCCTGATTCCGGCGGATGCCCCGGTCCCAAACGCGGGACCGCAGTTCAAGCTGCGTTCGGTCGCATTGCGGGACTTCGGGACCTACATGCGTCTTGCGACTTCCAAACACGTCTACGCGGTCTTCGACTCGTGTTTCGCCGGGACGGTTTTTGCGAGCCAGCGTGCTCTCCCGCCTGCCGCCATCACACATGCGACGACCCTGCCGGTTCGTCAGTTCCTGACGTCCGGCGACGCGGCGCAGACGGTGTCCGATGACGGCACGTTCCGTGAGCTCTTCATTCGTGCCGTCCAGGGGGAGGAGCGCTCGGATGCGAACGCGGACGGCTATGTCACGGCATCGGAACTCGGGATGTTCCTGAATGACCGAATCACCAACCTCACTGCCTCGGCGCAGACGCCGCGCTACGGCAAGCTTCGCGACAAGGATTACGACCGTGGCGACTTCGTCTTTGTCCTCCCGGAGAACGCACAGGTGACAGGGCGCCGGCTGACCTCCCGGGACAACAGCGTCGAAATCGCGTTCTGGAACTCGATCCAGGACAGCGAGGATCCTGAGGAGTTCGAGGCCTATCTCAAGTCCTACCCGCTGGGGAAGTTCGCTTCGCTCGCCAAGGTGAAGCTCTCTCAGCTAGCCAAACGCGCGACCCGCCCGCAGCAGCGCGAGGTCTTTCGCGTGACGCTGCTGGACGAGGCGCTCGAGGCGATGCGCATCGCGAACGTGCGCCAGACGCCATTCCCCAGTTCCCCGAAGGTAGGCCGCCTGCAACAGGGCGATGTGGTGTGGGGAACCGGCGTGACGCAGACCCGCGGAGGGCGCTGGTACGAGGTCGCTCGGGACGGGGTGGACCTGGGCTTCGTGTATGGCCCGCTGCTGACCCCCATTGCCTCTGACGATCAGTTGTTGCCGGTCGCGGGTCTCGATCCGGGCTCTGTCGTGCTGCCGGAAGAGGAGCCAGAGTTGCGCGCCGAGGAGTCGCCACCAGTGGTCGAGGCAGAGGTTGTCGAGACGGACGGCATTCCCGAAACGGCGGATGAGATCCTTGAAGATTTTGTGGATGACCTGTTGCAGGAAGACGTCGTTGCGCCCAGCCCGGTGCCCGCGTCCGGAATGATTCCGGAGGAAGCGCCGACGGTCGTCGCGCTGGCGACCAACAGTGCGCCTGCGGCGCCCGGCCAGCGTGGTTTGCCGCCTACAACAAGCGCGCCCGAGCCGGCGGGGCGAGTTGCTGTGCCCGCGCAACCCGAAAACAGCCCGCGCGTCGTTGCAGCGCCACCGCCAGTCACTCCTCCAACTGTTCCGGAGTCAACATCGTCAGCGGTCTCCGGTTTGGACGATCCAGCAACTGCCGCGTCGGCCACATCCGCGTCGGCCGCATCCGTGGCGGCCACATCCGCCGCTCCGGTCGAACAGACTCCGGCCGCCAGTGACGGCTCGGCAGTTGCCGCGATGCCTGCTGCAGGCCCGGCAGGGGATGCTCCCCCTGAATCCCCTGCGGCCACCTCCATGGCGGCCACCTCCGTGGCGGCCACGTCAATGGCGGCCACGTCCGCGCCGCAGGTGAGCACCGCCTCGGCCGCGGCGACGCCGCCAGTGGACACCTCCGAAATTGCGATGCCGGACGCCGTAACAGATCACGGCGCTGTCGTATCTGCCACGGAATCCAGCGGGTCGGCCCGCCCGTCCACGTCCGCCACGATTGGTGAACTCCGGGAAGACGCGACCGCGCCACCGCCGATCGGGCAAGCCGGCCCCTCGCCGCAGGAGCCTGTGGATGCGACACCCTCCGAGACCCCGCAAGTACCCGCGGACGATTCGGGATCAACGGCCACCGCCATTGCGGCCGTTGCAGCGTCTCCCGCCGTCCCTGAACGGGCGGCTGGCGTCAGCGAATACGTGCGGCGCTACATCGAAGCCGCCAACGGCGGCAATTCCCAGGCACAACTGTCGCTCGGCTTCATGTACGAGACCGGCCAGAACGTCATCGCCGACGTCGTCGAAGCGGTTCGCTGGTACCGCCGCGCCGCGGACAACGGCGAGGTCGAGGCGCAGTTGAGCCTGGGCCTGCTGTACCAGAAAGGGGAACTCATCCGTGAGGATCCCGTTGAGTCTGCGCGTTGGTTCCGGATGGCCGCCAATCAGGGCCATGCTGACGCCCAGCAGACCCTCGGATACTTCTACGAGAGCGGCACCGGCGTCGTCCCGGACATCGCGGAAGCCGCACGTTGGTATGAACGGGCCGCAAGTCAGGGCAAAGTTGCCGCGCAGAACAACCTCGGGCGCCTGTATCAGTTGGGGAGCGGGGTTCCGAAAGACCTGGACAAGGCCATCTACTGGTACGAGAAGGCTGCGGCGCAAGGCAGTGAGACCGCCACGCGCAACCTGCGGGCACTTCTGCCGCAATAAGTCCCCTGGCTCCATGGGCGAGAGGGCCTGAAGGCGGCCCGCCCGGCCAGCAAGCGACGATCGCCGCCTGGCGACCGATGCACCGGCTCAGCGGAGGCGCTGAAGCCTGGCGGCCGCTTCAGCGTGTCCCTCGGATTGCGCTTTCTTGTACCACGCGACGGCGTTGTTCTTGTTCCGCTTCACGCCGTGGCCGCGTTCGTACATGCTGCCGATCGCAAACAGCGCCGCAGGGTAGGACAACTCGGCAGCCTGGTTGTACCACTCTAGTGCACGTTGGTAATCACGTTTGACACCTTTACCCGTGCGGTAGCGGGACCCGAGTACGGACAGGGCGGGCGGATAGCCCAGTGCGCCTGCCTGCTGGTACCACTCCAGCGCGCCGGTGTCCGAGCGCTTGATGCCTCCGCGTCCCTCGTCTGTAAAGCGACCGATGGCGAAGAGGGCGGGTGGGTAGTCGTCCGCTGCGGCGAGGCGATACCACCGGAGCGCGTTGACGAAGTCCGGCTTGCCGTTGCCCGAGAGCATGCCGGCCTCGTGCATGTAGCCGATCGTGAGTTCCGCGGCCGGGTACCCGAGACGCGCGGCATTCTCGACGGCGTTCATGGCGTCTTCACCGCGGTCTGCCGCTACAAGCGCCCGTGCATACTGAATCTGGAAACGAACGACGTCAGGGCTTTTGCGCAGGGCGTCGTTGCAGGCGGGGATGGCTGCCTGACTCGCGATCGTCGGGATGGCCAGGCCGTAGTCGGTGGGGACCCGGGGGTAGCGCGCGAGCGCATCACAATTGTCCTCGAGGGGTACATCGGCCTTGAGGCGTTCCAGGGTCTCGTCGGTGACATCGCCATTTACGGCAAGATCGCGTCTGATCTGGTAAACGGCCAGTGCTTCGCGCGTCGGTTTGTTGAAATCGCCCGACTCGTCCAGCGGGAACCCAAGCTGATCCAGATACCGCTGCGCTTCGCGGATCCGCAGCGTGCGGGCCTTCTCTTCAGAACGCTGCAGCGCTTCCCTCGCGAGTCGCTCGCCTTCGCGACGGCGGGCTTCTTCACGATCCGCCTGTTCGCGTACCGACAGCAGGAGTTCGCTCGCCTGATCGTAATACCGTCCTTCACGGCCGGTGTTCTTGAGGTACACCAGCAGCCGGTCCCTGGCTGCGAGGGCCTGGCCCGTTCGATACAGCGCGCGTGCCTCGAGGAAATACAGCGAGTCGGGAATGTCGATGTCGAGTGCACGGATGCGCGGGATCAGGTCGATGATGCCCTGGTTGTCGTCCACCTCGAGCAGGCGTCGCAACTCGGTCATTAGGAGATCAACCTGAACCTCCAGTGGCAGGTTCTCGGAAATCGCGGTCGACTCGGCCCGCGCGGAGGGCGGCATCGCGACACAGGCGATCAGAAGCGTCGGCAGCAGCAGCTTGCCAATTCCAGGACGCCGCCACGAGGGCGCCCGCATCCTGGGCGCTGCGGCGTTGCCGCGCGGAACTGCGCGAGCCGCGCCTGCGTCGGTTGGATTCATGGATCGCACCATCACGTTCTTGTCTGTACAGTCGGAAACGTGAAGGATTCTAGGAGATTTGACCGAAACTGAACACCAGCGTGATGTCGCCGCGCCGCACCGGACGCCTGGTGATCAGGCGTCTGTCGTGCAGTAGGCGTGGAGCGTCGCGAAGCTGGCGGCAAGCCGCTTCAGATCGTCCAGTTGCCCGTCGCCGGTCGTGAATTGCCAGCGGTTCGACTGGTACTCCCCTTCTTCGGTCGTGCGCAGCTCGCTGTTCAGATGCAGCGTCAGAGCCGCCCAGCCCGAATTGGACACGCGAATGTCCGAAATGCGCTGAACATGCCGGGAAAAGTCGATATCGGCCCGTCGCGTCGCGCGGATTGGTCGTGCGGCGCCGTCGTCCTCACACAGGAAGTTGTGGCGCTCCTCGGAGCGGAAATTGAGCTTGCAGGTGTCCTCCACCTGGACCCAGTTGGCAATCGATCGCCCGGATTCGCAGCGGTTCGCGGGGGCCTCGTAGCGCGCGAGAGACGAACCGAGCAGGGTCATGACGTTGCCCGAAGCCCGTTCTGCCAGCAGGTGCATGCGCTCGACCTCCCGCGCGGCCAGTTCTTCCGGGGTTGGCAGGGCCACCTCCGGCTCGGGGAGCGTTTCGACAGGCTTGGGTTTCGGATCCAGAACCTCCGCCAGCGCGTCTTCGAGCAGGTTGTCGACATTCAGGCGCGGACGCGGATCATCGTCACCGCGTGGCGCCCGGTCAGTGTCGCGGGAGAGCCCGGTGATTGCCAGCGTCTCGGTGACGACATTGAACCCTTCGAACTTCAGTTCGCTTCCGTACAGGCGCCTCGCCTCGACCATCCCCGAACAGCTGGTGCCGTCCCGTGGGCTCGCACAGAACAGGCGCGACCAGCTCGGAGACTCGGTGACCGTGGCGCCGAATGATTCACCGGAACGCTGAATGGTCGGGCTCAGCTTGATGTAGGTCAGGTCGCCCTCCGGGGTCCGGGCCTTGACCCACACGTGCGTCAGACGAGACAGGCAATCCTCGCTGGTGTTGGGACCCGCGTTCCAGCGCATCGCTGATGTCACGAGGGGTTCCTCGAACGCCTGGTCGACCTTGAAGCTCACCGACATCGAATCGATGTTGCAGACGGACGATCTGAAACCGGTTCGGTCGAGTTCGTCAGATTGGGCTGCGATGACCGTCGGGCTTGCCGTCAGGCCAATCCAGGCAATCAGAGAAGCAAGCAGTGGGGTGCGTCGGTACATGTCGGCGGGGCTTGTGGAAGGCAATGGTGCATTCTAGTCGTTTCACCCTTGTGGTCACGCCCTATGGGGCAATCTCTGAACCTGCAGAACGCGCAGGTCGCCGACGCGCCGGGTAAATCCCGTCCGATCGAAGTACTCCAGTAGTTCGATGGCGAGGTTGCGTCCGAGGCCGGAGACGTCGCGGAAGGTCCTGGCGTCGAAGCCAGCCGGATACTCTTCCGCCAGCGTCCGCGCCCGCGCCTCGAGGTCACGAATGGACTCGGTGAGGAAGTAGCGGTTCTTTGCCGGCCGCGCGAGCAGCTTCAGGTGAACGAGGCGCGCAAGTTTCTTGTCCAGCTCTTTTGGCGGCATATCGAGTGCCTTCGCAAGATCCGCCGTCAGCGGCGGCGGCAGGCCAGCCTCGCGCAGTCGCGTTTCGACGTCGTCCCAGAGGCGCGTCTCGGCCTTGCTGAGCGACGCATCGTGATCGGGCAGGTGGATGAGACCGCTCGTACGCGCGATCGTACCGGCATCGCAGAGCGCGGAGACGAGTGCGTCCGTCAGGCGCCGTGGCAGGCCCAGCTCCGAGGCGGCGTGCAACGCCTCGGCGGACAGCCCCTGCACGTGGGGTTCGCGTTCGTGGGCATCCCCCAGCGTCGCGGTGAGGCGTTCTTCGACTGCGGCAAAACGTGCCGGCGAGTAGGCGATCGCGGTTGCTCCGGCCCGGACGCGCACCGCTCCTGCTTCGGTGAGGAGTTGCCCGACGGAGTCTTCGCGCAGATTGTGGCTCCAGCGGAATCGGGCAATGTCCACACCGCGGGGGCTGCCGTTGAGCATCGCGCGAAGATCGGCGGCGGGATTGCCGTTGCCGAGGTCGCGCAGCAGGGCGACGCGTTCTTCCCGTGCGCGCCCGCGGGCCGGCGCATACGGGTCCAGCACCGCGCCACCTCCCAAGGTGCGCGCGCCGCTCTGATCACGGACGATGTAGCGGTCGCCGACACAGACGTTCAACGGTGTCTGACAGAGGAGTTGCACGAGTCCTGTTCCACCCGGTTCGATTGCGCCGTCTTCGAGGACGGCGACGCGGGCCATGACGTGATTCGCGCCAGTATGCAGATGCACGGGAGTCCAGTGTTTCAGCGCGCCAGCCTCGTGTGCGAGCACGAGCAGGTCGGCATCAAAGCGACGCGTGGGTTCGGTGTCGAGTTGACCGGACACCCAGTTCCCCCGATGCACCGTGTCCCGATCGAGGTCCGGTCCAACGAGATTGATGGCGCACCGGTCGCCGGCGTACCCCTGTTCTGCCGCCGTGTCCTGCCGATGCAGCCCCCGTACCCGTGCGCGAATTCCCTGGGGCAGCAGGCTGACCTCGTCACCAACGGTGAGGGTTCCCGCGAATACCGAGCCGGTCACCACCAGACCGGCACCGCGCAGTGAGAAGCTCCTGTCGACCGCGAGTCGGAACGCTCCATCCGTCGCCCGGGGCGCGCAGTCGATCGCGAAGAGCTGGAGCGCTTCCTTGAGGGAGTCGATTCCTTCGCCGGTCTCACCCGAGACCGCGAATGTATCGAGGACTTCAAGTCGGGTTGTGGCCAGGTGCGTTGCAACGGCGGCGCTGACTTCCGCAACCCGCACACTGTCTACACGGTCGGTCTTCGTGACGGCCACGACGACCCGGTGTACACCGAGCAGGTCGAGGATCGCGACGTGCTCCACCGTCTGCGGCATGATGCCGTCGTCAGCCGCGACGACCAGCAGTCCCAGGTCCACCGCGGCGACGCCCGCAAGCATGTTATTGATGAAGCGAATGTGGCCGGGTACGTCGACGAAGCCCAGCGCCACGTCGTCGTCGATCGTCTCGTAGGCAAAGCCCAGGTCGATCGTCAGCCCTCGTGCCTTTTCTTCGGCCCAGCGATCCGGGTCGACACCCGTCAGGGCCCGTACGAGCGTGCTCTTGCCGTGATCGACGTGACCGGCGGTTGCGATGATCACGGTGATGGGTCCGCGAGGATGTTGGCGAGCAGGCCTTCCGGGTCGTCAACGGTGCGGAGGTCGAGGACGAGCGTTCCGCTCTGGATCCGCCCGATGATCGGCCGGGGCAGTTGGAGCAGGTGCTGGCGCACGCGTTGCAGGTGCGCCTCGCCCTCCCGCTCAGGGATCAATTCGAGGGCGTGGCTCGGAAGGAGGTCGACGGGCAGCGAGCCGCTGCCGATCTGACTGGTACAGGACGCTGCACGCACCGTGACGCCGGGCAATCGCGCCCCGATCCGTTCAGCCAGCGTGTTCGCCAGCGCCTCGATCTCCGACGTCGCGCGGGTGAGGTGTCGCAGGGTCGGCAGGGTCTGCGCGAGCTGATCGGGATTGCGATACAGACGCAGCACCTCGGCCAGGATCGCGATGGTGATCTTGTCGACCCGCAGCGCACGCTTCATTGGATTGGCGCGGACGGCGGCGACGAGGGCCCGGTCGCCGACGATGAATCCGGCCTGAGGGCCGCCCAGCAGTTTGTCTCCGCTGAACGTCACCAGATTGGCGCCGGCTTCGATTGCCTCGGCGACGGTCGTCTCGTGGGGCAGTCCCCAACGCTTCAGATCGACGAGGGAGCCGCTCCCGAGATCGTTTACGAACGGCAGGTTGTGCTCCCGGGCGATGTCCGCCACCTCCACATCGCTCACGGACTTGGTGAACCCGGCGATCTCGTAGTTGCTTGGGTGGACTTTGAGGAGGAGCGCGGTGCGGTCGCTGATTGCGCCCCGATAGTCCTTTGCATGCGTGCGGTTCGTCGTCCCGATTTCGGCGATCTGGCAGCCTGCACGCGCCATGACCTCCGGGATTCGGAACGAGCCGCCAATTTCCACGAGTTCGCCGCGCGAGACGGGGACCTCGCGGTCGTGCGCCAGCGTATTCAGGACCAGCAGCAGCGCGGCCGCGTTGTTGTTGACGACGGTCGCACCTTCGGCGCCGGTCAACTCACAGATCAGGGACTCGAGATGGTCATCGCGTTCGCCCCGGCCGCCTTCGGCAATGTCGAACTCGACGTTGGCGGGTGAGTAGAGGATGTCGTCGATCCGTTCCGAAATGGCGCGGGGGAGGACGGCGCGGCCGAGGTTGGTGTGCAGAATGGTGCCGGTCAGGTTGTAGACAGCCCGCAGCGAGCGCTGGTCCGCGGCCGAGAGCAGCGCCGCGACCCGGGTTCCGAGCGCGTCGATCGAAGGCACCTCGGCAGTGGATCCGGACCGGATGGCGTGCCGCAAGTCGTCGAGCGTGGTGCGGACGGCGTGGGTCACGGCGTCCCGCCCGAAGGTGTCGATGAGCGTGGTGCTCGCCGCAAGGACCCGGTCCACGCCTGGGACCTTGCGCAGCAGCCCGGCCTCGATGCTCACGTCAGTCCGCGAGGAGGCTGCGTACGGTCTGCTGCAGCGGCGCGAGTGGCCTGACCCACGGTGTGACAGCAAGGGTGCGGCCCGCAATAAACCCGGAAAGCGCCGCATCGGCGGCGCTTCGATCGGGATAGATCCCGAGGAGGAGCACAAACTGCGCGTCGTCTCCCGCGCGCGTCTGTGTGTAGATCGGCCGATCGATGCCATGTTCCGTTGCGTAGGCGAGTAGCGCCCG
>PBVL01000151.1 GCA_002728675.1 Gammaproteobacteria bacterium
CGCAGCCGCACGACGTCTCGGCGTCAGCCGCATGACCCTCTGGCGGCACATGCAGCGACACGGTCTCGGTTGAATCCGAGGCTCAGCTGGGTGCTCTGCGTTGATGCGGATACCGGAACTGGCGAATGTAGCCTGCACGGAGATGATCCTAGAGTAACTCACGCTCGATTCTGGTGAGCGTCGGGGCCGAAGGGAAGGCAGTCCTGGATCGCATGAGGCCCGCTGCAAGCAATCCAAGTCCCAAAAGACCGACGGGCGCCGGCGACGGAATAGACACGATGGTGTCCATTTTGCTGTCCAACACCGTGTGGAAAGCTTCATAGTCACGTGCAACGACGACGAATCCCTCGTCGATCGGATTCGGCAGCGCTTCGTTTTCCTGATAGACACTCCCTGTCGGGAAGACGATTTCCGTCAGGAAGTCGAGGTCCGGCGCGGTACCAATCGCTTCGACGCTGAAGCTGTCGAGCCCCGCCTCTACTGCGTCGCGACTGCCGTTCGGGTTTCGTCTTTCAGATCCCGGAACCAGAGCATTGGGTCACCGTCGGTCGCCAGATTGACGAGTTGGTGGTCGTCCGGCTGATAGCCGACCGAACTGATGGTATCCATGAAGAGGCGTATCGCTGCGGGTGTATTGGTCCAGCTACCCAGGAACGGCGCGTCGGCAACCGCCTGTTGAACGCTTGCGAGCGTCGCATCCGAATCGATCAAGGTCGGTTCTACGATGACATCCGCATGTGATGCGAAGCTGACGAAGGTAACCCGACACTCGCCATTCCTCGGCAGGGCCTCGATGGCCTGTGAAAATCCTTCGCTCTGCAGCGCCCAGTTGACGGTACCAACGCTCCCCGAACTGTCCATGAGGAAACCAAGGTCGATGGGGCCCGCGCTTGCGGCGCTTGTACAGACCAACATGATGCCGACGCAGGCTGCGCGGAGTTGGCTGGCATAGTGTGTGAACATGGAGGTCCTGGAAATGTTGGATTCCAGGAATCTGTTGCCAGACGAATGCCAGCTTGCGGTAATGTTCGAAAAGCGGTGTCTTTTGAGTCACTTGAGGGTCACGGGGGGCGCCAGTGACACCGCTCGCACCGTAACGCATGTAACAGGTGCTACGTCACTGTTACGTCCCAGTGCCATGCGGACGGATCAGCACCAATTTGCCGGTGATGCGCCCCCCCAGCTGGTCCTCGAGTGCGGTGACGTAGTCCGTCGCGGGCCGTGCGCTGACGGGCGCAACCTTGAGGGTGCCGGCATCGATCATGGTCGAAATGTCGCCCAGCATCTGACCGAGCAATTCGGGATGCGCGCGGGACTCGCCGCCCCAATCGACGCCTACGATGCTTGATCGCTTGAGCAGGGCGAGGTTCAGGGGGAGTCGCGGGATCGTGCCGCCGGCGAACCCGATGACCAGAAAACGTCCGCCCGGTGACAGCGAGCGAAACGCGGGTTCCGCGACGTCGCCGCCGACGGGGTCACAGACGACGTTCAGACCATCGGGGCAGCAGGCCCTCAGCGCGTCCCGCCAATCCGGCTGGGTGTAGTCGACGGTCGCGTTCGCGCCCGCGCCTTTTGCGACGGCACGTTTCGCGTCGGTCGACGCGGCCGCGACGACCCGTGCACCAAATGCCCTGGCGGTTGCGATGGCGGCGAGCCCGACGCCGCCGGACGCGCCGAGGACAAGCACCGTTTCCCCTGCCTCGAGATTCGCGCAGTCCCGCAGCCCGTAGAGCGCGGTAGGGTAGTTCACGACGAGGCTCGCCGCAGACGCGTCGTCGAGCGCATCGGGTGTACGAAAGCAGCGCGCGGCGTCCGTGCAGACGAAGTCAGCCAGGGCGCCCGGCGCGTTACCGAAGACGCGGTCACCCGGGGCCAGCGTGCTGCAGTCAGGGCCAACGGCATCGACGACGCCGGCAAACTCGCTGCCGGGGCGGTAAGGCAAAGGCGGCCTGACCTGATACAGGCCCTGAATCATCAGTCCGTCGACGAACCCGAGTCCGGTCGCGGCCACCCGGACCCGTACCTCGGTGCCTTTCGGTTCCGGCACCGGGAGGTCCTGTTCGGTCAGGGAGTCGGGTGGCCCGTAGGCCTCGCAGACAATCGCACGCACGTCAGATTCCTATGTCGAGCAGGTTGTAGTTGTGCAGCACGCTCTGCCGGGTCGCGTTGCTGAGCGCGAGCGCGTCCGCCTCGGCAGCCACGGGCTGGTACACGTACGGAGTTTCGTGCGGGAACCGTTCATGACGCGCATTGATGGCAACGCCGACGACGCGTGAACGCTGCAGGATGTGAGCGTCATCGTATGCGGTGTCCGCCCAGCCCGTGTGGCCGATGACCGAGGCCCGCCGATGGAAACCGAAGTTGAGCGAGGCGCGCAGTTCGTCCGTCGTGTTGGGGAACGAGCCGTGAACAACCTGGCGATTCACGATCGCGACGTCTCCCGCGCGACACAGCAGCGGCACGCCGCCCGCGAGCCGATCGGATCCCGGGTCCGCGGCGAGCGTCGCAAGGTCGATCCTGCCTCGATTGTGCGTGCCCGGCACGATCCACAGCGCGTTGACGGCATTCGTATCGAACAGGTTGGTCATGAAGTTGAAGCCGTGGGTGCCGGCATCGAGGTCGGGATTGTCCCAATGGGTCGTGCCGTCCTGGTGCCAGGCGACGGCCGCTCCGGAGCGTGGCGGCTTGATCCACATGCCTGCTGTAAACGGCGTGAAGTCGGGGCCGTTGATGTGCTCGGCCACGGCGAGCAGTTGCGGATGGCCGTAAAGGCGGAGAGCGGCGTCGAGCATCTGCATGATGCCGGTCACGTGCAGCAGCACTTCGCCCGGGCTTGCCGGACTGTGCTCGCGCATACGAATCTGATAGCGGCCTCCGGTTGTCGCGGTGCCGCCGAACGGATCGGACAGCGGTTTCGCGAAGCGGAAGCAGGGCCGGGCGAGGTGCGCGTCGAGGGCAGGTCGGCCATCGCGCGTTGCGGATGCGCCTCGGGCGTGCGGCGCGCCATCCAGCAGGCGATCGAGGTCAGCCCGCAGATCGGCCAGTTCCTCCGTCACGATGACGTCTTCGAAGACGTAAAAGCCGTGTTTCCAGTAGGCGGCAAGGATCGAGGGAGCGAGGCGGCCGCTCCCGTCGAGGTCGAGCGGCCCCCTGTTGCCCAGCTTCATCGCGCGGGTTGCGCCGTCCCTGAAGTAGTCCTTCACCTGGACTGCCCCGCCATCCGTTTGCAGGCAGTCTACGCCTGCACGAAATCCTTGGCACAATCCGGTCTCCGCGCGAACGCGCTGCCAAGGCAAAGGACACATGAGAATTGGCGTATCACTTCCGGTCCGTGAACTGCAGGACGATCTGGGTGCGATCAAGGCGTTCGCGCAACTCGCCGAGGAACTGGGCCTGACCCACCTGCGCGTCCCGGAACAGATCATGCGGGCCGGCAACGGCCACCTGCACGAGTCGATGATGATTCTGGCCTACATCGCCGCGGTGACCGAGTCGATCGAACTCGTGCCGTCCGTGATCATCCTGCCGGCCCGGCAGACCGTGCTGTTTGCGAAACAGGCAGCGGAGCTCGACCTGCTGACCGGTGGTCGTGTGAGGCTCGGAATTGGCGTCGGCGGCTCGCGTGAAGAGTATGCGTTCCAGGGTGAAGACTTCTCGACCCGGGGACGTCGTTGTGACGAGCAGATCGAACTGCTGAAGCAGCTCTGGACGCAGGAAGCCGTATCGTTCGAGGGTCGGTTCGACACCGTGACGGGTGCCGGCATCAACCCGCTCCCGATCCAGCGGCCCATCCCGATGTGGGTCGGGTCCGGCGCCACGCCGCCGCCTTCGATCGTTCGTCGGATCGGACGCCAGTGTGACGGCTGGTTCGTGATGTGCGGTCCCGACGAGTATCCGTCGGTGCGCGACGGCATCCTCGCCGAAGCGGCCGCTGCGGGGCGTGGCGCAGATGAGATCGGGACCGAGGCAGGCGTCGCGGTGGTCGGGGCGAGGGAAGCCGAATGGCGGGATCGGGTTGCCGGCTGGCGCGCAGCCGGATTGACCCACCTGTGTCTACGCACGCTTGGCGGAGGGCTGGATGCAGAAGGCCATCTCGCCAAACTGCGGGAGGTTGTCCGGCAGATCCCCGGTTCGTAGTCACTCGTCAGAGTCCGTTTCCAAGCGCAGATGGCCCACTGGAGGTGCCTTGATGGCAACATCACCTGAGACCCGCCCGTTCCGACTTTCGGAAGCCCGCGACCGGATCGGAGAGCCGCTGGCCGTGAGCGACTGGGTGTTCCTCGACCAGACCCAGGTCAACGTCTTTGGGGAGGTGACGCGCTGGCGCACGCCTGGGCACTGTGAACCGGAAACAGCCAGCAAAGGACCGTACGGCGGAACCATCATCCATGGTTTCCACATGGTTGCCCTGCTGTCCCACTTCTTCAGGGATGCAGGCCTCTTTCCGTTGGACGGCGAGCGACCGCTGAACTACGGGCTCGACAAGGTGCGGGTGCTGAAGCCGGTCGTCATTGGGGATGGTGTCCATCTGCGCTCCCACATCAGTCTTCTGGACGCGACCGACAAAGGCCGGGGTGAGGTGCTGCTCAAGAGTTGCCATCAGATCGAGGCGCGTGGCGTGGAGGGGCGCGTGCTCTACGCTGAGTACCTGACCTACTGGTTTCCCAATGCATGACCGGGCGGGCGGAACAAGGCCTGACCGGGCGGATGACACTTGTAGTAAACTTGCGCAGAAACAGGGGAGAGCCGGGCATGCGTCGTCTCTTGGAGATCGCCGTACTGCTGGGGGTGGCGGCCGTTTCGTTACTCGCATCTGTATCTGCGAACGGCACGCCCTCGTTCGAACGCGCGTTCAAGCCGCTGCTCGACTCGACGTGTCTCGCCTGCCACAGCAACACCGTCATGTCGCCGCTCAACTTCAACGACGTGAGCTATGACCTGGCGGATCCGAAAAACCGGCGATTCTGGGCGCGCGTCTATGATCGGGTCCAGCACGGCGAGATGCCTCCGCCACCGACGCCGGCGCCCGCCAGCACCATTGCCCAACCCGCACTTGCCGCCCTGCACGCGGCGCTCACCGAGGCGAGCATTGCCGGACGTGGGGGCCAGCGCACCGCGCTCCGGCGCCTGACGCCGCTCGAATACCAGTACTCGATCCAGGACCTGCTGGGCATCGAGGAAGAGGTCGCCGCCGCGATCACGCGTGGCCTGCCCGCCGAGGCCGATTCCGGCGGATTCGACACCGTCGCCGTCAGCCAGGGCATGTCCGCGCTGCACATCCGCAGTTATCTGAGCGCCGCGGATGCCGCGCTCGACCGGGCCCTGCGCGTGGGTGCGCGCCCGGAGACGCAGTCGTTCAAGGTGAATTACGCGGAATCAGGCTACGTACAGGCGCTGAGCGCCGGCGGCTTCCTTGGCGGCGGGGTGACGGCGATCGTCGAAGGGGGCGCCGCAAGCTATTTCGACGTGTCCTCGACGTACATCTTCCATTCCTCGACCGAAGGGTTCGAGGTCAAAGACGCCGGGGTGTACAAGGTGACCGCCGTCGCGTTTCCGTATCGCGCTACGTCCGAAGTGATCTTCACACTCTATAAGGCGCAGAAAGCGAGCGGGCAGACGGCGGCCTTCTCTGATCTCCTTGGCGTCTACGATCTGGTTGACCCCCAGCCCCGCGAGGTGCAAGTCACCACGTTCATGCAACCCGGTGACACGATCGCGCCCTCGCTTGCGGAAAACGAGTTGCCCCCTGACGGCTTCAAGTACTTCGAGCCGCATCTGAACGTCAAGGATTACGACGGAGAGGGGATCGTGTTTCAGTCACTTGCCATCGAGGGACCCATCGTCGGGCAGTGGCCTCCCGAAGGGACGCGGCGCCTGCTGACAGGCGTACGGTTCGGGACGGGAGATGCCGAAGGTGACGTTCTGCTGGATCGCGCGCCGGCCGAGCATGTGCGGGAGATCGTCGCCGACTTCGCCGCCCGGGCGTTCCGGCGGCCGGTGGCTGACGACGAGGTGGCTGCGTTTGCTGCCCTTGCGGAACCGCTGCTGGAGCAGAATCGTCCGTTCATAGAAGCGGTGCGTGTGCCGCTCAGGGCGGTACTGTCCTTCCCATCGTTTCTCTATCACGACGTGTCCGCGGGTGATCGGTTGAACGCGCAAGCGCTGGCGACGCGGCTCGCCTACTTTCTGTGGCGGACAACCCCGGACGCGGAACTTTCAGGCCTTGCCGCCAAGGGCAAACTCAACAAGCCGAACGTGTTGAAACGCCAGGTCGAGCGCATGCTGGCCGACGCGCGCGCGGTGCGCTTCTTCGAGGATTTCGCGGGGCAGGCGTTCCGGCTCTACGAGATCAATGCCACCACGCCCGAGAAGACGCTGTATCCCGAATACGACGACATCCTGGGGCAGGCAATGCTGCGGGAAACAGAACTCTATCTGACGGAACTCATCCGGGAGAACATGGGCGCCGCGAATCTGATCGACGCCGACTTCACGTTTCTGAACCGCAGGCTTGCGGATCACTACGGCATTGACGGCATCGAAGGCCAGTACATGCGCAAGGTTGCGCTGGCTGACGACAGCGTCCGCGGCGGCCTGCTCACCCAGGGCAGCGTGCTCAAACTGACGGCCAACGGGACGACGACGTCGCCCGTGCCGCGCGGCAACTTCGTGCTGGCGAATCTGCTTGGGCAGCCCGCGCCGCCGCCCCCACCGAACGTGGGGAGCCTTGAACCGGATACCCGCGGCACCACGACGATTCGCGAGCAGCTTTCCGCACATCGGACCAACACGATTTGCGCAAGCTGCCACGTGAAGATCGATCCGCCGGGTCTCGCGCTCGAGTCGTTCGATCCCGTCGGTGCATTCAGGACGCGCTACCGGGCATCGGGAGAAGGCATGGTCACTGCGCCGGACGGCAAGGAGTATCCTGCGCCGTTCAGGGACGGCCTCCCTGTCGACGCCAGCGGCGTGACGCCTGACGGGACCCGGTTTGCCGACATCCGTGAATACAAAGCGCACCTGCTCGAATCCGAACTCGATGCAGTGGCGACACATTTCGTGTCCAACCTCATTGTCTTCGCCAGCGGGGCCGAGATCGACTTTGCGGACCGCGCCGCGGTGGCCTCGATCACAGCCGGTCTTGCCGATGACGGCTATCCGATGAAATCCATGATTCACGCGGTCGTGCAGAGCGACCTGTTCCGGACGAAATAGTCATGCCAAACGCTAAACAGCCGACCCGTCGCGGTGTCCTGAAAGCGGGCGCGGTCCTGCTTACGCTGCCCGCGCTCGAAGCGCTTGCGCCACGCGCGCTGGCGACGACCCTCATCGAACAGCCGAAGCGGATGGTGAACATCTGTAACACGCTCGGGCTCTACGCGGATTCGTGGTTCCCGAAGACGGCCGGTAGTGGTTACGAAGCGAGCGAGTACCTCGCGCACATCGACCAGCACAGGGATCGTTACTCACTCTTCTCCGGCCTCGCGCACAAGAACCAGAATGGCCGTCAGGCGCATAACTCAGAAATTACCTGGCTGACCTCCGCTGAACATCCCGGGCTCGACGGGTTCCAGAACACCATCTCACTCGACCAGGTCGTTGCGGACCATCTTGGCTACGTCACGCGGTTTCCATCGGTCACCCTGGGGAGCCTCACGCCGCAGAGCCAGTCCTATACCTCGAGCGGCGTGATGGTGCCGGCCGAGACGAGCCCGGCGACGGTCTTTGCGAACCTGTTCCTGCAGGGCGACGCGGAGGCCGTTCGGCGCGAGAAGCAGAAGCTTGCCGATGGCGGGAGCATTCTCGACCGGCTGCGTGCGGAAGCGGCTTCTTTGCGGCGCTCGGTCAGCGACGTCGACCGGAAGAAACTCGATGCCTACTTCGAGTCGGTGCGAACCGCCGAAGCGGAGCTTGTGGAGATACAGGCGTGGCAGCAGCGCCCGAAACCTGCCGTGGAGACCGAGATTCCGGCGGATCTCGAAGATCCTGCCGAGCTGATCGGGAGAGTGAAGCTGATGCTGGGCCTGATCCCGCTGATTCTGCAGACCGATTCATCGCGCGTGGTCAGTCTGATGATTCAGGACCACGGGATTGTGCCCAAGGTTGCGGGCGTCTCAGGGGATCACCACGGACTGTCCCATCACGGACAGGACGAAGACAAGATCGCGCAGCTCAGACTGGTCGAGAACGACATAGTCTCCGCGTTCGCCGCGCTGTTGGACACACTGGCCGCACCGAGCGAGTCCGGCGAGAGTCTGCTCGACACCACGACCGTGTTGTTCGGCAGCAACCTCGGGAATGCCAATTCGCATGCCTCGGTCGACCTGCCAATTCTCATTGCCGGTGGCGCCTACAAGCACGGGCAGCACGTAGTGCACGATGGCCCGAACCGCCCGTTGTCGGACCTGTACCTGACCCTGCTGCAGGGGATGGACGTACCGACCGAGCACTTCGGTCACAGCGAGCAGGCGCTGACCTGGTCATGACGCTGGCCGGGGCAGCGCCCCGGCCCCGCTGTGCCTGACGCTACCGCGGCGTTCGCCTGAACAACACGATCGAGTACGTGTCTGCGACGAGGACGCGGGTGCCGTCCGCGCTGATGGACATTGCTTCTACAGGGAAGTCGATTTGTGGCGTGAACAACGCCGGCATTGCCCACAGACGGCCGCCGGGATCGCGCGCAACGTGCAGCAAGACGGGATGCCCCCGGTCATTGTCGTCGATCAGCTGACCGCCAATGAGCAACTCGCCGCCGTCGGTGGACATGACGAGGTCACTCGCGCCAACAAATGAACCCAGTTCGTGAGGCAGCTCGTCCGGACCCATGGACGCCACCAGCAGAAGTTCATCATCGATCAGCTCGTAAGCGGTGAGCGCTCCGTCGTGGGTGTCGGGTAGGGTCACGACAAACACGGTTGCGTCGGGGCGATCTCGAGATCACCCTCCAGCGCAACGGGCAGGCTGACATCATCGAGTTCACGGTCAATGTCTCCGTTCGACTGGATCGCATACGCGGTCAGACGACCGTGATAGGTGTCGAGCTGATACAACACGTCGCCTTCGGGCGAGAGCGTCATCACAATTTGCCCCTCATCGAGCCGGAAGCGTTGGTAGTTCTCGAACAGTCGTGAGGTTTTGAACGCGTCCCGAATCAGTATTTCGCCGGTGACAGGATTGAAATCCATCGCGACGATGACGATGTGCGCATCCGTGATGCCGTCGCCATCTGCGTCATTCGTACCGTTGACGAAGGCCGTGACATAGACGGTCGAGTCATCGTGACTGAACACCGGGCGTCCAGCTCCGGCGACGTCGGCAAGGTCAATGGTTGCCGAGTTGAGTTGCGTCATCTCGCCGTCCGGTCCGAGCGCGTAGCGACTGATCGAGTCTGCGCCGAAGGAGGCCGTGCTGGCGAGGATCAGCCAGTCGCCTGAGTTGCTGAGCGCACCGTCACGGCTGCCGGACTGGTAGAACGCGTCGACATCGAAAATCTGTTGTCGCCAGTTGATTTCGTCGTTCGCGAGGGAACCTGAGGTGACAAATACCAGGGGGCCACCTATGTAGAAGTTCTCACCGTCTGGCGAGGGTGTAATGAAGCCCGGACCCGGGTTGGCCGGGAAACGGTCGGGCGCGAGCTGCAGCATCGTTTCCGTACCAAAGTCGCCGATCGGGTCGAGGTCGATTTGGGTCGGTACCAGGCTGCTCGACTGGACAATCAGTGCGTCTCCCACATGTGACACGCCGTGGATCGAGTTGGCCGGGAACAGCATCGTTTCTGATTGTCGGTTCAGCGTCATCGCGTTGCTGGGGTCGACGACGTGGTGAATCGCCGCCCGCCAGCGGGTCAGATCGTTCTCGGTGTAGCCGTGACGCGATGTGATGTACAGCGATGAGCCGTCCGGTGCCATGGTCATGAGACCGCCGTAGTTGTTGTAACCGCTTGCGGCCGAGAGCTCGAGTGACGTCTCGGGTGTCAATTCGCTGCCGTCCCAGCCGAGACGGAGCAGGACCTGACGATTGTTGTTCACGCGGTCCTTGTAGGCGGTGAAGACTTTGGTGCCGTCCGGCGAGAGTGCGACACCGGTCAGTGCGGTAGCGTTCGTATCGAATGACACGTTGGTCTCGAAACGATGTATCTCGGGCAGGGAACCATCCGCTTCGGATTGCTGCACGAGGATGTAGGGTCCGGTGGCGCTGAAGAGCAAGCTGCCGTCGCCGCTCCATGCGGTGTTCGCGTAGAACCCTGCAAGAGTTGGCAACTCGGGACTTTCGGGGAGGACTGACGCGGTGCCGTCAGCGGCGACCCCGATCGCGACACTGGGAGAAATCGCTTCAAGAACGCCCGTTTCCGGGTTGGTCGTCCGCCGACTGCCGATGTAGACGCGCGCGCAGCCCGTGCATGCCTGCGGGCCAACGAACATGCGATCGGGGGTGAACAGTCGATCGAGAGAGGTGGAGTCGACGACGCTCGGCGCCCCATTCGTGTCGATGTCGATGACGTAGAGCGTGCTGCCAAACACGTCTTCCTCTTCCGTGCGCGATGACTGATGGGCGACCACGAAGGCGCGCCTGCCGTCCGGCATGATGTTGAAATCCACGACAGTCGAACGATCGTCGCCGCGCGACTCAACCACGGTTTCTCCCAGCACGTCTTGGAACAGCCCGTTGCCGTCCCGGCCATAGACGGTGAACGCAACGTCGTTACAGCTGACGGTCACCCCAAACGCTCGTTGTGATGCGTTGCTGGCGTGGAAATGTCGTACGGATCGATTCTGTTCGCCCAGGTCGCTTTCCGTGATGGTGTAGTCGGAGTACGGGTTGATACCCGCGGCAAGGCTCGCCTGGGCGTTGTCGCCCAAACCGTTGCCGTCACTGTCGGCCGACTCGCCTGGATCCAGGGGGAAGGCGTCCTGCGTGTCGGGGGTTCCGTCGTTGTCGTCATCCGGGTCGACGTTGTTGTCGATGCCATCGTTGTCGAGGTCGCCGGAGATGTCGGCATTGAAGTCGTCGACATCGACCAGGTTGTCGAAGCCGTCACCGTCCACGTCGTCGTCGTTGACGTCCGGAATGGCGTCGCCGTCCTGATCCAGCGTCGTTGGGTTGACCATGAAGACTTCGACGATGGCGACGCCGGAAGTGCCGCCCACGCCACTGAGAATCGCGGTGTAGGCGCCAGGTGCAAGGGTGACAAGAATGGTCGCCTCGTCGGCATCGCCGGGCGCGATGTTGCCAGGGATCCCGCCGAAACGAGGATGCGCCTGCCAGGCGTCGTTTGTCTGCAGCAGGTTTCCCGGCTGATCGAACAACTGCAGCACGGGATCTGCGAGCACGCCGGCTACGCCAAATGTTGCGAGGCTTGGTCCGCGTCCCCGAATGAGCACAGTGGCGTCAGTGTCTCCTTCGATGATCAGGCCCGCGATCAGCACGTTGTCGCCTGTGCCGACAAATCCCCTGGTTGCGATGTTTTTAAGCCTCGAGTCGCACCACGCTGGTACCGAGAGCAGGACTGCAAGCATGACTCCGACGAGTCGGTTGGCGGCACCCATGTACATACTCCTGAGCTGGTTTCCGGATCGTTGGATCAAGTGCAACGTCTGCCGGAAATCTCGCAGGGGAAACGGCGCGCTCGCCAGACGCCCTCCGCGCGGTCAGCGGCCATGATTCTGCTTTAATGGCGGCCTTGAGGAGGAGTTGATGCAGCTATCCGTTCTGGACCAATCGCCCATTGGCGCAGGTGAAGATGCGGCGACCGCGGTCGCCCACACAATTGCGCTCGCGCGTCGCTGCGAGGAGTTGGGCTATCACCGTTACTGGCTGGCCGAACACCATGCGTCACAATCGCTTGCGTGCGCGTCGCCGGAAATCCTCATCACGCGCGTCGCAAACGAAACTTCCAGGATTCGGGTCGGCTCGGGGGGTGTCATGCTCTCGCATTACTCACCGTTCAAGGTGGCCGAGAATTTCCGCATGCTGGAGGTCATGTATCCGGGCCGCATCGATCTGGGGGTGGGGCGGGCGCCGGGGAGTGATGGCGTGACCGCGGCGGCGCTCGCTTACGGGAACCGGCTCGGCATCGAGTACTACCCGACCAAAATCCGCGACATGCTGGCCTGGGTCTCGAACGAAAAACCCTACTCCGAGGCGTTTGGCGAACTTGCAGTCTCCCCGAAGTCGAATACCGTGCCGGAAGTCTGGGTGCTCGCGTCCAGTCCGGACAGCGCACGGTACGCGGCCTACTTCGGGCTGCCGCTTTCCTACGCGCATTTCATCGTTCCTGAGCAGGCCGCGCAGGTCATCCAGATGTATCGCGCCGAGTTCAATGGTGAAGGCGGACGCGCGTCGCGGGTCTCGCTCGGGGTGTTCGCGATTGCCAACGACGATCCCGAACATGTAGACCTGCTTCGCCGGGCGCGCGAACTCCAGCGCATTCGACGGGATCAGGGCAAGCAGGGTCCTGCGGCGACGCTCGAAGAGGCCGCGGAGTACCCGTTCACGGACGCGCAACTCGAGCGCATGCGTACCAAGCGCTCCCGTCAGATCGTCGGGGCACCGGATGTCGTGCGGGCCGAAATCACCGAACTCGCGCAAGCGACGGGCGCCGACGAGGTCGTCGTGCTGACGAACACGCCGTTGTTCGAGGACCGCATGAAGTCGTACGAACTGCTTGCAGCGGAGTTTGGCCTCGAATTGTCCTAGAGCCAGACTTCGAGATTGTCCTGTCGTCCGATGTCCCTGATCAGTCGGGCGTCGAGGACGGGTGTCATGTTCGCTTCGTCGAGCATTGCGAGCACCGCTTCGCGGTCAGTCCCGTCCAGGTTCGCAACCGCATCCTGCACGCGCTTCAGTAGATAGAATCTGAACGGTTGCGCAAGCGCTGAAATCGACGCACCTGGCATGTCGAACTCCGCATTGCCGTAGCCCCGTTCGCACTCGGAACCCGCGGGCGGCGGAGTCTCTTCCAGCGCGGCATTGATCGTGTGGGCCGCGGCGACGGTCTCCGGCACGAAATCGACCGCAAACGCGCGAAGGACGTCGATCAGCGTATCTGGCACCGTATCGTCGGCCAGGAACGTCTCAGACCTGTCGGCATATTCGCCGATGTCGGGTTCGGGCCGGTTCATCCGCTCGACCCAGCGCAGCAGGTTGAACGCGCGCGTCTGCAGGATGCGTAGCGGCACAGGGTCTCTACCCAGGTGGCCGTAGAGGGGTGCTATCAGTCCGAAATCACCGATCGAAGGCATACCGCCGAACAGATATGGGACGTCCGCCAGGTGCGCATCAAGCGCGTCGACGACGTCGGCATAGAGCGCTTCGATCGCCTCCGAGTGTTCCGCCGCCGCCCCAAACAGCGGCGTTACGACCTCACGGTTGATCCTGATGCGAGCCTCCCCCGTCATTTCCGCCGTTCCCCCCCAGGGGGTGATCGGTCGGAAGTGGTGAAGAAGGAACTCGTCTTCCTCAGGGAAGTGCCAGCGGTAGTGCATGCACGGTCGTACGAGCCCCTCGGCGCCGATGACGTCGAAGAGCAGGGCCGCGATGCGCTGTCGCGGGGTGGCCGGTGTGTGTGGGTTGCCCCGTTCCGCTTCGAAGTGGTCGACGATCGCGACGCCGTCGCGAATCACGCGTCCGTCGGGGAATTCGAGGGTTGGTATGCCGCGTCTGCCGCCCGCTTTCGGCAGTACGACTTCCATGAAGTGCTGGCTGGCATGCGGTTCTTCGCGGTAGTCGATGTGTGCCTTGATGAGATAACTGCGGGCCCGGCCGCTCCAGAGAGACATGGGCGACGCGTAGAGGGTGAGTGGTGTCGCAGTCATCTGCTGAGCGCCACCACGGGAATCACGCGCTCGGTGTTCGCCTGGTAATCATTGAAGAAGGGCATGCCAGCGGCCATTCTCTCGAACTGCCTGGTACGTTCCGGTTCCTCCAGGATCGTGGCGCGCGCCTTGAACGTATCACCGGGCATTTCCACGACGACGTCGGGATTCTTCGACAGATTGAGGAACCAGGGTGGATCGGTGGCGGCGCCCCCGAACGAGGCGACGATGATGATGCGTTCGCCGTCCCGGTTGTAGACGAGCGGCACCGTGCGCGTGCTGCCTGTTTTCGCACCAATGGTGTTCAGCAGCAGTAGCTTTGCACCTTCGAAATCGCCACCGACCTTCCCGCTGTTTGCACGAAACTCATCGATGACGGGTTTGTTGAAGGCGTTCATGTCTGCCATGTGCCGGTCCTCCTCTGGTGGGACGAGCCTACCTCAGTCCGGATGCTCCGGCACGCCGGTCTTCGTGCGAAACGCGGCAAGCGCGGCGGCGAATCCCGCCACGTACAGGAGGCCGCCTGCACCAAACACTGCCCCGTTGGGCATCGCGGCCTGTACAACGCTCCAGCCAATCAGGGGGCTGGCGGCCGCACCGACGTCGCCGGCGGTGGCGAAACGCGCGTAGTAACCCGAACCGTGCCGGCTGGCTTCTCCCGCGAGCATGACCTGAAGACCTGTGCCACTGGCAAAAAACCACAGGATGCCCGCGGAGAGGATGAGTACGCCGTCGCCGACAATCAGCGCCGCGAGCGCAAGCAGCCCGGAAGTGAAGAACATCGACGCCGATAGGCGCATGCCGTAGCGATCGGCAAGGGCACCGAACAGCGGCCCGCAGGCGGTGTCGAAGATCCACCGGCTGCCGAGCAGCAGTCCGTTCAGCGTTGCGATCCCGATTGCCAGGCCGGCGACCGTGAGCGATTCGCCAATTCGGTCCATCAGCACGAATCCGAGCGTCGACATTACGAGGCCCGGGCCGACGGCGGAGACGCACAGCCCGGCGATCAGCAGTGCGTTCGGTCCGCCCTCCTTTGCCGTGCGCCAGTGCTCGCTCGTCGTGAACCCGACCCGGAGCGGCATTGGAACCGCCAGAGCGGAGACGAGTGCGAGGAGCAGGAACGTCGCCTCGAAGCCGAAGATGTCAAACATCAGTTCGCCGAGGACGATGCCGGCAATCCCTCCGGTACGTGACAGCGCGCTGTAGAATCCCATCATCTGGCCGCGCGCGGCGGGATCCGTCGCGGCGAGGTTCGTGACGCTCGCGTGACGGATGAAGGACCAGCTGAGCCCCCAGGCCAGGCGTGCAGCCAGCAGAATCGCGAAGGAGTCGAAGAGCGCGTACGCAAGGGTGGTTGCTGCGCCCAGTCCCACGCGGCCGCGAAGAGCGGCGCGGGGGACACACTGGTCAGCAACCGCTCGGCGAGTGTGTTCGTCAGCAGGCGGATCCAGCGATTTGCCGACAGCAGAATGCCGACATGAATCGGTGCGAGCTCCATCTGCTCGAAGTAGATGGGTAACAGCGCATACAGGGCCTGGTCGCCCAGCAGCGAGACTGCGGTTGCGATACCGCAGAAGACAACGGGCCGTGGTGGGCGCCTCAAGGCGACCGCGGAGTTACGGCTGTGCGGGGACCCCTTCCTCGAGCGTTACCCAATCCTGCTTGCTGTCGCACCAGGTTTGGAACCTGGGTGTCCAGTTGCTCGTGTCGTCGAGTGTGCCGGTCTTCAGGAACCAGGTGTCGGGCGCGCTTTCGACGCCGGAGTAGAGGGGCGAGCCACAGGTATCGCAGAACCAGCGCTCGACCGTATTGCCGGTCTTGGTGTCGCCGTCGGCGTAGAGCTTGGGCGCGCCGCTGGTGAAGCGGAACTCCGCGCGGGGTACGCCGGCAAGTGTCGAGAACGCCGAGCCCGCCTGACGCTGACAGTTCTTGCAATGACAGATGCCGGTCATCGTCGGCTCGCTGTCGATCTCGTACTGAATACTGCCGCACAGGCAGCGTCCGGTCAGTGCCATGGGTCTAGTCTCCGTGCCAGAAGGAATGGGCTGAGCTTGAGCACATCGGGCGCGTTTGCCAAGCCGGCGCGCACCGGGCTCAGGGGCGCACCGGGGAGCCGTCGGGCAGCCGGGTCTGGGTCCACGCCTCCACGACATCCTCAGCCGGGTGTTCGGCGGCCAGTTGCTCATCGATGTCGATGCCGAGACCTGGTGCGTCGTTGGGGTACAGGTAACCTTCCCGCACGGTGGGCAGCCCCGGGAAAATTGCGTATTCGAGTTCGGAGGGGCGGTACCATTCCTGGATGCCAAAGTTGGGTGCCCAAAGGTCGAGGTGCAGATTGGCGGCGTGACCGACGGGCGATGTATCGCCGGGGCCATGCCAAGCGGTGCGCAGCCCGTACGCGTGGCCGTGGTCGGCAGCTTTGCGTGCGGGTGTGAGACCGCCCATCTGGCTGACGTGCATGCGCAGGAAGTCGATGAGGCGTGCCTCGATGAGCGGGCGCCACTCGAGCGGGTGGTTGAAGAGTTCTCCCATCGCAAGCGGCGTCGCGCACTGCTCGCGGATGCGCGCAAACCAGGCGCTGTCTTCGGGCGCCAGGACGTCCTCGAGGAAGAACAGCTTGAACCGTTCGACGTCTTTCGCGAACTGCACCGCGTCGACGGGGGTCAGCCGTTCGTGGACGTCGTGCAGGAGTTCGAGTTCCGGTCCAACTTCCCCGCGGACGTGGCCGATCATGTCGAGCATGTTTCGACAGTACGCACGTGGGTCGAAGTAGGCCCCGTCCTGAGCGCCATCGGGTTTCGCAAACCGGGCATCCTCGCCGCCATAGCCGCCCATCTGGATGCGCACGTACCGGTAGCCTTCCCGCTGGTAGGCCTTCACCCGGTCGGCAACCGCGTCGGGCGTCGGCCCGTCGGCGTGCACATAGACGTGCGCCGCGTCGCGACACTTGCCGCCGAGCAGATCGTAGACGGGCATGCCGGCGCGCTTGCCCTTGATGTCCCACAGTGCCTGATCGACACCTGAGATTGCGTTGTTGAGGACCGGTCCGTTCCGCCAGTAGCCGTGCACCATCGACATCTGCCAGATCTCTTCGATTCGGGCTACGTC
>PBVL01000152.1 GCA_002728675.1 Gammaproteobacteria bacterium
ATGTGCTCGTGCTCGACTTCAAGAGCCTGTACCCGTCGATCGTGCGGACCTTTCTGGTCGATCCGCTGGGCCTCGCGGTTGCGCTGCTGGACGAACCCGACGACGCGGTGCCCGGATTCAAGGGCGGGGTGTTTTCCCGGGAACGCCATCTGCTGCCGGGAATCATCGAGGATCTTTGGACCGCGCGTGACGAAGCGAAGCGCGCCGACCGTGCGGCCATGTCCCAGGCAATCAAGATCATCATGAACTCCTTCTACGGTGTGCTCGGCACGACGGGTTGCCGGTTCTTCGACGCGAGGCTGGTGAGTTCGATCACGATGCGTGGGCACGAAATCCTGGGTGAGACGCGTGATGTCCTGAACGCGAAAGGATTCGAGGTCATCTACGGCGACACGGACTCTGTCTTCGTGCTGCTGCCTGAGGGGGCAGGGCCCGCTGCCGAAGAGGGCGCCGCACTCGAGACCTTTCTCAACGACTACTGGCGCGACGCCCTGCGGACCCGGTTCTCGATCGAGAGCTGTCTCGAGGTTGAGTACGAGACGCACTTCGAGCGCTTCTTCATGCCAACCGTGCGCGGTTCAGACAAAGGCAGCAAGAAGCGTTACGCGGGACTGGTGGCTGGCAAGGGCCTCGTCTTCAAGGGGCTGGAATCCGTGCGCAGCGACTGGTCTCCGGTCGCCCGGGGATTTCAGCGTGAGTTGTACGAACTCGTGTTTGCGGGAGAACCGTACGATGAGTTCGTGCGCAGCACCGTCCGGGCGGTGGAGGCCGGCGAGCGGGACGATGCGTTGGTCCTGCGCAAGCGGATTCGTCGGGGGCTGGGCCAGTATGAGAAGAACGTGCCACCCCATGTGCGCGCGGCGCGGCGGCTGGAGGAGATCCGCGCGGAGCGCGGGCTGCCCGCACAGTTCCGGTTTGGCGGAGGATGGGTCGAGTACGTCATGACCGTGAACGGGCCTGAGCCAGCGCGCTACCGTCAGTCACCATTCGATTACGAGTTCTATGTGCATCGCCAGCTTGCGCCGATTGCCGACGCGATCCTGCACTTCGATGGCGTGACGCTTGCGTCCCTGGTTGACCGCCAGCAGAGTCTGTTCTGACAGGGGAACGTGCGTGGCCTACCCGAGGCGCTCGGCGAACACGTCAGGTGTGAGCCGGGCACCCAGATGTGACACAACCGTCGCCGCGGCCTTGTTCGCGAGTGCGGCTGCGGCTGTGTGGGACTGTCCGCGGGTCAGTGCCCACAGGTAGGCGCCGGCGAACATGTCACCTGCGCCAGTTGTGTCGACCGGCGTTGCGTTACTCCCCGGTACGGGCGTCGGCTTGCCTCCGTGGGAGACGATTGCGCCGTCCGGACCGCAGGTCACAGCATACGTCGAACACCGTTCGCGAACCGCCGCGACTGCATCATCCCGGGTGTCGGCCTGTACCCAGAGCTTTGCCTCTTCTTCGTTGCAGAAGATCAGGTCGACGCCGCGCGCGACGAGTTCATCGAAGACCTCGCGGAAGTTCTCGACCATCGCCGGGTCCGAGAGCGTCAGCGACACCGGAACGCCGTTCGCCTGGGCGATGGACTGTGCGCGGAAGAGCGCGTCGCGCGATGCATCGTTCGATACGAGGTACCCCTCAAGGTACAGGAAGCGGGACCGCGCCAGTGCGGACTCATTGATCACATCGGCTCCCAGGTCTCCGGACACGCCGAGGCACGTCGTGAGGGTGCGTTCCGCGTCGGGGGTGATCAGGGAGAGGCACTCGCCCGAAACGCCAGAGACGCGTCCATCCTGCAGGTTGGTCTCGACACCGGCAGCCTTGAGGTCCGAGAGGAAAAAGTCGCCCGTCGCGTCATTCGCGACCCTGCAACTGTAGTACGCGGTGCCACCAAACTGGGCAACCGCCACGAGCGTGTTGGCCGCGGAACCGCCACCCGAGCGATTGACCGGTTCGTGCAGCTTGCTGAGTGCCGCGACGAGCGAGTGCTTCTGCTCCTCATCGATCAGCGTCATGACACCTTTCTGGACATTGCAGGCCGCGACCACCTCATCCGTGACCTGGAACTCGGTGTCGACAATCGCGTTGCCGAGGCCGTATACGTCGTATCTCGTCATTGCCTGAACCTCAGGACAGCGTCGCGAACGTTTCGCGCGCCGCGGTGAGCGTCTTGCCAATTTCATCCGGGCCGTGCGCTGCCGAGACGAAGCCGGCTTCAAACGGTGACGGCGCGAGGTTCACGCCCCGCTCGAGCATGCCGTTGAAAAACTGGTTGAAGCGCCCGGTGTCGCACCCCATCACGGCGTCGAAGCTGTCGACGGGATTCGCGGAGAAGAAGAGGCCAAACATCGCACCGCATTGATTGGTCGTAAAGGGAATCCCCGCGTCGCTCGCGATCTCCCGCATCCCCGCGACCAGGCCGGATGTCGCTTCTTCGAGTTGTTCGAAGAAGCCTGCCTTCCGGATGAGGTTCAGTGTGGTCAGGCCGGCTGCCATCGCGACCGGGTTGCCCGAGAGTGTGCCGGCCTGGTAGACCGGACCAAGCGGCGCCACGTGCTTCATCAGGTCGCGACGACCTCCGAATGCACCGACCGGCATGCCGCCGCCGATGACCTTGCCGAGCGTCGTGAGGTCAGGCTTGACGCCAAAACGCTCCTGGGCACCCCCAAGACCGACGCGGAAGCCGGTCATCACTTCATCGAAAATCAGGACACTGCCGTGCTCCGTGCAAAGTGACCGCAACGCCTCGAGGAAGCCGGCCTTCGGCGGCACACAGCTCATGTTGCCGGCCACAGGCTCGACGATGACCGCGGCAATGTTGGCGCCTTCGGCGTCGAACGCCGCCTTGATCTGCTCCGAATCATTGAACGCAACGGTGATCGTATCGGCCGCAAATCCTGCGGGGACGCCGGCGGAATCCGGCTCACCCATCGTCAGCGCGCCGGATCCCGCCTTGACGAGGAGCGCGTCACTGTGGCCGTGGTAGCAGCCTTCGAACTTGACGATCTTGTTGCGTCCGGTCGCGCCACGCGCGATGCGAATCGCGCTCATTGTCGCTTCCGTACCGGAGTTCACCATGCGGACCATTTCGATCGACGGGACGATGCTGCAGATCGTCTCTGCCATCTGTGTCTCGATCTCGGTCGGAGCGCCATAGGACAGGCCGCGCGTTGCGGCATCCTGCACCGCGGCGACGACGTCCGGATGCGCGTGTCCCAGCACCATGGGCCCCCAGCTGCCCACGTAGTCGACGAGCCGATTGCCGTCGGCGTCGATCAGATAAGCGCCCTCTGAACGTTCGATGAAGCGCGGATGCCCGCCGACTCGTCCGAATGCGCGGACCGGCGAGTTGACTCCGCCGGGCAGTACCATTTGCGCGTTGGCAAAAAGCGTCTCTGACTTGGACATGATCGATCCTGATTGGTTGGAGGAGGCGCGCGGCAGGGCCGGCGCGCGCATTCAATCATCGCGATCAGGGGCCTGCAAGGCTGCAGGGCGAGCATGGGAGTGGGAGCGAGTGGGAGTCGCCCTCAGGCGTCGTGCCAGAACATCCGGTTCGGCATGTGCTGGCCCATACCGAGACGTCGGCCGCCCTTGAGCGAGTTCCAGGTATAACGCTGCGCTTTGGTGACTGCGGTGGTGACGTCGAAACGGTGTGCGAGGTGGGCCCAGCAGCCAGCGAGCGAGCGGGGGAACTCTGCTGACGCCCTGAACGCGAGGATCACGAGTCCCGTCACCGCGCCCGACAGGATTCCCAGGATCGCGAACTGAGGCACCGACTCCAGGCTCGCAAGTTGGCGCCAGAAGGCTTCAATGGCGGAGCGTTGGTCAGAGTTCGGCGTGACGATGCGGCGCGGGCGAAGCCGCAGCATATGATTGAAGTGCGCGTCGCTGCGCTCCGGCTGCCCTGCTGGGCGCCGTCAGCGAACTGACGGGTGGCTATGGGGCCGGAGCTTGGGTTTTGCTAGGATAGTAGGTCCCTATTTCTCGATCGTGTTCGACATGGCGCGAGTCAAGGGATCGAAGCAGTATCGCATGCGTGTGGTACCGGACCGCCCTCTCTACACGTGGGCTGTGCTCTGTGCGTTCATTGCGCTGCTGGGATTCATGGTGTTCCTCTCATACGAATACGGCCGGCGTGAAGGCCTTGCGCTCAAGGACGAGGTCATGCGCGAGCGAGACAGTGCACGTCTCGAGCTGAGGGATCATGCACGGCAGATCGACGCGATGCGGCAGCACATCGCCGATCTCGAGGTCGGCCGCGAGGTGGACGAAAAGGCCACCGAAGAGGTCCTTGTGACGATCGAGGGCTTGCAGAACCGGATTGCTGAACTGCAGGAAGAGATCAGGTTCTACAAGGGTGTGATGCTGCCGAACGTCGACGAGAAGGGGCTGCGCATCGAGCGCCTCGACATCCTGAGGACACCCGATCCCAACCGGGTCAAATACAAGCTCTTGCTGACACAGGTCGTCGACAAGCACGACTACGTGCAGGGCGGAGTCGAGATCAATCTGCTCGGCCGGCCGGAGGTGCTCGCATTCACTTCCGGGGACCCGGGCCAAGTGGGGGCTGGCGCGGCGGAGGCGGCTGGTTCAGAATCGTCCGACCCGCGCACCGGTTCCATTCGATTTCGTTTCCGCTATTTTCAGAACATAGACGGTGAACTGACGTTGCCGGACGGGTTCGAGCCCGAAGAGATCATGGTCGTTGCGCAGTCTTCGGGCAGAAACGCGCAGAAACTCGAACGTCGGTTTGCATATTCGCTCGGCGACGGCTGACAGAGGAGCCACACATGTTTGGCGACAAGAACGCTAAGACCGAGAAGGGCACGACTCTTGTCGCGAATAACTGCCAGATCGAGGGCGATGTATTGTTCAGCGACGAGCTCTGCATCGAGGGCTTCGTAAAGGGCAACATCATCGCGCAGGACGGCGCCAGGGCCGAGGTGAGAGTCTCCGAGAAGGGGCGTGTGGTGGGCGAAATCCGGGCTCCGAGTGTCGTTGTCAACGGCAAGGTATATGGCGACATTCACTCCGACAAACATGTCGAGCTAGCCGCGAAGGCTGAAGTGAAAGGGAACGTCTACTACAACCTCATCGAGATGGTGATGGGAAGCAAGGTGGACGGCAACCTCGTGCACGTGAAGAACGGCAAACCTGAGGTGCGGCAGGTTGAGCAGCGCCAGGCGAACGGGCCTGCCCCGGTCCAGCCTGTCAAGGCGAAGTCGGCCTGAGGGCTTGAAAGACCTTCGAAGACGCTATAGTAGAAGAAGCGCCTGACGTGGCGAGGTGTTGCACCGCCGTGCACCAGTGGTAAATTGGAAACAATCGCGTAGCGAGAGAACGATCCGTGAACGACCTCAGCATGATGACCTTTACTGACGCGGCCGCAAGCAAAGTCAGGATGCTCATGGAAGATGAAGGCAACGGCAACCTGAACCTCCGCGTGTTCGTGACGGGTGGCGGCTGCTCTGGATTCGAGTACGGGTTCACCTTCGATGAGGATGTCGACGAAGAGGACACCACGATCGAGAATTCCGGCGTGCGGCTTGTCGTGGACTCGCTCAGCTTCCAGTATCTTGCGGGTGCGGAAATCGATTTCTTCGAGGATCTGCAGGGCTCTCGGTTCGTGGTCACGAACCCGAACGCCGACACCACCTGCGGGTGCGGCAACTCCTTTTCTATCGCCTGATCGGCGAAACGCCAGGGTCCTCCGCTGACCCGCTAGCCATCGCGGGACGACGCCGGGTCTGATGGCAGTCCGGCGAAGGTCGTGTGTCCCATCAGCGAGTTGAGCTTCAGCAGCGTAGGTGCAGTCGAGGCTTCGAATGCCGCGCGCCGAGCGACTGTGATCGGTTTGGCTTTGGGCAGTCTGACGGTGGCAGGGTTGCGGTGCACGCCGTTGACCAGGAACTCGTAGTGCAGGTGCGGGCCTGTGGCCCAGCCGGTGGCGCCGACGTAGCCGATCGTCTGCCCCTGCCGCACTGTCTTCCCCGGGCGTATACCCTTGGCGAACTTCGAGAGATGCAGGTACTTCGTCGTGTATTGCTCGCCATGCTGCAGCACGATGTATTTGCCACTTGCGTTGTTCTGACGAACGATCATCACTTTGCCATCGCCTGACGCGAACACCGGCGTGCCGGTGCGTGCCGCGTAATCGATACCCCGGTGAGGCATCCGGCGTTTGTGTACCGGGTGCAGACGATTTGGATTGAAGCTTGAACTGACGTAGCTGAAGTGGACAGGGTCGCGCAGGAACGCCTTGCGCAGGCTCGCACCCTCAGGCGTGTAGAAGTCGCGTTGCCCCGAGTTGTCGACGTAGGAGACGGCCTTGTATGTGCGCCCGGAATTGGTGAACTGCGCGGCGAGAATCTTGCCGTCTTTGATCTTCTGGCCGTCGACGTAGGCTTCCTCGAACAACACGCCAAACGCATCGCCCTGGCGCAGATCGAGCGCGAAACTCACGTCCCACTGAAAGATCTGCGCGAGCTGCATGATGAGGTTGTCCGACAGCCCGGCATATTTGCCCGCGTGATACAGCGATGGCAGATTCGCCGTAATGCGGCCGGTCTTGAACGATGTGATTAGCTCGGGTTCGACCGTTTCGACGAACACGTCGAAGCCGTGATCCGCGCGGGTGGCTACCAGGGTATCGAGGGGGCTCCGAGAGTATCGGAGGGCCTGAAGCTGGCCACTCTCGTTCTTCTGAAGTGACAACACCTGACCCGGCATAATTCGTTTAAGCGTTTTGGTTCCGGGGCCCGACGTCATGAGGCGCTGGAGGTCCGCGGGAGGCAGGCCGTTGCGTTCGAAGATGCGCGAGAGGCTGTCTGCCGGGCGAACCGTGACGTCGACCCACGGGTCCTCGGGGACAACCTCAGCCGGAGGCGGTGCGATCGGCGCGGGTTTCGGCTCTGGCTCGATCGAGAGCGAAACCGGGACCGTCTGCGCGGGACGCTCCTCTGCGGGCATTGCCGCGATCAGCACCGTGATCGCGAAGATGATCGCCGCAACAGCTTTCAGATGGGTTTTCGGGTAGGCCTGCATGTCAGGAACCTGTACCTCGTAGAAGCGACGTGACGGCCTGGCCATGTCGCGGGGTCGCGGCAGTGGTCGGCCCGCAACGCGTCTGTCGTGAATGGACGCGCGGGCCAGTGCGCGGGCAAGGGTGCCGAAGACCGCACCGATCAATGCGATCGAGCGTGGGCTGATCTTCCACATTACCCGTAAATTCACTGTAGACAGATGCCTGGGACGTTTTGCTGCCGTAATCTATCATGAAAATCTTATAAGTAAATAATTTGACAACACTTTATGCTGTTTTCAGAGGTTGAAGTGGCCTTCCCCGGTCAGCTGCCGAAGCTCCGTCGGAGCGCATCCTGCCGGCGACGAGAGTTCATGTCGAGGGCGGTCCTGGTGGCGTAGTCCGACGTCGACCTGCCAATGAGCATGACCGGCATCTCTGCTGTGCATTTCATCGCCGCTGGATTGCGGTCTGGCGTCGTGCGGCTGTGCTCCCCCTCGCTGATCTCTCTCGTGTGTGGCGGCTGTCCGGCTGGCTCCGGGTATCTCCCGAAAAGCGCCGGGTTGTATTTGTTGTCAGTTATTGTATGTTCCGCTGCCGCACCGCGACGGCCTTTCGGGCTGAACTGGCCCGATTTGCGGACGACTCGCGCCCTTTTCGAGGGCGTCCATCATCAACTACCGGCGACGACTGACATGGCGGCACACGCACAAGCAGCATCCGGGGACCTGATTGCCAATCTCCGGCAACTGGGCCTGATTGCGCAGGTCAGCAGCGAAGACCAGCTGACAAAACATCTGCAGTCGGGGCGTCGTTCGGTCTATTGTGGCTTCGACCCCACCGCGGACAGCCTGCACGTGGGCAATCTCGTCCCCCTGCTGGCCCTGCGCCGATTCCAGATGGCCGGACACAGGCCAATCCTGCTCGTGGGCGGAGCCACCGGCATGATCGGGGACCCGGGTGGCCGCACCGAGGAGCGTCAGCTCAACAGCGCTGACGTCGTCGAGGCCTACGTTGACGCGATTCGCCCACAAGCGAGCCGATTTCTCGATTTCGACGACCCTGACTGTGCGGCGATCGTCGTCAACAACGCCGACTGGACGCGCGATCTCGCGGCAATCGACTTTCTGCGCGACGTGGGCAAGCACTTCAGCGTCAACGCGATGGTGCAGAAGGAGTCGGTACGACGGCGCCTCGAGGACGAGAGTTCCGGCATCAGCTACACCGAGTTCAGCTACATGATCCTGCAGTCCTACGACTTCGCGGTGCTGAACGAGCGGTACGACTGCACGGTGCAACTTGGCGGCAGCGATCAGTGGGGCAACATCACCTCGGGGATCGACCTCGTCCGGCGCATGCACGGCGCCCAGGCCTTCGCGGTGACGTTCCCGCTCGTGACCAAGGCGGACGGCACCAAGTTTGGCAAGAGCGAGGGCGGCGCCGTGTGGCTGGACCCGGCGCAGACGTCACCGTATGCGTTCTACCAGTTCTGGCTGAACAGCGCGGATGAAGACGTGGCGGGTTACCTCAATACCTTCACCTTCCTGCCGCTCGAGACACTGGATGAACTGCGGGCAGCGCACGCGCAGGACCCCGGCTCGCGGTCCGCGCAAATTGCTCTGGCACGCGAGGTGACACGGCTCGTTCACGGTGAGGAAGGACTCACTGCGGCCGAACGGATCACCGAAGCGATCTTCCGCAACCGGTTGGCTGAGCTTGCTGAGAGCGATCTTGCTCAACTGGCGATCGACGGGTTGTCAAGTTCCTCGGTGGCGCCCGGTACCCCGCTCATGGAACTGCTCGTTACGAGCGGGCTTGCGGTGACCCCACGGGGAGAAGTGACACAGGGTCAGGCCCGCAAGTTGATCACGGGTAACGGGGTTTCGGTCAACGGTGAGAAGGTGACGGACACCGAGGAGACGCTGGGGCGTGAAGGCGCGCTCTTTGGGCGTTACCACATCGTCCAGAAGGGCAAGAAGAACCACCATCTGGTGGTCCTAGGGGACGGCTGAGGCGGTCCCGCGAAGCACCGGCGCAAGCGCTCACTCGTCCGCAGCGCCGGCCGCCGGAAAAGGGTGTTCAGACAGCGTTGTAAATGGCTAAGCGGGGCGTATAATACGCCACCCTCGCCCGGCCGCCCCGGGCGTTTCGCTCTTTAACAGTCAGGACAACCTATTTCCGATTCATGTCTGGTTCGCGTTTGTGCGGATTTGAGATGGATTGGGAGACGCAATAGGTGTGGGTACTCG